>NZ_JAVRBS010000012.1:19408-156343 GCF_034531155.1 Nostoc sp. ChiVER01 | reverse complement strand
GTACGCCGAAATAGCAAATGGGTACGCCGAAATAGCAAATGGGTACGCCGAAATAGCAAATGGGTACGCCGAAATAACAAATGCGTACGCCGAAATAACAAATGCGTACGCCGAAATAACAAATGCGTAGATCATATAATGCAGTGTTACCGTGTGGTCTATTTACCTGAAAATTCGCGGTAACTATTTTGCTGAAAAATTGTCTCTGTAGTTTCACTAATGCCAATATAGCGACTCATCTGCTAGAGATTTGAAAGGTTTACTGTTATATAATCAATGCTTGCCAGAGTTTGGAGTGCATCAATTGTGGGCATCGATGCCGTCAAAGTCGGCGTAGAAGTCGATGTGTCAGGGGGATTACCGGGAATTGTTGTCTTAGGATTGCCAGATTCAGCGATTCAAGAATCACGAGAAAGAGTCAAAGCAACGCTGAAGAATGCAGGTTTCGCCTTTCCCATGCGAAAAATTGTAATCAATTTAACTCCCGCAGATTTACGGAAAGAAGGCCCCTGTTTCGATTTGCCTATTAGTGTGGGAATTTTGGCAGCTTCTGAGCAAGTTAGTGCTGATTTATTGGGGGATTATCTATTTTTGGGCGAAGTCTCTCTGGATGGCAGTTTGCGCCCGGTGGCTGGTGTTTTGCCGATCGCAGCAGCAGCCCAAAAGATGGGAATTACAGGTTTAGTTATCCCTGCTGATAATGCCCAAGAAGCAGCAGTAGTTCAAGACTTGGCTGTTTACGCTTGCAAACATCTGTCTGATGTGGTGGATTTTTTAAATAATCCGGGGCGTTACAAACCTGTGCAAATTGATCATACAACAGAGATAGCAACAGTATCTTACCCTGGCGCAGATTTGCATGATGTAAAAGGACAAGCTCATGCGCGTCGTGCCTTAGAAATTGCGGCAGCTGGTGGACACAATCTCATCTTTGTTGGGCCGCCAGGTAGTGGAAAAACCATGTTAGCACGGCGCTTGCCAGGTATTTTACCGCCCCTAAGTTTTGCCGAATCTTTAGAAGTGACTCGCATCCATTCGGTGGCTGGTTTATTGAAAAATCGCGGTTCCTTGGTACGCGATCGCCCTTTTCGCAGCCCCCACCACTCAGCATCCGGGCCTTCTCTCGTTGGTGGTGGTAGCTTTCCTCGTCCTGGGGAAATCTCATTATCTCATAGGGGCGTGCTGTTTCTAGACGAGTTGACAGAATTTAAACGAGATGTATTAGAATTTTTACGCCAGCCTTTGGAAGATGGCTATGTGACAATTTCCCGTACCAAACTATCAGTAATGTTTCCCGCGCAGTTTACTTTGGTGGCGAGTACCAATCCCTGCCCTTGCGGTTACTATGGCGATACCATCCAACAATGTACTTGTTCTCCCCGCCAACGTGAGCAATATTGGGCAAAACTTTCTGGGCCTTTAATGGATCGAATTGATTTACAAGTTGCGGTGAATCGCTTAAAACCAGAGGAGATTACTCAACAACCTACCGGAGAAGCATCAATAACAGTACTACAACGAGTGCAACAAGCAAGCGATCGCGCCATTACCCGTTTCCAAGGAGAGGCAAATCTGCGTTGTAACGCCCACATGCAAAGTCGTCATCTCCAGAAATGGTGCAAGCTAGATGATGCTAGCCGGAATTTATTAGAAGCAGCAATTAGAAAATTAGGTTTATCAGCAAGAGCAAGCGATCGCATTCTCAAAGTAGCACGGACTATCGCAGATTTAGCGGGAGAAGATGAGTTAAAAACCAATCATGTGGCAGAAGCGATTCAGTATCGCACAATTGATAGAATGCAGTAGAAATCTTGTGATGGTGGCTTAAGTTTCTAAAATACAACAGAAATTAACTGACCAATACGCTTGAGAATTTGCAAAACGGCGTACAGTTCTCTCGCGGATGCAAAGGGAGCAAAAACTCTTGACAAATCGTACTGTGGTGTATTTGTTTGGGTCACTTTGACAAATAAAATATCGTCTCCATTCGTCACCATCCCAAATACAGGTTTACTCGGGTTGGGGTTAGCCATCATATAAGCTAGGGCTTGCGGTACAGCCGCCCAAACTGACAGCGTGGTTTTTTTCGACTCCAACACCATCACCCATAACTGCTGTTGCAACACTAAAACGTCAATCCGCCCGCGCAGTATCTCTTCGCCATCATCTAGCACTAGTTCCACAGATGATTCAGCCTTAATTCTGAAAGGAGGATCGTAAAATCCAGAGAGTGCAAGTATTGGTGACACCAATAACAATATGACTGTCCCTTCTAGTAAATCACCTCCGGCACGGTGATAAAGATATCTACGCCGCACGACATCCACAGAAGCTTTTTCTGCTTCTGTAATTTCAGACAATCCCTCATACCATTCTGGGAAAAATTTCTCGTCTTCAACACGCACAAAACCGAATCGATTTTCTGCATCCTCAAGAGTGGTAATTGCTTCTGTAATTGCTGCCGTTTGTGTCATTGCTTCTAGGTAACAGTTGCTTTGCTACATTATCAACATCAATGCATCTTTTTTATCGTTAATTAACGCTATTGCATTGTCATATCACTATAAAATTATAAATTCCTCCCCCAGGCCGCTGCACAAACTCCCTTGGGGGGATGCCTCTACTGATGAAATCAGTATCCAATATATCAGGAAGTAACCGATACCGCTTAAGGAGACTGATTAGATGAATTTGCAGGCGATTTGGAAGTTATTACAAGAGACATTCAAAGAATGGAGTGAGGATAAAGCCTCACGGTTAGCGGCGGCGCTAGCTTATTACACAATTTTTTCCATTGCACCGTTGCTAATTATTGTAATTGCGATCGCAGGGGCAGTATTTGGAGAAGAAGCGGCAAGAGGTCAAATCGTTGGACAAATTCAAGGTTTAGTCGGCCGAGATGGCGCAGCATTTATCCAAACAGCCATTCAGAATGCTAACAAACCACAAACAGGAGCAATGGCTTCTATCATTAGTATTGGAGTTTTGCTCTTAGGTGCTACTGGTTTATTTACCGAGTTGCAAGATTCCCTCAACACGATTTGGGAAGTTAAACCGAAACCCGGACGCAATGTAACTAACATGATTCGCCTACGCGTTTTGTCCTTTGCAATGGTGATCGGTATTGGCTTTTTACTTTTAGTTTCTCTGGTGATTAGTACGGTATTAGCAGCATTATTAACATACTTTAGTAACTTAGTACCAGGTGTAGATTTTCTCTGGCAGATTATCAACTTCATCCTTTCTTTTGCCATTACTACATTCCTATTTGGACTTATTTTTAAAGTTCTACCAGATGTCGAAATTGGTTGGAGCGATGTTTTAATTGGAGCTATGCTCACTTCCTTTTTGTTTTCTATTGGTAGATTTTTGTTAGGACAATATTTAGGTAATGGCAGTTTTGGTTCAGCCTATGGTGCAGCTGGTTCACTGGTAGTAATCTTAGCTTGGGTTAACTATGCCGCGCAGATTCTTTTCTTCGGTGCAGAGTTTACCCAAGTTTATGCTAGAAGGTACGGTAGTGGCATAACCCCATCTAAACATGCCATACCTTTATCTGATAACACGAAAAATAATGGCAAGGCGCCAACAAGTCAATCCTCCACTAAGAAAAAGCCTCCTTCTAATTTGATTAGTCGTTTACTCCAGTCTTTCAATAAGCCTAAGCGTTTAAAACAGAGAAGGAAAAATCAGCGATTTTAATTCCTGATTGTTAGGAATTTAAGTTTATAAATCTGATAGATGTTGAAGTAATTAACCTCTAATAAAAGTTAGTCTTATAAAATAAGACCACAGATAAATAACCTATACTGGATTTTTTCCAGAAGTATATCGAGAAAGGAAGAAAATCAGTGCTAATGGAAAAATGGTTTTTTATCAATTGGCAGGCAATCTTTATTCCTAGCATCAGCGTTTTTGAGTTGATTATCCGTGGTTCGCTGGTTTATTTAGCACTGTTCTCAGTGCTACGTTTTCTTCCTAGCCGACAACTAGGAACACTAGGAATCACTGATTTACTCGTAGTTGTGCTATTTGCTGAAGCTGCTCAAAATGCTATGGCGAGTAATTATACATCAATCACTGAAGGCGCTATCTTGGTAGGAACTGTAATTTTTTGGAGTTACTTGCTAAACTGGTTAGGCTATAAAATCCCCCAGTTCCAACGTTTTCTGAATCAGCCACCACTGCTACTAGTAAAAAATGGTCGGATGATTGAGCGTCATTTACAACGAGAGTTAATTACAGACGATGAGTTGATGAGCAAGTTACGCCAGCAAGGTGTGGAATTTTTAGCAGATGTAAAGTTTGCATATATGGAGGCTGACGGCAGAATTAGTATCATCACCTTCGACTCCAAAACTAGTACCGTCCCTGAGCAAAAAGCAGTACTAAAAGGCGATCTACATTAATTAAACTGTAAAATATGACGGTTGTATTCTGTGCCGAACTGTGATTGAGCGTTATACTTTACCCGAAATGGCTAATCTGTGGAGTGAAGCCTATAAGCTAAAAACTTGGCTGCAAGTCGAAATTGCTGTTTGCGAGGCTCAAGCTGAACTTGGTTACATTCCATCTGAGGCGGTTGAGGAAATTAAAGCCAAGGCAGATTTTGACCCAAAGCGGGTGCTAGAAATTGAGGCTATAGTCCGCCACGATGTTATTGCTTTCTTGACAAATGTCAACGAATATGTTGGTGATGCAGGACGCTACATTCACCTGGGTTTAACTAGTTCGGATGTTTTGGATACAGCTTTAGCACTACAATTGGTTGCCAGCCTGGATATATTATTGCAACGTCTGGAAGATTTGATTCAGGTAATTCGCGAAAAAGCACGGGAACATCGTCATACAGTGATGGCTGGCCGATCGCACGGTATTCATGCTGAACCAATCACTTTTGGTTTCAAGCTAGCTGGTTGGTTAGCAGAAGTGTTGCGACACCAGGAACGCCTGAAAATTCTCCACGAGACGATCGCTGTGGGTAAAATTTCCGGTGCAGTGGGAACTTATGCGAATGTTGAACCGCGTGTAGAAGCGATCGCTTGCCAAAAACTCGGACTTAAACCTGATACGGCCTCAACTCAAGTTATTTCCCGCGATCGCCATGCCGACTATGTGCAACAATTAGCTTTGTTAGCGGCATCCATCGAACGTTTTGCTGTAGAAATTCGCAATCTGCAAAAAACAGACGTTCTAGAAGTTGAAGAATTCTTTTCCAAAGGTCAAAAAGGTTCCTCGGCAATGCCACACAAGCGCAATCCCATCCGTTCAGAACGACTGACGGGAATGGCGCGACTCGTCAGAAGCCATGCCGGTGCAGCTTTGGAAAACGTTGCTCTTTGGCATGAAAGGGATATTTCCCATAGTTCTGTAGAACGGGTAATTTTGCCAGATGCTTGCACTTTGACGCACTTTATGTTGTCAGAAATAACCGACTTGGTGAAAAACTTGTTGGTTTATCCTGAAAACATGGAACGAAATCTCAACTGCTACGGCGGCGTTGTGTTCAGCCAAAAAGTCCTGCTAGCCTTGATAGACAAGGGAAGCAACCGAGAGGAAGCGTATGCGATCGTTCAAGAAAGCGCTCACGCCGCTTGGAACAAGCCAGAAGGTAATTTCCAGGACTTGATTAGCAAAGATCCTCGCGTTACCGAAAAGTTGTCTCCAGCAGAACTAGAAGTCTGTTTTAACCCCCAGCAGCATCTGAGCCATTTAGAAGAGGTTTATCAACGACTAGAAATTTAGGATTAATTTACTTGTAGTGAGCGCTTGGGCGCTTACTACTAACCTGTTACTCAAAAAATATGCAAACCTTTTCAAAGAAGATATATAAAAATACCAAAAATCTTTAATATTGCATTGCTAAAGACTGTTAGTTTGGTGCTGGAATTTTTGCCAGCACTGGGTAGTATAAATAACAGATAAGTAGGTCGATGTAAATAATTATCATTGGGATAAGGCAAGAGGAAAGAGGGTTTTAACCTTATTTACTTTCCTTCATACAGGTTACTTTTATTGCGCTGACTGACTTATTTACTTATTTATTAGTGCTTCTAGTGCCTAAATGATTGAAATCCTAGCCACACTTTCAGCCTCGGCGGCAGCAGGAATGAGAATAGGTATACCTTTGCTAATCATTGGATTGTTGCAGGGTAGTAGCTTGTGGTCACAAGTTCCGGTTTTATCTCACATTTCTTCACCAATATTGTTAGCTTGCCTTAGCTGTTGGTCTTTAGTTGAATTATTAGCCTCAAAAAAGCTATGGGGGCAAAGATTGCTACAACTAGTTCAATTATTCATGTCTCCCGTCGTGGGGGCAATTATGGGGTTAGCAGTAGCTAGTGCCACAGCAACACCAAGCTGGTTGATTGCCTGTATTGGAGGTTCCTTAGCTTTAGTACTCCAACTCGTTCAAGTTGGCTGGTTTTATCGGTTACGTGGTTTACCGTTATGGGCAGTCTTTCTTCAAGATACTTTGTGTATTGCTCTAGTACTTTTTGCCTTTGATGCTCCCTGGCAAGGAGGATTAATTGCTTTAATACTGCTATGGTTTGCAGTTCGTAGTGCGAAGCATTGGTATGACTGGTATTGGCAGAAAAGTTAGGAGTTAAGAGTGAAAAGTTAGGAATGAAGATAGAAGTTAAGAGTGAAAAACTAGGGACAAAAATTTAAAACTCCTAGCTTTTGTACAGAGGCGATTAATCGCGTCTCTACTCCTAACTCCTTTCACTTACTGCAAAAGTCCAATCATGTGCAAGAAGCCATGACCGGTAATCAACTCAATGATTAAGGCGATGAAGCCCAGCATAGCAATCCGACCATTCCAGACTTCAGCGCTAGTAGTCAGACCCCATTCCCAACGCTCTTGGGGGTACATTTTCACCCTTTTTTTCATTTGGGCAGCTTGCGAAAGCTTGAAGCTGGGGTTTTTGAGCGCATTAATCACTAAGTCTGCAAGTGCATTAATAAATACTGGATGGGTATTGGGAGCAGGAACACGACGGAAATTGTCAATTCCTGCTTCTTCTGCTACTTCCCGATACTCAATATCAATTTCTTGCAGAGTCTCGATGTGTTCTGAGACAAAACTGATAGGCACAACAACCAAATCTTTCACACCTTTTGCACCTAGTTCTTTGAGGGCATCTTCAGTATAAGGTTGGAGCCATTCTACTGGGCCGACGCGACTTTGGTAAGCTAAGGTGTGGGCATTGGGTCGATTGAGGGTCTGCATAATTAAGGCAGTACATTCCTCAATTTCTTGCTGATAAGGGTCGCCAGCCTCTTCAACGTAGCTTTTAGGAACGCCATGAGCGCTGAAGAATATATGAACCTCATCCGGGTTAGGAAACTGTTCTAGCTCTTGGGCTATGAGTTGCGCCATTGCTTGCAGATAGCCTGGTTCTTTGTACCAGGAAGGAATGACGGTGTAATCAATGGGTTGAAGCTTTGGGTCTTCTCGCCAAAGTTTTTCTAAAAGCCGGAAGCTAGAACCACTCGTACTGATAGAAAACTGGGGATATAGTGGTAAAATTACCAGGTGTTCTATATTATCTTGAGTGATCTGTGCGATCGCCTCTTCTGTATAGGGATTCCAATAACGCATTCCCACGTAGATATTGGCTTCTTGCCCTAAATGACTCAACTGTTCTTTTAAAGCTTCGCCTTGCGCTTCTGTAATCCGCCGCAGTGGGGAACCGCCACCGATTTGCTTATAATTTTCTTGAGATGTTCTGGTTCGCCGCGAGGCAATAAACCAGGCTAGGGGCTTTTGCAACCAGCGAAATGGTAGGCGAATAATTTCCGGATCGGAAAATAGGTTGTACAAAAACGGCCCGACATCCTCTAGCTTATCGGGGCCACCGAGATTGAGTAATAAGACGCCTACACGACCCATAGCAGTTACTTTCCCCCAATCTTTTCAGGTTTTTTACTAATGTTAACAATATATCTTTATTAAATATAAAGCTTAATAGCAAGGAAATATGCAATGGCAACAATTTTAAGAGATTGGAGTTACCGCTATCAGTGGCTGTATGATGGTATCTCTCGTTTAGCGGCCTTAAGTGTAGGTGGTGAAGCCCGTTTTCGGCAACTTGCTTTGCAAGGCTTAACAATTCACTCAGATTCTCAGGTTTTAGATTTGTGTTGCAGCAGTGGTCAAACGACGCAATTTTTGGTAAAACTTTCACAAAATGTAACAGGATTGGACGCTTCACCCAAGTCTTTGCAACGGGCGCGGCAAAATGTACCATTAGCAGTCTATCTCGAAGCTTTTGCTGAGAAGATG
This sequence comes from Nostoc sp. ChiVER01, assembly GCF_034531155.1. Taxonomy (NCBI): domain Bacteria; kingdom Bacillati; phylum Cyanobacteriota; class Cyanophyceae; order Nostocales; family Nostocaceae; genus Nostoc; species Nostoc sp. ChiVER01. The sequence continues at coordinate 148,053 of NZ_JAVRBS010000012.1, read as the reverse complement.
CCATTTGCAGATAATCTATTTGATGTGGTGCATACCAGCGTTGCATTACACGAGATGCAGCCTGAGCAATTACGAAAAATTATTAGTGAAGTTTATCGAGTGTTGAAGCCAGGAGGAGTGTTTACACTGGTAGATTTTCATGCTCCTACGAATCCGATATTTTGGCCTGGGGTATCAGTGTTTTTGTTGTTGTTTGAGACGGAAACAGCTTGGGAATTATTGAAAACTGATTTGCCTGGATTGTTAACTCAGACTGGGTTTAATGTGGGTGAGCCAACTTTATATGCAGGTGGTAGTTTACAAGTGATACAGGCTCAGAAGTAAGCAATACTGCTTTATTAATGGCAGGTAAGAGACTCTGCTATTAATAAAGTATGGGTGATTGTTATATAGAACTTAAGCCAGTAGGAAGTGAAAAAATGACGCAGGAACTAATAGACCTTAAAAAGAGTATTTTAGAAGGACGTTATGCCGATGCCTTGGCAATTGTAGATGAATTAGAGGGCATGAGTAAACAAGCTATTCTGCGGAATATTCAAGCTTATTTAAGGATTTTACTGATTCATTTGATTAAGAACCAAGTAGAACAACGATTAACTGGTTCCTGGGCAAATTCTATTCGTAATTCCATCCGAGAAATTAAAAAGCTAAATATCAAAGATAATAAAAAATCTTATTATATTAGTTTAGATGAATGGGAGAATTTCATAGAAGAGGAAGTAATTGAGGATGCAATCGCTGATGCGAGTGAGGAAGTGATGAATGGCAAATTTACTCGCTCTCAGTTATCTAAAATGCTAGATAAAAGCCAGATATTAACTACAGCTACTAGTTTACTGGCTTTAACATATACTTATTCGCCAAAGGAATTACCAGCGATTATGGATGATTATGTCAGTCAGTTATCTGGTGGACAAGATTGGATAAATCGGAAAAAATAAAGCGATCACTCTTTGTTCACCAGTTATGTCAAGTGTTAAATTGAGATTATCACCGTCAACTTTTGAAGGGAATACAAATTACAGCAGATAATACTGTAAAATATCAAATCTTCAAGGCAGTAGAATAAATGCCCCAGGATGTTACTTTAAAAGAGGTAATTGAATATTTTTAATTGAATTAAGGGTTGCCTCTGTCGCATTTTTCTCTGCTTCTGCCTGAATTTGGTATGATTGTATCTTTTCTAGCTCTTGCTGTTGAATTTGTTGTGGATTTAAATCAAGTAACGCCCAACCATTGCTTGGAGTAAAAGCTATATTTATGAAACGGTATCCTGCCTTATAATGGTTCACGATTGTACTAGTAGCAAGTTGTGAAATACCGGAACTATAAGCATAAGCAGTATTGCCGTTATAGGGATTTGCAGGAAAAATTACCCATGCTCCATTTGGAGTGAACGCAACAGTCTTGATATTTAGACCTATTTTATATATAGCGTTTATTTCATTAACAGCATCTTTGGGAAAATTGGTACTAAAATTAGCAGTGTTACCACCGTTAGAGAGAATTATCCACTGTCCATTAGGTGTAAACGCAACAGTGTTGATAGTTGATTTTTTTTGATTTATAGTTTTTAGTTCATTCGCAGCATCTTTGGGAAAATTAGTACTCAAATAATAACCATTACCGTTATAGATAATTACCCACTCTCCACTAGGCGTAAAGGCAATAGTGTTGATAGTTGATTTTTGTTTATTTAGAGTGGAAAGTAGCTTCGTAGTCTCTTGTGGAATATTTTCAGAGTTATAACCATTGTTACCATTGAGAATTACCCACCCTCCATTGGGAGCAAATGCAATAGTTTTAGCAGTTATACCTTGATTTGCAAGAGTCTTAAGTGTGGTAGCTGCGGCGGTGGGAATACCAATTTGGCTATAATCAGCCAAAGCCCGGGAAGAAGTAAAAACAATAGGAGATAAAATTCCTATTGCTATTGATGCACCTACAAAAAAGTTACTAGTAGCTTTTTTAAACTTCCCTAGTAAAAGAATATTAGGCATAGTGAAAATTTCGATTTTGCTATTTTAATACATATAATAAATACAATTTAACTTAAAGTTTGTCAATGATATAAAATAAAATATTTAAACAGGTTAAGGAGAGATTAAGTAATTCGTAATTAAGTTTTATAACAGATATTTAGACCGTTCGACTGAGCGTCTTTGCACTGAGCGTACCCCTCCGGTGAAGCAAGCTACGCGTAGCGTCTCGTAGAGAAGCCGAAGTGTCACGCCGAAGTCTAAAATTTAAAAAGGTCTAACAGCAAGCGAATTTAAACTCGAGAATAATTCTTTAATCCAATATCTAAAATTAAATGACAGAGCTAGTGACTTGATTGCTGTAGTCAATCTAAAATATAAAATTGTATGATTGTAGTGTTTCAAATCCTATGAAGGGTTACTTTTTATATTGTGATCGCTCTTTTTATGTAGATGAAAAGGTAGCAAAGGCTTTTAATATCACGGTAAACTGATTCATAGTATTTGCATTTTAGCATTGTACGGTTAACCAACAATTAATTAAGTTTTTGCAAATTTAAAGTAGAAATGATGCAAGAAATAACACGCCGCAAATTTATTGCAACAGCCAGCCTAGCGACGGGTTTTGCCCTCGCAGTACAACCCATTTCTGCCGGAGTCATTACCACCGATGCTAAGGGGTTAGTAGCTGGTGCAGTGAAAATTCCCGTCAAAGATGGCGAAATTCCTGCATATAGAGCAGCACCAGCCACTGGTAAAAATTTCCCAATTGTTCTGGTAATTCAGGAAATATTTGGCGTACATGAGCATATTCAGGATATCACCCGTCGCTTTGCCAAGTTGGGGTATTTAGCGATCGCACCGGAATTATTTATCCGTCAAGGCGATGTCACCAAGTTAAGCAACATAGACCAAATTCGCCCAATTGTCGCCAAAGTGCCAGATGCCCAAGTGTTATCCGATCTTGATGCTACGGTAAACTGGGCTGTGAAATCGGCTAAAGGTAATGCCGATAAATTAGGAATTACAGGCTTCTGTTGGGGTGGCCGCATTGTCTGGTTATATGCCGCACACAATCCCAAGGTGAAGGCTGGTGTCGCTTGGTATGGACGGCTTGTAGGCGATGCTACCGAACTTCAACCCAAGTATCCTATCGATATTGCATCAAAACTAACAGTCCCCATTCTTGGACTCTATGGTGGGAAAGATACAGGTATTACTCTCGATACAGTAGAGCAGATGCGCGATCGCTTAAAGTTTAGCAGTAGCAAATCTGAAATTATCGTCTATCCCGATGCACCTCATGCTTTTTTTGCTGATTATCGCCCTTCTTACCGCGAAAAAGATGCTAAGGACGGTTGGAAACGTCTCTTAGCGTGGTTTAAGCAAAATGGTGTTTAACGGTATCGGTTTACTAACTATGACTTTGAAAAAAGTTCCAAATTGTTTCACTGGCGTTCAGCCCCAGGTTTGCATTGAATTTGTTTACGTTCTTGTCAGTTGAGGAACCACCAGGCCAGAAATGTCCGCCGTTTACTACCGCTAGCTGCCAAACTTCTGAGTTGCCACTACAACCTGTGTAGATAGCGGTTTTTACTTTATCTTCAGAAAAGTTAGGGGATTTATTATTTGATGAAGTACATTGATCGTGCGATCGCCAAAAATCTACCATATCTGAGATAGAAAGCAACGCTCCTCGTTGAGTGCGATCGTCACCTTCATAAAGGACATCGCGATCGTTTGTACCGTTGATCGTTAACATTGATATAGAAGTTCGAGGCTGGCAATTAGATTTGAGTCTAACTGGGAGCGAACCAGCTACTGATGCAAAACCAGAAATTTTATTAGGTAACTTACAAGCCAGTGCTTGGGTAAGTATTGCACCTCTAGAAAAACCGGTAGCATAAATTTTATGGCTATCAATATTAATTTGCTGCTGAAGATGATTAATTAAAGCATTGACAAACGAAACATCATCCACCCTTCCTTGAGCGTTACCTCTAAGGCTCCATTTTTGATCAATTCCATCTGGATAAACAATAATAAATCCTTTTTTATCAGCTAATTCATTGAAGCGAGTCACATTACTGATAGATCGACCATTACCTTCATCTCCATGAAACACTAAAACTAACGGCATTGGGCGGTCTGGATTATAAGATTTTGGAGTGTACAAATAGTAAGTACGTAACTTTCCTTGGTCATATAGTTCTCCATAATTATCACCACTCAAGACTTTTGCTTTAGTTATACTTTTTTGTTCAGCCTGAATAGAATCGCAAGCTGTCAATAAACTAATCCCAAGTAGAACTATTAGAAGCTTTTTTAAATTCCGATGATTTTGATATATATTCATGTTAATTAAATTGATTTATGCGAAATATTTGTATTTACTTTGTCAGTCTTCTTTAACAAAAAACTAGCTAATAGAGGCTAACAACTGTAGTAGGGTTGTTAGCCTCTATTTAGATATTAAACTCTTACATTTACATAACGAGCAGGAACTCTAACCTTAACCCACCTGTTACCACGTCGTACTGTTTCCCAATGTGCAGGAATCAGCTTTCGTTGATATCGGGCAACAACAGGTTTATGCACAAAAGCAGCTCTATGAACATTGGGTCTAACAATAATTTCTGCTGCCGATGCCTGTGAAGGCAAGGAGGAAATTGCCAATGGTAGAGCAAGTAATGTACCTAAAAAAATACGTTTCATATTCAAATTCCCATCAATTTAATTGAGTTTTATACAGCATTTATCAATGATTTATGAACAAATATTCTTACTTATTAGGTTTCCAGTAAGTTTCCTTTGTTACAGGAATTAATTGATTTGCTGTATTGCTCTCAGTTTAAAACACTAAAAAATAATACACAGTGGAATAAAGTCATAATTTCAGCATGACTTTATTCACATTTTGAATTTTAGCTATAAAATTTTTGCCATTGTTGCTACGGAAGGAAGGTTTTATCAAATTTTAGCGGTTCTGTGTTAAGTAGGTACTGAACCCCGCTCCCAACCCTCTCTTCGGTTACGAAGAGCTTGCTGTGATGTACATTATTTGAATTATGTATTTTCCATTATTTTAAATTGTTACTTAGGTAAAATTTATTAAATTGCAAAAATTATTTAATGCTTTAATTATATTTAAGCATTAAATAATATCTATTTTCCCCTATCTAATTGCTGAATTAAAACGGTAAATGATATTCATATATGACTATCTTTCAAGGCATAGTTGTATAAATTCAAAATTATAAAAGCCTTATTTTATCCAGGTTTACAGGTTGGTATATGTAAAATTGGTATGATACGAAATCTGCTGTGTCTAAGGACAATTAAACAATTCCTAATTACTAATGACATTGCAAATATAAAAAAAGCCTCCCATAACAGGAGGCTTAAAAGTTAGCGGAGAAAACTTGTTAAACTACTGTGTAACTACAGCGACTACTCCTCCTAATGCAGAGAAAACCGCAGATACGGTTGCTGTGGCAAACAGCCACCAAGCTGCTGTTGCTGCGGCTTTGCGGGTTTCTTCTGCTTGTCGCTGTGCTTGATGCTTCACCTGTTCTAGGCGACGTTGGGCTTCATGCTGTATGCGTTCTGCACGTTGCAATACTGTGTTGCGGGCCCGTTCAATTTGGTCAATGATTCGGTTGGCATCTTCCTCAGAGATGTCTTCACGAGAACTCATGATTGCCACCAGGGTATCACGGTCAAAAGAGGAGAGGCGATCGCGCAGGGCATCAAATCCTGCCTGGGGATCGTCAAAAAATGTGCGAACATCGCGCTTGATATTATCATAGTTAAGTTCCGGGCGATCCAAGGAGTTGAGATAGTTACGAATCCGGGCAAAAACCCCGTCAATCGCATCTTGAATGCCTCGTTGGATATTCCGTACTTGTTCTACAAATTGATCCCTGACGGATACAATGTTATCGGCAATCCGCGCCGCTTCCTCATCGGACATATCTTCCCGAATTTTCAGCAGGGCGATGATGGTAGAACGATCAAAATGGGAAAGGCGATCGCTAAAACTTTCTACCCCAACTCGCGGATCGTGCAACAGTAGTTGTAAGTCGCGTTTAATACCTTCAGGATTAAGTTCTTCCTTGCCAGTTTGACGCAAATACTCTTCTACATAAGCTTTAAATGTTGCCGCTCTTTGCTGGGTGCGGGTAGCTAAACGACGAGGCGCACGCACAAAGTTGCGAATCGAAGTTTGGGTGGAATCAATGATTTCATTGACTTGTTCTTCACTCAAGTCTTTACGTTGACTTAGCAATTTCACCAGTGTATCTCGGTCTACCTGCGACAACCGACGGCGCAGTGCTACGGCTCCCTCTTGGGGATTTTCAAACAATCTGGTCAAATCTCGCTGGATACCTTCTGGATTCAGTTCTTGTTTACCAGTATTCCGCAGATAATCTGCGATCGTGGTAGTAACAGAGTCGTATTGCTCTTTGGCTTTATCCACTACAGCTTGGGGTGTGTGGCGAATGTTATGCCACGACTCCTCAGCAGTATTGATGATTTGATTAACTTGATCCTCACTCAAATCTTGCCGTTGACTCAACAATTGCACCAAGGTATCGCGGTCAAAGCGAGACAACCGCGCCCGAATTGAGCTAATTCCAGCTTGAGGATCTTCTAGTAATCTTTTGAATTCTGCGCGGATGGCATCAGGATTCAGTTCTGATTTTCCTGTATTACGCAGATATGATTCTACATTTAGCCACAGGGTTTCTGCTTGATATTGCGCCTGTTCTGCTAGCCCTTTGGATTCTACCAAGACGCGATCGCGTTGTTTTTCTAACTCATCGATAATGCTGTCCACTTCATATAGCTGGACATCATTACGTTGCAGCAATATCGACCGCATTTCCTGACGATCAAGGTGAGCTAGTCGCAATGTCAGAGTTTCATAATCTGCATCTTGGTCTTGCAACAATGGTTTGAAAGTTTGTTCAATACCTTCTGCTGTCAAATCGGCTTTCGGAGTAACTAGCAGATAACTTTCTACTGCCCGTTGCAAGTCTTGGACTATCTCTCTTTCTTCAATACCTGTAACTATCACTAGTACATCTTTGCGGACAGCTTCTAACTGATCTGCAATGCGCTGAATTTGGGCTTGGGTAAGGAGTCCGCGTTGTTGTAGGATATTAACGAAATCGTTGCGGGATAGTCGTTCTAGTTCTCTGCGGACTATTCCGGGGTCAGCTGCTGGGTCGTAGAGGACATCACGAAATTCCTGGGCGATTCTTTCTGAGCTTAGTTGCCAAGCATAAGTGTTGTGCAGGTAGTTTTCGATATCAGCCCGAATTGGGGTATAGGGTTCTGATGGTGTTGGCAAACCTAGCTTATCTGCTTGTTGGGTAACTTTCTCTTTGGCGGTAGTGAGACTACGCAAGATTTTTTCCACATCCAAATCAGGCAAATCTGACCGTCCTAGCACAGTGGCGGTTAAGGCGGATAGTGCTTGCTGGATTGTACTTTGTGTTGCGCTAGGAGCTGCTTTTTGGTCAGCTTCTTTGGAACTACCCTGTTCTGCTAATAACCGATCCAGTTTGGCGTTGAGTTCATCTGTTTTGTTTTGTCCTGCTGGAAGTGATTTCAGATAATCCATTAACTCACCCAGGCGGTCTTGGGTGGGTGATTGCTGACTCACGACTTGCTGCCAAACTTTATATAAGGTATCAGCAATCCGGCTAACATCTTTTTTGGAAAGGTCGGTGCGGCTGCTGACTAACTCGATAAACTTCTGGCGGTCGATGTTGCGAATATCTGAAGTCCCTGCGATCGCTTTTAGTTGCGGATCATTGAGTAAATTTTCAAAGTCACCCCGAATCTTTGACAAATCTAGCTCTGGAGGACGCAGCCTATCTAAGTAATCTTCTATATTTTCGCGGATACTTGTAGGGTCAATGGCGCTTCCTAGTTCCCGGCGGACTGCGGCGGCGGCGGCTTCAGCGGTCGCTACAACTTGGTTATTCACAGCCTTTGCGCCCAGTGCGGCGGTAGCTGTGCCCATAATCGCCTGAAAACCGGAAGTTGCCGTATTGACAACTGAACCAATTAAGGAACCAACAGTGGTGGAACTTACCCAGACGAGGAGTAAAAAGTAAGCACCCCAAATCACCAAACCGAGAATCGCTCCCAATCCTGGGCTAAAGATTTCCTGGCTCAATTTCACTGCCAGAAAAGAAGCGATTAATAAGGCGATCGTCACAGTGACTAATGTCCAAAGCCCCACTGCGGTGCCAATTTTGCGAATGTTACCACCCAAACTTTCCGCTTCCCCACTATCTGAATCTGAGTCAGATGAGTGCCCCAGGTAGGAAATACCGGCTGCAAGGGAAAGATTAGTTAGAACTAATTGGAAAGCAAAGGCTAAAATCACACCGGAGATCAAAGCCACAAAAAAGTGCGGCCCGGAGATGAGAGCCGATGCCTGTGCTGGCGTGACGTTTGAGGTATCTGGAATCTGTGCCACCCACAATAGTGGTTTGTACAGTCCCAGCATAATTTCCGTACTTTGGAACATTGTATTTCCTTCTTCTAAGGTTGAAATTTGGGGAATTAAGATTTTCTTGAGAAGCAACTCTTAGTATTTATGTATGTTTGTACCTATGGCAATACCTAACTCATTAGCTCAGAATCCTGGAATTTGACTATTTAAAGCATCTCTCTAAAGATTGAAAAGTATATCCAGCGAAAGATATAACTTTTATTATCCTTCGGTGAGAATCTTAATCAAATTACCATCTGCTCTTAATTATGTATAGCTAATTTTTACTTTTTAATGACTTCTTTGTAGCGATTGATTCTGTTTAAGTTATAGTTCTTTTATAAGTTTTTTACATTTATTTACATATTCGTTTTTAGTCACTCTCTCAAGGTGGATTTGTCCAAAAAAATACGTTTCTGATAATCGTCCAGAAGAAGTGCCTACGGTTTGTACCCAGAGACAGAAATAAGTCTATTAATAAACAGCTACATTAAAGTTAACAAATGAATTGAGGATAAAAAAATAAATGGCAACTCGTTACTCCAAAGATTTGCCACTATTTCTAACAGAATTGAATGGCAAATATCGCAATAAAATTCTGTTTGTCTAAACTCCTCAAACCGAAATTTCGGAACGTTCATTTTGCAATAATTGGCTTTTTGCCTATTTATTTTGGTATTTAGCAGGCTATAGCGTTGTTCGTGACGTTTTGCGCTTAGTTAGTTACTAGAACATTACTAGATATTGGAGAAAAAAAATGGCAACTCAAGAAACTCGTCTCTCTACTGATTTACCACCTGTTGCAGCAGAATACAACGGTATAGATCGCAATGAATTTCTGTTTGGCTGGACACCCCAAGCCGAAATTTGGAATGGTCGTTTTGCAGCAATTGGATTTCTAGCCTATCTATTGTGGGATTTAGCAGGCTATAGCGTTTTGCGTGACGTTTTACGCATAGTTGGCTACTAAAACTTAAACACTTGGAACATTACTAAATATTCGGAGAAAACAAATGGCAACTCAAGGAACTCGTCCATCTACAGATTTACCAACTGTTGCAACAGAATACAACGGTATAGATCGCAATGAATTTCTGTTTGGCTGGACACCCCAAGCCGAAATTTGGAATGGTCGCTTTGCAGCAATTGGATTCCTTGCATATTTACTTTGGGATTTAGCTGGGTATAGCGTTCTTCGTGACGTGCTACACGTCATTAGTTATTAGCAAATAGCTAAGAAGTTAGGAGGAACCCCTGCAAGGCAGTGGTTCCTCTTTTGGTTTATTTATTTAGTATCGAAAAAAGCCACCTAATTATAGGTGACTCATCTATGATTACAATTGGATAAAAATTATTTAAATTCTTAACAGTGATTATTCATCAATACAACTGGGAATACCCAAAACAGCGCAGGGAAAATTAGAACCTAGTGCTTCAATCATCGGATGATTGACAGAGTTGCAACCGAGAAATAAGATATCGGCAGCCTCTGATTCAACAACTTTTTTAAGTTCTGTAGAAATGCTGCCAAACCGTAAATGAGATTTGAAGCAACCTTGCCATTCTTCAGCCAGACTTCGAGCTTGCCAGAGAATTATATCTGCTTGTTGCAGGGGAGTTACTACTGTCTGCAATTGTGGTTGAGTTAATACCTGTGTGGCAGAATTTGATATTTCATTGATTTGGCACTCAAGTTGAGGCTGTTGTATTGGTAAGCTTAAGACATTTTGATAATGGCTTTTTGAATTGTCTTCTAGTACATAAACGGCTTGAACTGTGACTTCTGCATTGGTGGCTAAACGCGTTTGATGAGCAATCCAAAAGGCAATATCTAGCGCCGTATGACTGTTAGGAGATGCGTCATAAGCAACAATTAAATTAATTGCTTTTGCTTGTTGAGGTTTTTTAGAAAAAGGTTTTTTTGGTTCTGGCAACAGTACCATTTGTTCAATTAAGTCATCTCGGCCTGTGGCACTTTGCAGACGTGCTAACATTGGCTTAATTTGCACAGCTTTACTTCTCCCAATGAAATGAATTAACAATGAGAAGCAGGGCAATCAATTTGAGATTTTGGATTTTGGATTTTAGATTGAGTGACGATAACCAAAATTTCAAATCTTAAATCAATCAAGGAAACCCCAATAATAACTGTATTACAGCCAAACTCTTGGGGGTTCCTTCCATTGCCTACGGAGTTAGCTGACGGGCTAAGACTGGAAGGTGTCTCTCGTAAGATTAGCCCCAAACATTGGTTCCTCCGTTCCAAATTCAGCTTTCATGAATTTGAATTAGGCTACCCACTAAAAAAAATGATAATCTAATTTACTCGTCTTGGGCAAAATATCGATCGAGGAAATTCAGAGCGTGATTGCGAAGTTCAAAATATTCTTTTGAGTTTCGCATAGCCGCGCGATCGCGTGGATGCTCAAAAGGAACTTCTAATATCTCTCCTATACTAGCAGCTGGGCCATTGGTCATCAAGACGATGCGATCGGACATATAAATTGCTTCATCAACATCGTGGGTAATCATCATCACTGCCTGACGATTATTTTCCCAAATATCCAATACCTGCCGTTGTAATTTGCCACGAGTTAGTGCATCTAGCGCCCCAAAAGGTTCATCCATCAGCAACATTTTCGGACGAATTGCTAAAGCTCTGGCAATACCTACTCGTTGTTTCATACCTCCAGAGATTTCATCAGGATATTTGTCAGCTGCCGCCGTCAAGTTTACCATTGCCAAGTGTTGATTTACAATGCTAATTTTCTCAGCCCGATTAGCATTTTTTAGCACTTCATCGACAGCTAAACGGATATTTTCTCGCACTGTTAACCAAGGTAACAGCGAATAGTTCTGAAATACCATCATCCTTTCGGCTCCTGGCTCACGAATTTCTTTTCCATCTAGCCTTACTGAGCCGGAAGTGGCTTTTTCTAAACCAGCTACTATTTTTAATAGAGTTGATTTACCACAACCAGAGTGACCAATTACAGAAATATATTCATCTTCACCAATCGTTAAATTAACGCCATCTAAAACAACAAAGCTATCTTTATCAGGTGTCGGATAAGACTTGACTAAATTTTCAATTTCTAAAAATCCAGCGCGGGGGATAACTTTGGTCTGGGTATTAATCGGTAATGAGGTATATTCCATCATCAAAATGCTCCGGGAATAATTTAGTCATCAGTCAATATTTGAACTTGGGATTTCAGCTAAATTTTTTTATTTGCATTCTCCCAAAAATAAATCTCTTGTGGGGTGAGCATCTTGCCCGCCCTAGCTGTGCAAATTAAATACACACAGCTTAAGACATGAAAAATTTAGTGGGAGCATTAGCCCTGATGGCAAAACTATTCAGATAGCCCACAGGATCGCTGGGGTCGAAGCCTTTCTGATCTATAAATACTTCTGGTGGTTCGACCTTGTAATCATCCTTGGGACACTGAATGCCCATTTCAGATGCTATCTCCCGATATAAATCTGTTCTCCAGCCAAGTTCGGCTAGTTTATCGGCATTTTTGGGGAATTCCTTAATTTGTCCCCACCGTGCTGCTTGTGTCATCAACCAAAGACTTCTCGATCTCCATAAGAATGTGGAATGTTCTCCTGGCTGTTTGGGAAGGTTGTCAGGAACATCGAAGAAAATCGTGGTGTCAGCTGCTTTGATGGTGCGGTCTTTGCCGTCAAAGCCGCCATAGTTGTAATTGCCGAGAATTCCCGGACTTGTAAACTTCGCAATTGGGGCATTTTTCTTTTTAGGTCTAGCACCTGTAAAGGAACGGTCTGTTATCAGTTCGGCTACTTCTTGGCGATTTTCTGCTTTGCTACAATACTGACAGGCTTCAATCATCGCCTTGACTAGGGAACGATAGGTTTTGGGATATTTGTCGATGAAAGATTCCATCACGCCCAAAAGCCGATCTGGGTGTCCCAACCAGACTTCTTTACCTTGTGCGAAGGTAAAGCCGATGTTTTCGTTACCTGTTATTGCTCGTGTATTCCAAGGTTCTGCAACCATGTAAGCTTGCATTGCACCAATCCGCACATTTGTCACCATTTGGGGCGGCGGAACGATAATGACGCGAAACTCTTTAAGCGGATCAACCCCTGCGGCGGCAGATAAGTAACGGATAAAGTATTCGTAAATGGAGGAACTTAATACTACTGCCCAAACTCTGTTTTCTGGCGATTGCTTGTCAAAGTAACCTCGGAAATCGCGCCCAAAGGCTTCTAAAGCCCCATCACCATATTTTTCTTGATACTCGTACCACGGGCGCAGCCCAAAATCCCACATGGCTTTGTTCATCGTCATCGCATTACCGTGACGGTGTATGGTCATGGCTGCACACAATGGGGCGTGGCGTGCGCCTTCAGCACCAATTCTGGCGTTAGTGACTGCACCAGATACTACAGGTGAAGCATCCAGGCGACCAAAAATTACACCGTCGCGGGAGGTGGCCCAACTAGCTTCGCGGTTGAGTGTAACGTTCAAACCATACTTGCGGAAGAAGCCTTTTTTCCAGGCGATCGCAAATGGCGCACAATCATTAACGGGAACGTAACCAACTGTAATATCGGCTTTTTCTAGGTCGCCGCTTTTAACTACTGGTTGCACAGCTAAAGCTTCTTCGGTCAATCCTTTGGCTGATCTATCTCCTGAAATCCCACAAGAAGAAAGCGCCATTCCCGCCGTTGTTGCTCCTATTCCTTTAATAATATCTCGTCGAGTCCAGTCAATATCACCCATTCTTGTAGCTCCATTGGTGATTAATTACTCACGCTTCAGGCGCAGAGTTTCTGCTGTTTTAATAGCAGCCGAATTTTGTTAGTTGGAAGTTTTCGGGCGATGAGTTACTAATTCTTGAATTTTACCCACGGCGTAATCTAGAATTAACCCAGTTACACCAATTACCAACACAGCTAAAAACACTGAACTTAGGTTTAAGCGACTCCATTCATCCCAGACAAAAAAGCCGATACCAATACCGCCTGTAAGCATTTCTACGGCGACAATTACCAGCCAAGCTATCCCTAAACTAATTCGCAAACCTGTAAAAATATATGGCAAACTTGCAGGCCAAATGATTTTTGTAATCCGTCGCCAACGGGGCATTTCTATAACTCGTGCCACATCTAAATAATCTTTGGGAACGCTAGAAACTCCTAAAGCGGTATTAATAATTGTTGGCCAGAGAGAAGTAATAAAGATGACAAAAATGGCTGAAGGATCTGCTAAATTGAAAATTGCTAAGGCGATGGGCAGCCAAGCTAAGGGTGATACAGGTTTAAAAATTTGAATGATCGGATTGAGCGCTAGCATTGCCGATCTAGACATGCCAATTAAAAACCCCAGAGGAATCGCTACTACCGCACCCAACAAAAAACCTATTAATACCCGGCGTAGACTTGCAATCAACAGCCAACCAATTCCTAAGTTGCCCGGGCCTCGCTGGTAGAAAGGATTTAATATGTAGTCTAGATTAGCGATTAACGCTTCTGGCGGGGTGGGCATCAATTCATGGTTGGCAAGTGCAATAATCCACCACAGCACAATTATTCCCAAGAACCCCAACACAGGTAGAAAAAAGACATCTCTAACGATGACAGGTTTTGTTTTTTTCCAAGCAGCTTGTCCAGCGATCGCTGCGATCGCTGCTAAATTTAATTGAAATATCATTTACGACCTCAACAGATTTAAGTGCAGGTACAAAAAATCCGAGCAGTACCAGCCTTGGACACCGATGAGATCGGAACATTATAAAAATGCCGTCTCTTCAGTCTCCTCTCAATGCCTACGAAGTTAGCTGACGGGCTAGGGCTGAGAGATGCCCTTCTAAAGAAAGCTATGAGTTATAAGTTAAATATTTAGTAACTTCTAACTCCTTACTTTTTATTTAGATACGCCCCAGAATTTGGTTCCTCCGCTCCAGCGTTATGCACTGTGACACGCTGAATTAGGCTGACTTACTCTAATGGATACTAAATTATGGACAATATAACATCGATGCTCAGTAAAAGCTATCTATCTTATGATAAATCTTGTTAATTTTAATACCAAAATTCAGTGTTAATCTTGGGATTTTGTAATAAATAAAACTTATATTTTTAAGTGTATTGTGAGTGAACTCCTTACATAGACCGCTAAACAATATAGTCGAGCCAAGCATCAAGAATCTTACGTGCTTGATTAATATTTTTTTATACAAATTATATATTATACTGAAAAAATTTTATATACGGTTAGTTAATTAACAAAAAAAGAGCATATATAATCTATTACTTTTGGTAGGTGAACAAAATTGTTAAATTTGGTAAAAACTCCCTGCACTCGCTAAACTAATTGGATATGGAACTTTACTCATCTATCTCCTAGCTGATATTTAACATAATGGATTTTAGTCAAGTACTGGCTGAAAAAACGGACACCATCATCGATAAATGGGTTGCAGCAGTTCGCAAGGATAGACGAATTGAAAGTGCTGATGACCTATCTTACACAGCAGTAAAGGATCACATCCCTGATGTTTTGAAAGCAATGGTGACAGTGCTTTCAAAACATCAGGATAACGATATTCAGTCAATAGTTACTGCCAGTTTTCAGCATGGAGCGATTCGAGCGGAACAAGGCTTTGACCCAGCAGAAATTGCCAGAGAATATCATCTGCTGCGAACAGTAATATTTGATGCTCTACAACGAGATTTATTGGGGGGAACACCTGTAGAGATAATTCGTTCAATGCGTTTGATTGACGCTATCATAGACGAAGCGATCGCTCGGTGTTTCAAGAGTTATGTTGAGGAGCGGTTCCGAGAATTACAGCAGTTACAGTTATCATTAACACTTCATAATGATGAACTTACGCGCTTAATGAGTGCTAATCAAGAGTATCTTTCGCAGCTAGCCCACGAATTGAAACATCCTCTAACTTCCATTATTGGTTACTCGGATTTGTTTTTACGCCAACAACGACGAAAGGCTGGGATAAAAGACACCTCCGCCAATCTCGAACATATTGAGCGGGTACTACGCAACGGTAGACAATTACTCCATCTGATCAACGATGTATTAGAACTTTCGCGGTATGACGCAGGGCAGATAAAACTCCATTTAGCACCCACCGATGTGTGTGAATTAATCAATAATGTCTGTGAAATGTTGGAACCTTTAGCTGGTGGGAAAAATTTAAAAGTCGTAGTCGATTGTGATCGCGCTCCCAAAGAGATAACTACAGATCCTTTTCAATGTCAACAAATTTTTACAAATCTTATTAGTAATGCAATTCGCTATACAGAATCGGGGACTATTATTATAATGTGTCAGGTATTGGAGAATCAGAAATGGGCGATCGCGGTTTCTGACACAGGAATTGGCATTGCACCAGAAAACCAAGCCCAGATATTTGAACCTTACTTTCGCGTCAGTTTTAGCGATCGTCCCTATCTCCCTGATAGTACAGGATTGGGATTAGCGATCGTCTCCCGCTTAGTAAAATTACTCGAAGGTGAAATTAAGCTAGTCTCTGAGGTAGGC
The DNA here is from genome assembly GCF_034531155.1 of Nostoc sp. ChiVER01. NCBI lineage: Bacteria > Bacillati > Cyanobacteriota > Cyanophyceae > Nostocales > Nostocaceae > Nostoc > Nostoc sp. ChiVER01. The sequence goes on along the minus strand of NZ_JAVRBS010000012.1, from coordinate 132,026 downwards.
GTTGGTTCTACCTTTACCGTAATTTTGCCCTTACGAATAGAAAGTTGATTTCGCGCCAAGACGTAAAATTCTTCTTTGCGCCTTTGCGTGAAATCAAAAGACATTATTACAACAACCCTTGTTTTTTCAACTTATCTAGCGCATCCTCAGCAGCAGCTTTTTCTGCCTCTTTCTTATTCCGTCCCTTACCTTCGCCGTAAATTTTTTCATTTACCAATACTTTTGCTATGAATTCTGGCGCGTGAGAGGGGCCTCCTATTTGTTCTGTAAAGTATTTGGGGGGATTTGGAGTAACGTTGCGTTGTACCCATTCTTGAAAGCGATTTTTTGAGTCTACATTAGAACGAGACACAATTATATGCTTAGGATCTACAGAATCAAATAGCGGTTCTATAATTGCGCGAACTGCTTCAATATTGGAGTCATTATCTAAATAGTAAGCACCAAGGACAGCTTCAAAAGTGCTACTGAGCAAATTAGGATTTTGGAAGCCTCCGTCTCGAATTGCGCCTTTTCCTAACCGCATTCTAAAATCTAAACCTACCTCTTCGGCAAACTTGGCCAATTGCTTCTCATCTACCAGTGCCGAACGCCGTCGGGTTAATTCATCTTCTCCCATTTCTGGGTGACACTTATATAGATATTCACCACTTAAGAAATTCAGCAAAGCATCACCGAGGAATTCTAGGCGTTCATTATGTTCGCCTTCTCCGGGATTTTCATGGACGTAAGAACGGTGAGTAAGCGCACGGCGTAAAAGTTTTTCATTATGGAACATTAGAATTTTGTGCATTTTTCTTTTGTGTTTTGTTGCGTAAATTGGCTGTTGGAAACTTTACGAATGCTATTGTCTTCAGACATGAAAAAACCGCATATAGCGGTGTTGCTAAAACCCAGTTTTGACTCAACTGGGTTTTTAAAAGCTTTTTTAAGCAGCTAATTTCTATAACTCAACTAAAAACAATTCCTGACCTTGCTTTCGGACTTTGCCATCGTTGACAGCAGCATCAATAAACTGACTAAAACTCTTAAATTTCTTGCAATCACCTGTAGAAATAGATGAGCATCCTTTATAGTTAGCACAACGTTGACGCATCAATCTATCAATCCGACCAAATACGGTAAGCTTACCTTGTCTTAAGGCAGTTTTGATAGCTTCAGTTAGATACTCTATAGCCTCATTGTAATTAATCTGAGACACAAGATCCGTGTTTGGAGGTTGAGTCTTATTGCTATTGCCAACTAGCTGAGGTAATTCATCTACAAAGTGGAAGTTATCATTACCAACCAGTTTAATCAAATTTTGACTAGCACTACCTCTTTGAGCAAAAATTATCACCTTTTTACCCAAAGATTTTAGAATACAAATTAAGCCAGCATAGTCACAATCTCCTGAAAATAGGATAATTGTTTTTAGAGAAGGATTAAATGCAACTGCTTTAACACAGTCAGCGATCAATCGATAATCTGCACTATTATTTGAATGCTCAGGAACATCAACACACTTCATACCAAGAAGTTCTAGCTCATTTTTGGTACAAACTTGGTTTAGGTAGTGTGAATTATAGTAGACATTTTTGAAGTCTATACGCCCATTGGATTGGGCAAATTCCAGCAAAAAATGACCCTTTCCTTTAATTGAAGAGACGTTCTGAATATCGGCAAAAATACCTACAGAATTTTTTTGCTGGCTTGTTTGTTTTTTGGAAGATTGATTAGCGTGTGCCATTGTAATGTATCCAGTATTCTTTAGTAAACTGGACAGCTTCAACAAATCACACATCTAGCAGTAGCAGGGCTTTATACGAGGAATTTCTACTTAAAAAGTACTTCCATGCAATAAAGCTCTCTACTGCCGCTTTCGTTTGGTTTAAGTCTCAGCCGTAGAATTCCTGGCTTCCTACCAAGTTTCGCGTCATCCTTTCCCCTGAATATTCATCCAAACATCTTGTCTTCCCATTGAACGTCTAGCCAATTATTTGACCTGACATTGGGCTGAATATTCAGCCGAAGGAACAACACGAAGCTCGGCAGGAAACTAGGAATTCTGCTGCTGAGACAACATCAAAAACCTGCGTTTTAGAGTGTGGTTGTTTGTTCTGTCTTATGTACAGAGTTACATGGATGACTCTGGATTGTCAATATACTTATTCATGAAGATTCGTTAAAGCGCTCACCCATATCCATGAACTTTAAAAATGCTCTATAGTATTATTTCAAAAGCATTTTAATGAATAAATGATTTACGGTTTACTTTGAGCGATCGCACCATACAAAATACCTAAAATCCTCTTAATATCCTTAATATAATATTCACTCAAATCAATCGAAACTACATTGCCTTCAAGCTTAAGAAATTGCCAGATAGTACCGATAGTAACAGCACCATATATAGCTTTGATTTGATTTCCACCTCTCTCGTTAAATAACTGAGCCGCTACCATTTCGGCAATACATTGGGCTAAACCAGACCTCAAATTCTCATTTTTACTTTCTACTAAAACAATCACCGGACTACGTACAAACAACTGCTCCGAAGAAAGACTCAAAATAAAATCACAAAAACCGTTTAATCCTCGCTGGCTATCAACAGTAAAATCAACTCCCGAAAAAAAGCTTATTTCATAATTAAATTTACGTCTAATTTCTAATAAAATTGGACTTGTTATCATTTCACTTCGAGCTTTTTCTGAACTTATCGCTACTGCTAAATCAACATTTTCCCTAAGAATAGTAGATAATAAATCACTACATTCTTGCTCCTGTACATTTGCAAAGAGTCCAGATGATTCATGAATAACTAAGCCAAAATAATCAATAACTTCAATAAGTTTAAAATCACTATAAGCCATAAAACTTACTCCTTTGTCTTATGACCGAATCATATATAGCAGTACTCAATCATTCGTGAAAATTATATCTGTCTTTTTTCTTTCCTTTGCGTCCTTTGCGTCCTTGGCGGTTCGTTTCCTAATTCGGTGGCAAAGCAATCGGGGCTTGAGATTGCAAAGTTGCCTTATCACCTACAATTTTTGGAAGTTCCCGTAACAAGTTTCGCAAACAAGTTTCATGGGCTGTACCTTTGGATGCCATTTGAATAATTTCCCCATTGATTAACTCAATATGGTCATCTTCATGAAAAAATCCCAATTCTCCAAGCCTGTGGTATTCATCCAGTGTGAAGCGTTTAGCCTGAGCAATACTCATAACTTTACCTTTCTCTCATTGCCATAATACTTATTCTAAATGTGTCAGAAATTGGTATGCTAAAGGCCGAGACTCGCTATTGAAAAAACAATGCCTGCGCCTACTATCAACCCCACCATCACTGCCTTTCCTTTGACAGCCGTAGTCGGTCAAGAAGCAATTAAATTAGCCTTGCTGTTAGCCGCAGTTGATCCTGGTTTGGGAGGAGTAGCGATCGCAGGTCGTCGCGGTACGGCAAAATCTGTAATGGCTCGTGCTATCCATGCTCTACTACCGCCGATTGAAGTTGTCAAAGGCTCAATCAGTAATTGTGACCCCAACCACCCCGAAGAATGGGACGATCAACTTTTGGCGGAGTATACAGACAAAGACACTCAAGATGTGCCCATCGAAATTATCCCCGCGCCTTTTTTACAAATTCCTCTAGGTATTACAGAAGACCGACTCCTCGGTTCAGTAGATGTTGAAAAGTCGGTAAAACAAGGTGATACGATTTTTCAGCCGGGATTACTGGCTACAGCAAACCGGGGTGTACTGTACGTAGATGAAATTAATTTATTAGATGACCAAATATCAAATCAACTTCTAACAGTATTATCTGAGGGACGCAACCAGATAGAACGGGAAGGGATTAGTTTTCAGCATCCGTGCAAATCCCTATTTATTGCCACCTACAATCCAGAAGAAGGCGGATTACGGGAGCATTTATTAGATAGAATTGCGATCGCACTTTCTGCTGACGGTGTACTCGGCTTAGATCAAAGGGTAGAAGCAGTAGAGCAAGCGATCGCTTATTCTAAATCTCCCCAAGATTTTCTCGAACAGTACAATGAAGATTTAGACTCCCTGAAAACCCAAATCATCTTGGCACGGGAATGGTTGAAAGAAGTCATCATTACCCACGAACAAATTGCCTACTTAGTAGATGAAGCCATTCGCGGTGGAGTTCAGGGACATCGCGCTGAGTTATTCGCCACGCGGGTTGCCAAAGCTGCGGCGGCTTTAGAGGGACGGACAACAGTTAATGCCGAAGATTTGCGCCGTGCTGTGGAATTGGTGATTGTACCACGCGCTACAGTTGTGCAGACACCGCCACCCGAACAATCACCACCACCGCCTCCACCACCGCCGCAACAGAATCAAGAAGAACCCCAGGACGAATCTGAAGAGGAAGAAGAACAAGAAGAACAGGAAGAAAATCAAGAGCAAGAACCCCCTAGCATCCCGGAAGAATTTATCTTTGATCCAGAAGGGGTAATCCTTGATGACAACGTGCTGTATTTTACTCAAATGGCGAAGCGACAAGGTAAATCTGGTAGTCGCAGCGTCATCTTTTCCGATGACAGGGGACGCTACATTAAGCCGATGTTGCCCAAAGGGAAAGCGCGACGCATCGCAGTAGATGCCACGCTCAGAGCTGCGGCTCCTTATCAAAAAGCACGCAGAGAAAGACAACCAGATAGAAAAGTTATTGTAGAACAGCCTGATATTCGCTCGAAACGCTTGGTACGCAAAGCCGGGGCGTTGGTAGTGTTTGTGGTAGATGCTTCTGGCTCAATGGCCTTGAATCGAATGCAGTCGGCTAAAGGTGCGGTGATGCAACTATTAACAGAAGCTTATCAAAACCGCGATCAAATAGCATTAATTCCCTTCCGGGGAGAACAAGCAGAGGTATTATTGCCTCCAACACGTTCTATTGCTTTGGCGCGTAACCGTTTAGAAAGATTGCCCTGTGGTGGGGGTTCGCCCTTAGCGCATGGTTTAACCCAAGCTGTACGCGTCGGCTTAAATGCTCAGATGAGTGGAGATATTGGACAAGTTGTCCTTGTAGCAATCACTGATGGACGGGGTAATATTCCCTTAGCGCGTTCTTTGGGTGAACAGCTAGAACCAGGAGAAAAGCCAGATATTAAAGGAGAATTATTAGAAATTGCTGCCAGAATCCGTGCTTTGGGGATGCAACTATTAGTAATTGATACAGAAAGTAAATTTGTGTCTACTGGCTTTGCCAAAGAATTATCGCAAACGGCAGGCGGTAAATATTATCATTTGCCGAAAGCCACAGATCAAGCTATTGCTGCTATGACCAAAGGTGCGATCGCTGATTTAAAATCTCGATAATTAATCAATTGTCATTTGTCAGCTGCTTTTCTACTAACCACTGATTATTGACTAATGACTACGAGCCAGTTGGCATTGCCTGTGGTTGCAAATAGCAAACCAAATCTTGGATTCCCTTTTGCAGATAGCGCGTTACCGTCATTGGACTAGTACCAATGTTTTTAGCAGCATCCTTGCGAGAAAGTTCTTTCAAAAATACCATTTCAACTGCCATGCGGGGCTTTTCTTCCAACATATTGATTGCGCCTTGGAGTTGTTGGCGTTCTTCTTCCTGTTGTAGGAGGACATGAGAGCGAGGACAAGGAAGTGCTTCACCCAAGGTTATTTGGCAATCAACATAGTTAACTGCGGTTGCATCTAAACTCAAAGGCATCCGATTTTGAGCAGCTAACTTGGTTTCTTGCCACTCTTGCACAGATACCCGGAGGTGGCTGGCAATTTCAGCATCCTTGGGCTGACGACCTAAAGACATTGCCAAGTCCTTACGAATCTTTTGCCCTTCATTATATAATTCTTGCCAACGACGGGGAATTTTTAATAGAGTACTGCGATCGCGCAAAAAGTGCAGCATCTCACCGCGAATATATGGCACTGCAAAGGAACTAAAAGCATATCCTTGGCTAGGATCGAAACGCTCAATTGCCCTAATCAAACCAAAATAACCGATTTGTTCTAAATCTTCATAAGGTTCATTACATTGATGGCTGAATTTATGAGCCATCTTCCGTACTAAGCCGGTATGTAACTGTACAAGTTTATTACGAAGTTTAATAGAAGGATTCTGGTGGTACAAGTGTAATAATTCTATACCATCAGTTCGTAAAGAGGACTCACTTGCTGCCATATACATTCCTTTGTTGTAACTCCTATTTCTGGGAAAATGGAGTTGCGTATATTTTCTTCTAAGCTGTTATTATTTTCCTTAGCAAGGGCAGAATAAGCTATCGTCGTTTCACTGAACTTGTGAGGGGTCGTACTCTATAATTCAGTATTTGTACGCATGATTTTATTACCCTCGCTGTTTCAGGTTATGTTTGTTTTTCAGATAACAATTTCGACCTTACATAATCTTTTTTGTTTAGTTGTCCCGTACCTTACTTAACCCTTTACTGGTTTCTTGCCTTAAATCTTGGTAAGAATAGAAATAGGCTGAACGTTTTCCTAAAAAACAGTTTTTCAATATGAGCAATACCAGTAATTTTCGTGAAGCTATCCGTGAGGCGAAATCTCACGCCCTCGTTGGCCCAAATGTAATTGCCAACGCCCTACCCTACGTCGGTGGTGGATTGGTGCTAACGGCATTAGGAACCTACGGCGGTTTGGGAGTTATCCGTACTAACCCCGGAATCTTCTTTCCTACCTTCATTGGTGCGGTAATTGTAGAGTTAATTTTGTTCTTTGTTGCCCAAAATGTTGCCCAAAAAGGTAATAAAGGTCTTGCACTACCTCTGCTGGCAACCTACAGCCTCTTGTCTGGGTATACTCTTAGTGGCTTGGTATATGTCGCTTTGAGATCCCAAGGTGTTGGCATTCAAGGTATTGGTTTAGCTGCCCTTGGTTGTGGCGTTACCTTTATTGCTGCCCGTCAAATTGGTTCAAATCTCTCTGAACAAGATGGCATGGCTTTGACAAAAACCATCAATCTCGGCGTTATCGCCTTGGTGGTTGTGTGCCTAGCCCAATTCGGTTTTGCGATGTTTGGTGTTTACACGCCAAATTGGTTAGAAATTGCCATCTCCGGTTTAGGAGTATTCTTGTTTGTTGGGGTTTCTGTTGTCGATTTCTACATTTTGCCTCGCACTTACAGCGATGACCAATATCTGCCTGCTGCTTTGTCGATGTACCTTACTTACATCAATTTGTTTGTCTTTATCTTGCGGTTGCTAATTGCCATCAATGGCCGCGATTAATTGTCTGTAGGCACTAACAAAAGTAAAGTTTTATAAAGTAAAAACCGTGGTTAAATTTTTAGCAACCACGGTTTTTTTTATTTGTTTAACAGTAGAATATGTAGATAAGTTAAGCCTCAAGTGAGCAAAATTATGCTTAAACTCTTAAATATCAAAATTGAAGTACAAAGGTTGTCTAATATCTTGACCAAGGCTGAAGGCTGTCTTTGACCTCCCAGAACTGAGTGCAAGAATTGAAGAGTTGAATCAATTGATTTCTCAAGCTACTTTCTGGGATGATTCTGCCAGTTTTTATCAGATACTTCAAGAAATTGATTTCCTCAAGGCTACAAAGAAACAATATCAGCGATCGCACTTCATTCTAGAAGATATCAAAGCTGCACTAGAACTACTAGAATCATACGCTGATGAGGAATTGCTGCAAGAGGCGCAAACCAACCTTACCCAACTCCAACAAGAACTTGAAACAGTAGAAATAGAACAATTACTGTCCGATCCCTGCGACCAAAAGGGGGCATTCTTGGCAATTACGGCTGAGGTTGGAGGTATAGATGCTCAAGACTGGGCAGCTATGTTGTTACATCTATACTATCGTTGGGCAGTAAATCAGAATCATAAAGTACATCTAGTGCAAGAGTCAGCAGGTGATTTAGGAGGGTTCAAACATGCCACCCTAGAAATTACAGGGCGTTATGCTTATGGCTGGCTAAAATCGGAACAAGGAACTCATGCAAGAATAGAACGAATTTCCCCTGTTCATGGCAATGGCAGACGGCATACTTGCCTAGCTAGCGTAGAAGTCAGCCCTATTTTAGATGAATCTATTGATTTTGAGATTCCAGAGAAGCATTTAGAAATTACTTTGCCGCGGCATCGGGGGAATGTTAACCGCCCAGAAACATGGGCACAGTTGTTTCATATTCCTACTGGTATTAGTGTATTTTCTAATCAAGAGCGCAGTCAGATGCGAAATAAAGAGAAAGCCCTGGCTATTCTCAAAAGTAAACTGTTTGCGCTCGCACTAGCCCAAGGTGTCCAAATTGACAAAATTCAACGCCGACAGATAAAACCTCTATCCAACAAACTCATCCGTGAATATATTTTGCATCCTGACACCAATGTGAAAGATTTACGTACCAATGTAGAAACACTTGCTGCGACAGAGGTATTAGACGGTAAAATTGATTTGTTTATCAAAGCCTATCTGCAACAGTTAAATCACGCTTCTTCAGTGGGTAAAGAACCGCTTGATAATTTCAAGTCACTTTTGTAACTTGTATAAGTAGTGCAGAAAAAATTTGCCCAACTACAGCTAAAATCAAGAAACATAAGTAGAATAAAGAGCAATTTTCCACTACTAGCGCTCTATCTATCATTCAACAAGTACTATGGAAGTTTTAGAACTCAAACGCGAAATCGAAACGTTGTCTAGCCGCCTGGGTAAAACCCAGGACTATCTTTGACGTACCTGCACTGACAGCCAAAATTCAAGACCTCGAAAAAATATCAGCACAGCCAGAATTTTGGGATAACCAAACCCAAGCCCAACAAACGCTGCAAGAACTAAATGACTTGAAAGCCCACCTCCAGCAATACGATCAGTGGCACGCCAATCTAGAAGATACTAAGGCAGTTGTTGAATTGTTGGAGTTAGAAACCGATGAGGCACTACTCCAAGAAGCCGAATCTACCATCACCAAACTCAATCGTGACCTGGATCAGTGGGAGTTACAACAGTTACTTTCTGGCCCCTATGATGCGGAAGGTGCTGTACTAACGATTAGTGCTGGTGCTGGTGGCACAGATGCTCAAGACTGGGCATTTATGTTGATGCGGATGTACACCCGTTGGGGCGAAGCTCACGGCTATAAGGTAACTTTAGCTGAAGAGTCCGAGGGTGATGAAGCCGGAATTAAATCCGCAACCCTAGAAATTACTGGTCGCTATGCTTATGGTTACTTGCGATCGGAAATGGGTACACATCGCTTAGTGCGAATTTCCCCTTTTAATGCTAACGGTAAGCGGCAAACCAGTTTTGCAGGCGTGGAAGTGATGCCGCAGATTGATAACTCTGTGCAATTGGATATTCCAGATAAAGATTTGGAAATCACTACAACTCGGTCTGGTGGTAAAGGTGGGCAGAATGTCAACAAAGTAGAAACTGCGGTGCGGATTGTTCACCTTCCTACTGGTCTTGCTGTGCGCTGTACAGAGGAGCGATCGCAGCTGCAAAATAAAGAAAAAGCTCTAAATCGTCTTAAAGCAAAGCTGTTGGTCATCGCCAAGGAGCAACGCGCCCAAGAAATTGCCGAAATTCGTGGCGATATGGTAGAAGCCTCTTGGGGAAACCAAATCCGTAACTATGTGTTTCATCCTTACCAAATGGTGAAGGATTTGCGTACAAATACAGAAACAACGGCGATTGGCGATGTGATGAATGGCGAAATTGATCCATTCATTCAAGCTTATCTGCGCCAAGAAAATAAATTAGTAGAAAACACCTCTGCATAATTTGGGATTATTTACAAGTGCCAAATAATTAATTTTAATATTACTTAGCACTTGTTATTTATTTTTCTAAAATTGGCACGATTGCATACCATTCCTTTTTATTAGGGCGTTTTTAGATAAATTCCTGAGTAATATACAGGCGATCGCCATTCTATTCCAGACCAACTGTTACAGTTATAAAAGAGTCTGTGGACAAATAACTATGAGCAACACACCTTCAACAGAACCTCAACCTAGCTACGTAAAACTCGCCATGCGAAACATGGTGCGGAAGGGTGGAACTTCCCTAAAGCATTTTGCGTTGACTGCCGTAGGGCTTTTATCTCTCCTTGTTGGTCTTGCTTACCTAACTCACTAAACTAGTCATTAGTCATTAGTCATTAATTATATTTAAAAGGACAGATGACCAATAACAAAGGACAGTCTTAGCGACAAACCGTAAACCTCAGACTAGGAGACTGTGTGCCCCTGAGCGTTGAACTATACGTAGAGGATGATTTTTACGAGTTGTCCCCGACAACATCTGTAAAAATTGATCATACTTATCCCCGAATCACTCCTGAAACTTGGGAAAATTGGTTTAATCATTGGTTGGAAATCCTTCACCCTCAAATTCCACCAGCGCCAAGCTATGAAATCGGGCTGCGTTTGACAGATGACTCGCAAATTCAAGAACTAAATAGCCAATATCGTCAACAAAATAAGCCCACAGACGTTTTAGCCTTTGCTGCTTTGGAGGTGGATTTTCCTCAAAGCAAAGAGATGCTTGCTTCTGTACCATTATACTTAGGTGATATCATCGTGTCTGTAGATACAGCACAACGTCAAGCTCAACAGCAGGAGCATAGCTTACCCACCGAGCTAGCCTGGTTAGCTAGCCACGGTTTGCTACATCTCTTAGGCTGGGATCATCCTGATGAAGAAAGTTTGGGGCGAATGTTAGAACAGCAAGTGAAATTGCTGAATGCAATAGGTATTGCTATTGACATGGAATAGCAGTATTTCGTGTATTTCTATAATGTTAATTTTGGGTAATACTTTTATAATACTTCTGTGGAAAATTGCTTAAAGATTGCCTCAAAGTTAATTTCGCCATTAAAATCGGCGAATATTCCCACGTAGCAACTCTGTTTTTGTGTTTTTAAGTCTATGTCCCAAAAAATCTCTCCATCACCAACTCCGACCTCGTTACAAACACTGGTGTCTAACGAACGGGAATTCTCCTGGAAAGTAGCCTCTAATTTATTAGTTAGTTTTAAATATGCCTGGGCTGGAATCAGCTATAGTTTTCAAACTCAACGTAATTTTCGCATCCATGTAAGTGTTTGCGCTTTAGCGATCGCTTTAAGCGTTTTTCTACATCTGCAAGCGGTAGAAATAGCGGTAATTGGTATAACTAGTGGTTTAGTTTTGGCATTAGAGTTGCTAAATACAGCGATCGAGTCTCTTGTAGACTTAACCGTTAAGCAGACATACCATGAATTGGCAAAAATTGCTAAAGATTGTGCGGCTGGTGCAGTGCTTGTCTCTGCTTTAGTAGCGGTGCTAGTAGCTGGTACGCTTCTGCTCCCTCCTCTGGTAAAGTTAATTATATCGACTTTGTAGACTTGATTTACTCCGGCGTAGTCTAACCCAGGCATCGCCAAGTGAGCCGATAAACACTCTGTCCGATCCCTTAAAGAACACATTATAAGCAATTCAAAAGTAAGGTATCGCGCCAAGCATCCTTGATAAAGGGTTACTTGGTAATTTTTAGCCGTCCACATCAGCGTTATTTTTAGACCTAGCGAACAAATAGCATGAGATATTTGTCTATGTTTTTTGCGACTGATGAGTGGTAAAAACAGGAGTTATAAGCTTTGATTATAGTTATCGATAATTACGACAGTTTTACATATAACCTAGTGCAGTATCTGGGAGAATTGGCAGCAGAATTCCCAGTAGCAGATGATATTAAAGTTTTTCGTAACGATAAGATATCTATAGATGAGATTCAGGCATTAAAGCCGGAAGCCGTAGTTATTTCTCCTGGGCCTGGTCGCCCAGAAGACGCTGGTATTTCTTTAGAATTGATTGAACAGCTAGGGCAAGAGTTGCCAATTTTGGGTGTTTGTTTAGGACATCAAAGCATCGGTCAAGTGTTCGGTGGTAAAATAATTCCTGCTCCAGAGTTGATGCATGGCAAAACTTCTCAGGTGTCTCACACTGGGGTGGGGGTTTTTCAAGGATTAGAAAATCCTTTAACCGCCACCAGGTATCATAGTTTGGTGATAGAACGTGAGACTTGCCCAGATGTGTTAGAAATCACCGCTTGGGTTGAAGATAACACCATTATGGGAGTGCGACACCGGAAGTATCCTCATATTCAGGGCGTCCAGTTTCACCCAGAGAGTGTCCTGACATCTTCAGGAAAACAGTTATTGCGAAATTTTCTGGAACAGTTACAGTCGAGAGCATAATTAATGAAACGACGACAGTTGATGGGCTATGCTGGGGCGGGGTTAGTCACAGCTTTGGTTACTAACTTGGGTTCTGAATCTCAAGCTGACGCACAATCTAGCGGTTTATCAGTTCAGTGGTTGGGTCATACTTGCTTTCTTTTTACTGGTGGCGGTGCGAAAATTCTTGTTAATCCATTTCGGACAGCCGGTTGTACTGCTGGGTATCGTCAACCAAAAGTTGCAGCAGATTTAGTACTGATTAGCAGTCAATTGCTGGATGAAGGGGCTGTGGACGTATTACCAGGAAATGCAAAACTCATCTACGAACCAGGAGTTTATGAGTTCAAAGGCATTAAATTCCAAGGAATTGCCATAGACCACGATCGCAAAGGTGGTAGACAGTTTGGTTCAAACACCGCTTGGAGTTGGAAGCAAGGCGGAATTAATATCTTACACTTAGGTGGAGCTGCTGCACCCATTTCCATTGAGCAAAAAATCTTGATGGGGCGTCCCGATGTAGCATTCATTCCAGTGGGAGGCAGTGCAAAAGCCTACAATGCTGAGGAAGCAAAGCAGGCTGTGCAAATCTTAAATCCCAAGATAGTGATTCCAACCCATTACCGCACACAGGCCGCTGATGCTGCTAAGTGCGATATTTCACCACTCGATAATTTTCTGACCTTAATGCAAGGTATGACGGTGCGGCGTAGCAATGGAGATAGTATTTCCATTAGCCCTAAAGATTTGCCGGAAAATAGCGTGATTCAGGTTTTGAGTTACAAATTTTGAGGAGTAGGGGAAGCAGTGGAAGATTTCTAACTCCTGTACAGACGCGATTAATTACGTCTCTACTTAAGACTTTTGTACAGACGCGATTAATCGCGTCTGTACTCCAGCTTTTAGAACGTATACCATTCTGGGCCAAGCTTATCTGCGTCGCTGATGGGAGTCTCGACGGCTGTCGTTCCATCTATAGTCCAAATTTTGTCTGCACCTGCTGTCTGATCGCGCCAATAGATGTCAGTCTTACCATCGCCGTTGAAGTCGCCAAGAGATGGTGTCAAAGCTGCGCTATTAGTCGGTAAGAAAGCTTCAGTAGCAACTGTTGTACCATCCATCAACCAAGCGGTATTCTCACCAGTTGTGCTATTGTGCCAGAAGATATCGGTCTTGCCGTCACCGTTGAAATCGCCAATTTTAGAAGTCCAGGCTGAGTCAAGTGTCCCTAAAGCACCTTCTGTGACTAAGATACCATTCATCGTCCAAACCTTGTTCTCACCAGTTTGAGTGTCTCTCCAGAGAATATCAGTCTTATAGTCGCCGTTGAAATCACCAAAGGTAGGAGTCCAGGCAGCATCCTGTGATTGCAGCGCGAATTCAGTTTTTTGTGCGCCATCCATAAACCAAGCGGTGTTATCGCCAGTTGTTGGATTGCGCCAGAAAATATCGCTCTTACCATTGCCGTCAAAATCAACAATGGTAGGAGTTAGTGCTGGATCTGTTTTATCTAAAACAGTTGCATTCAGAACGGTGGTGCCATCCATCTCCCAAATGGCGTTCTCACCAGTTGTAGCATTATGCCAGAAGATATCGGTTTTGCGATCGCCATTGAAATCCCCAATCTGAGGAGTCCACGCTGGATCAACGCTGGTTAAAGATGCCATACTAGCAGCTTTTGTACCATCCATCAATACAATGCTATTTTCACCTGTTGTCTTATTGCGTAATAAGAAGTCGGTTTTGTTATCACCATTGAAGTCAGCAATTTTGTAATCATAGGCAGTTAGGTCAAATTTACCTAAAGAACCCTGTTCGATAACTTTTGACCCGTCCATTAACCGAATGATAATCTCACCGGTTGTAGAATCGGCCCAAACTTTATCCGTTTTGCCATCACCGTTAAAGTCAGGAGTAATCGCCGCACTAGTTATGTAAGGATTAGGATTGGGATTTGATGATGTTTTGGCAGGCGTGGTTACTGATTCACGTTGTGGTGGTAGTGACGAACTGCTAAGTTTAGACCCGAAATTAGAAGTTAAACTATCAATAGAAGTTGTCAAAATTTGTGATTTTGCAAAAGAATCTGATGCCCATTCGGATGTATTTAAACCTAAGGGTGAAGACTTTAGAGTTTCAGGCATGGTGTATTTTTATCGTTGGTTATCATATTTTTTTAACTTTTTTTGATAATCTCTTTCTGTAACGAAATAACATTTACGAGGAGTTCCAAATTTCTTTATAACTATTTTTTCTTTATTAATGTCATTACTTGCAGATATATATCTGCTGATTTTAAACGACCATGATAAAATTTTCAAGTCATATATAAGCAATTAAAAAATATTTTTTGTGCCTTATATATATGATGATTTATAGATAAAATCATCAGATTTTATCTATTTGCTTTAACTTTTAAATGTTGGATCAAAAATATACTTATATAGGAACCGTATTTGATTGTTGAAATTATCTACGCGGGTGGGGAGTAGGGATTATACCATTTCACGAAAAATCTGATACAGATGTAAACCTTGAAAGCATTGCTATATCTAAGTCTTTTAATTGCGTTAGCGGAGCGGGGCGTTAGCCCATTGCGTTAGCGCAGCGTCTTGTAGAGAGGAACGAGCGTCATTGCGAATTGTGAATTGGTATTAGGGAGTAGGGAATATCTGTACCGAGCGAGCTTTTTTAGAAATCAAATATTAGTCCTATAGCAGTTTCTAGTTGAGTCCAATATAAACCTAACCCCTAACCCATTCCCTCGTAGCTTTGGGGAGTAAAACTCAAAGACTCTCTCCTTTTAGGAGCTACAGTGTACTAGCCGTATTTTTATACAAAGTCCCAAATACGCAAAGAAAGAAGCGATCGCTACATTAGTTCTAATTCATTCGATAACAAAAAGATTTCCAAGCAATTTAAAAAGTAGGAAATCTGAATCTTTCGAGATAATTGATTATTCTCTAATGATCTATGACTTGAGTGGAAAGAAATATTGGTTAGAATAACTTAGATTAGCAACTATTAAGAGGCACAAACTGTGCATCCTGTAGCTGTAGTAAGTGTAAAATAGCACAATAACTTAATATATACATCAGCTATGCAAGCAGAATATAGGCAGCGTCGTGAGCAGTTAATGGCAAAAATTGGTGATGGCACAGCCATTTTTCGCAGTGCGCCAATGGCAGTGATGCACAACGATGTCGAGTATGTTTATCGCCAAGATAGTGATTTTTTCTACTTGACTGGTTTTAATGAACCACAGGCAGTAGCGGTGTTAGCGCCGCATCATTCAGAACATCGGTTTGTGCTGTTTGTCCAACCGAAGGATCGCGAAAAGGAAGTATGGACTGGTTATCTTTCTGGGGTAGATGCAGCCAAGGAAATTTATGGTGCTGATGAAGCGTACCCCATTAGCGAGTTAGATGAAAAGTTGCCGCAGTATTTGGAAAAAGCCAGCCGGATTTACTATCATTTAGGACGCGATCGCACTTTTAATGACAAAATCCTGCGACATTACCAAAGTTTACTACGAACTTATCCTAAACGCGGTACTGGGCCGATCGCCATTGAAGATACTGGCCCTGTTCTCAACAGCATGAGACTAATCAAAAGTGAAGCTGAGTTGAGGTTGATGCGTCAAGCAGCTGCAATCGCAACTGAAGCACACAATTACGCCCAAGAAATTGCTGCACCCGGACGTTATGAGTACGAAATTCAAGCGGAGATGGAACGCATTTTTCGAGTCCGGGGTGGAATGGGGCCAGCTTATCCTTCAATTGTAGCTTCAGGCGTGAATGCTTGCGTACTGCATTACATTGAAAATAATCGGCAAATGCAGGATGGAGAATTACTGCTAATTGATGCCGGTTGTGCTTACGGTTATTACAACTCGGATATTACCCGGACATTTCCTGTTGGGGGTAAATTTACGTCTGAACAAAAGACGCTGTACGAGATTGTTTTAGAGGCACAAAAACAAGCGATCGCTCAAGTAAAACCAGGTAATCCCTTCAAATTAGTTCATGATACAGCAGTGCGCGTTCTCACGGAAGGTTTAGTTGAACTTGGCATCCTCAAAGGTGAAATTGATAAGTTAATTGAAGAAGAAAAGTATAAGCCATATTATATGCACCGTACCAGTCATTGGTTAGGCTTGGATGTGCATGATGTGGGAGTTTACCAGCACGGTGAAGACAAATCGCAGATTTTACAACCAGGTCAAATTTTGACAGTTGAACCAGGACTATATATTGTGCCTGATACTAAACTAGCAGAAGATCAACCAGAGACTGATCCTCGATGGATTGGCATTGGTATTCGGATTGAGGATGATGTGTTAGTTACATCTGATGGACATGAAGTGTTAACTGCGGGAGTTCCCAAAGCAGTGGATGAAGTGGAAAGATAAAAAAATGGGGATGGTGTGTACCATCCCCAAGCTAAAATTGCGGACAAGCCATCATCGTTGTCAGAATTCTTAAGATTTTGTCTATTTCTTTAATAAAGTAATCCTTCTTATCAATAAAAATGGTATTCTCACAAAGTTTGAGAAATTTCCAACCTGTTCCTGTTGTAACTACACCATAAGTTTGATGATATCTCAGATCAAGAACAGCCTTCAACAAATTCAACTTCTGGTAGTTTACCTGACCGAAACTGAGTGACACGCTTACCGTCAGTCTCGAATATCACACGATAGTTCTGGTTAGCACGATCTTTCGGGATAAATGTCAAGTAGTGTCCGCCTTGGACGTATTTATGAGGTGTGACTTTAATTTGTCCTGGATAGAAAGACTTGATTTGCGCTTCCGTGTCGCCAATTTTTGCACCTTTAAGGGTAGTAATTTGGGTATTCTGCCGTACATCTACTCTAGAAATGCGACCTTTTGTAACCATAAACAAAAGATTTTTAGGTTCGTTTTGTGGTTTAACGTAGTAGCAATTTTTATTAGGTGTATCGCCCACTAGCTTAGTACCAGCAGCCTTTGCCGCTTGGGAAACAGTCATCCCAACTCTAACTTGTCCGACACCATTAATGGACAATTTTGATTGATTTGTCAGTTTTGTCTGTGCTAGCACTGTCCCAATTATTAAACAATAAAAGGCAAGTGTTGCAGTACTAAGAGTCAATAATTTAACTTTGCCATCATTTTTTTTCACCAGATGTCTATTGATAATTGACATTATTCTCCGCGCTGAACTAGCTTGATATTATACGCTTACAAATGGTAATGTAATACTGTCAAAATTGTAAGTAGCCTGCATATCTTCATTTCCTAGGCCACTTATAGTTAAGCACAGTGCTTTTTCTCTTTGCAGGATATCATTATGTTTGATGGTCTATCCCGACGTGAATTTATCAAAGTCACAGGCGGTTTTGCAGCTGGAGCCGTAGCAGCAGGAAGCGCACCTCTGATTGAGACTCTCACTGCTCAAGCCTTGAGCAGTACATCTAAAAGATATAAATTTGTTGGTTACTTTGGCAACTGGGCACAATACCGCCAAGGCGGAGGGAAGTTTTTTCCCGAGCAAATTGACCCCTCGCTGTTTACACACATCAACTTTGCCTTTGGGATGTTCGGCTTTGTGAGTTGGAGTGTCGATCCATCAACACGAACCGGAAACCAACGCTATACAGGTGACTACACAATTCAACCAGTGGAATGGAACGATCAGACAGTTCTGTACCCGGCGATGCAGAATTTAAAGAAGAAAAACCCCAACCTCAAAACCATTCTCTCAATTGGTGGTTGGAGTTTTAACAGTTGCGATGACACGCCTGAGTCAGCCGGAACCGCTCACCCCTACGGCCCCTTTACCTGCAAATTATTTAGCAAAATGGCAGCCGATCCTAATGGTAGGAGGCAGTTTATTAATTCTGCGATCGCCTATGCTAAAAAGTACGGCTTTGACGGCATTGATCTCGACTGGGAATATCCCGCAGACTCAGCACGCGGTGGTCAAGATGCCGATTACAACAATTACCTAACACTGCTCAAAGAGTTCCGTCAAACTGCTGGGCAAAATTTTATCATCACTATAGCTTCTGCTGCTGTACCCAAGGGTAGCAAAACGGGCGACCAATTCTTTCTATGGTTGGCTCAATGTGGTCAATATTTAGATTGGTTCAACGTCATGTCCTACGACTACCACGGGGCTTTTGACGATCCCAAGACAATGGGAACAGGAGTCAACGCGCCTCTTTTGAAAGATTCCGTACCCAATGGTACGTTTTGCATCAAAGATACGGTGGAATCTTACCTCAAAGCAAATATTCCCAAGGAAAAGATCGTGCTAGGAATGCCCACCTACGGACGAAGTTATGTTGTTGCAGACCGTACCGATGGCTACGGAAAGCCTTTTAGCGGCCCAGGCCCCGCAGGCGCAGCGACAGCTACCCCTGGTATTCTCGCTTATTATGAAATTCTTGAGAAAATTGCCAGTGGCGAACTCAATGTCCAAAAGTGGGATGATGCCACTTTGACTCCCTACGCCTACAGCACTAAAACCGGACTTTGGGTAAGTTATGACAACCCGAAATCACTTGGTTATAAAGTCAGTTATTTGATTGAAAAAGAATTGGGAGGTGCAATGGTATGGGCGATTGATTTAGATAACTTTAATAATAAATAGTTCTGCTGCACCTGTGTGAGAAATCAAAATCACCTTGATAATCACATTGGTTCAGTTTGGTATTTCGTTGATTACAGATGATGCTAATTTACGGAGTTAAATTATTAGTATGGACTCAAACCGTTTTCCATTGCAGAACGCAATCAAAAAGATTTTAGATAACCCAAGCACAAGACCAGTATTACCAGGATTAAAAGATCGTTCATCTTCACCACTAGGATTAAAAGATAATTTATCTTCAAGTTCAGATTTAAAGTTCAATGATGCTTTATATAGCAAGGCATATTGGGGCGCGTTTAAGAAAGACAAGCCCAGTGCTGATGGTAAAACAACTCAATACTCAGCCCGCTTATACGGTGCTAATAAGGAGGGTTGGGAAGAAGCTTGTGAACATGCTCCAGCAGTTATTAGAGGACAATATTTTCCTAAGCCAACTCGTTGCAAGAAAATAACATTTCTTGGCATAGGCATTGAAATGTGGGGCGAATTTGATGTTAAAAAAGAAAATTTAGGCAACCCTACATGGGGTGAATTTAAGGAAGAGAATTGCACTTGGTATGGTTCCAAGCAATACTCAGCCCAACTATTGGACATTAAAGGGAGTTGGGAGGAAGCTTGCAACAATGCTTCAGCAGTCATTAAAGGACAATGGTTTGATAGACCCACTCGAATTGTTAAGAGCACCTTGGGCTTGTCTGGAATACGGGGCCAATTTGATGTTGAGGATGATAGTTGTGGGTCTTTAACTAAGTTGGTAGAAAAAATCAACGACCTGATTGCCAAAGGAAAAGGAAAGAAAAAAGTATCCCGTCGTGATTTGAATATTGGAAAACAAAAGATACACCTCGATTTGGGAGGAGAAGGATACCACGAGATAGATGGCGTAGTTTCCGGTTTTAGAACAGCGATTAATCTTAATGATCAAAAAAATGATTCACAATACCCAAAAATAGAGATTCCTCATCTGGTTTTGGTTAATTATTATAGTGAGTTTTATCCTTTCGCTGATGGCTTTGCTGATTACATTACCATGCAAGGTGCTCCACTTACCGAACATAATGCAAATGAAATTGCAAGGATGTTGCGTAAAGGAGGTAAAGTCGGACTTTGGATCGACAACGACTACTACCAAAACCGAATAAAAGATTTGGCATCTAAACTGAAATCAAAGCCCAAGGAAGTAAATAAATATGAAGATGAATTTGGTGGGAAATCGGGGGGATATAATATAAAGGTTTTAATTGAAGATGGTAGACCTCCAGATCACGATGAATTCTAATTCCTGCTTCCATTAAGCCGGAGCGTTTAACTACAAACATTTACAAGTGGATTTTTGAGGGCGATAAGCCGGAGGCTTGACGCTGCGCGATCGCAAAATACTTCATTCTATAGCTAAAAAATCAGTTGGGGATGGTAAATACCATCCCCAACTTTTGCAAAATATTAAGTGAGCATTGCTGACTACAGCTAACTATTACAGTTGCGGTACGTACTGTTGCTTCTCAGGTACTTCAGCGTACTCAGCCACAATCTGGCGGAATTCTTCGCCGTCAATGGTTTCTTTTTCGATGAGCAAATCGACTAAGCGATCAGTGACAGTGCGATGGTCACGGACAATCTTTTTAGCGTTTTCGTAGCATTCTTCCACGATCGCTCGCACTTGTCCATCAATGCGAGAGGCGATAGATTCGGAATACTCAGATCGGGTTGTCCAGTCACGACCCAAGAACACTTCACCCTGCTGGCTTTCTAACGAAAGTGGGCCTAAGTCGGACATGCCGAAACGAGTTACCATCTGCCGTGCCATTCCCGATAACTGTTGCAAGTCTCCACCCGCACCAGTTGTAACTTCCGCAGCCCCAAAAATTACTTCCTCAGCAGCGCGACCGCCCAAAGCACCAGTAATCCTTGCTCTCAACTGAGAACGAGAAATTAACCCTTGTTCTTCGTTGGGAGTAAACCAAGTCAAACCTTGCGCTTGTCCGCGTGGAATCAAGGTAACTTTCTGTACTGGGTCATGGTCTTTTAACAAAGTGCCAACCAAAGCGTGTCCGATTTCATGGTATGCAATCAAGCGCTTGCTCTTGCTGTCTACCAAAGGAGTGCCTTCCATCCCAGCGACGACCCGATCCACCGCGTCATCAATTTCGCGGAGGGTGATAGCATCTTTGCGTCTTCTCGCAGTCAAAATTGCTGCTTCGTTGAGTAAGTTGGCTAAATCAGCACCAGTAAATCCAGGAGTGCGGCGAGCGATCGCATCCAAAGATACACTAGGATCTAATTTCTTGTTGCGTGAATGGACTTGCAAGATTTCCAAACGCCCTTTGATATCGGGTGCATCGACAGTTACTTGTCTGTCAAAGCGACCGGGACGTAACAATGCTGAGTCTAGTACGTCGGGACGGTTGGTAGCAGCAATAATAATGATGCCAGTGTTACCTTCAAACCCGTCCATTTCGGTGAGCAACTGGTTGAGGGTTTGCTCTCTTTCGTCGTTACCGCCACCAATACCAGCACCCCGTTGGCGTCCAACTGCGTCAATTTCATCAATGAAGATGATACAGGGGGCATTATCTTTAGCTTTCTTGAACAAATCGCGGACGCGGGATGCACCCACACCAACGAACATTTCCACAAATTCCGAACCGGAAATACTGAAGAAAGGTACGCCTGCTTCACCAGCGATCGCTTTTGCTAGTAAAGTTTTACCAGTTCCAGGAGGCCCAACTAATAGCACTCCCTTGGGAATCCGTGCGCCTACTGCGGTAAATCTTTCTGGCTGCTTTAGGAAAGTGACAACTTCTTGCAATTCTTCCTTGGCTTCTTCAATCCCGGCTACGTCGTCAAACTTGACCCCGGTTTTCGCTTCCATTTGGAAACGCGCCTTGGATTTGCCGAAGTTCATCGCTTGGCCTGGCCCACCGGGGAGGTTGCTAGAACGCCGGAACAAAAAGAACAGCCCAGTAATCAATAAAACTGGAAATATCAGATTGCCCAACAATCCCCAAATTGCGCCATCATTACGCATCGGGTGAGCATCAAAGCTGATGTCTTTTTCTTTGAGCTTGCTAATTAACTCAGGAGCGTTAACAGGCAAATCCACACGCCACCTTTGGACACGATTTTCGATGTCTGGATCGCGGGCTTCGATAATTGCTGTCCTACCGCCTTCGTACAGATCCACGCTGGTGACGCGATCGCCATTTAAGTATTCTAGAAAGCGACCATAAGTCATGCGCGTATTGGCTGCATTCTTACTCATGTCAGTAGGAGCGCCTGCAAAGGCCCCTTGCCAGAAGAAAAAACCAATTACCAAAGCAGGCAATGTCCAGAGTACTACGACTTTCCAAGAGAATTTCATCTTAATTTGCCTCTAGATGCCTATACAACTCATTAGCCTCAGCAACCGAATGTTCATCACTCTGTCACTTTAAGCTGTTAAACGGATGTCTATAAATCCATTTTGTTTAATTTGATCTCTTATATGCACTCCATAAGGCAATTAGAGCATTATGGCGATGCCAACAAGAATCTTAATCAAAGTTAACTTAATTTTAATACAAAATCGCACGAGAAAAGAGAGCGCAACGGGATGCAAAGACACGGATAATTTCTCCAGAATGTTCTTCGTGTCGTTCCAGCCTCTCTTAATCATCATTATGGGAGAGTGAGGAAGATGAGGAAAATAACCAATGCCCAATGCCCCATTCCCCATTCCCTACTTAACTTCTGTAATTTGTAGAGTGTAAGGAAGATACTTGTCTTTTTCGTAGGAACCAACCCAAACTTCGTAATTTCCAGGCAGCCATTCACCAATCATGCCAGCATTTTTGCCATCAAAATCGTCATTGCACCAAGTACCACCAGGCCCCTTAATGATGATGGTGGTGTCTTCAGGACTTTGTACTTGCAGCTTTAGGTAATCAAATTTACTTGTTAGCACTAATGTGTGGTCTGGTGTTTCATCAACAAAGCCGGTGCAAGGCCCAGTGGCTGTTTCACTTCTGGCACCTACTTGACTCCCAGATATTGAACCACCACTCATCCCGCGAACTGTCAAGGGATCTGGAGAAAACTGAGGGCTAATGGTGACATCTCCAAATATCGTTGGCGTTTCCTCAGCATCAACGGCAGCATTTACTGTTGATGTGATGAACAGCATAACTATCATGAACGATAATCTCATCCCACTATTGAGCGCTTTTGTTGGCATTGTAATTACGTTCGCTTCTAAGTGTTTTTGAAGACATGAATTTTACACACCAAGTTCCCAACGTGAGGATAATTGACTACCTATTTTAGATTTGAAATTAAGAAATAGGAAATAGGGAAAAAATTCTTATAATTTCTCACTCCCTACTCCCAATATGGTTCGGGTAACAAAGTTATCTTATCTGTTGAGGCAAGCAGGGGGAGAAGAGAAGCAGGGGAAGAGAAATTGCAATAACTCTTTTTCCTTTCCTGTTTATCCGAACCGTATTATCCCTACTCCCAAATCCATCTAAAATTCGTTGTTGTAATCGCTAATTAGCTTCTGTTATTGCCTTACTCAAGCGTGACTTATCTAAACCAATCTGATTTAGTAGTAACCAAGATTGTATAAGGTCGGGGCCATGAACATCTCCAGTTAAGGCTGCTCTGAGCGATCGCATTACTAAGCCTTTTTTGACTTTTTGTTCTTTCACCACTTGTTTGATAATGTCCTGGGCGGCAGCTTCTGACAGTTGCGGCTGATTTTCTAAAGCTGTGACAATTCCTTCAAGGACAGCAGTAGAACCTTCTTGCTTCAGTTGTGTACTACCTTCGTCGCTAAATTCAACTGTGTCGGTAAAAAACAGTTGGCTTTGAGGTACTGCATCTACTAAACGAGTCAAACTCTGGCTAATTAAAGTTACTAGCTGTTCTAACCAGGTGCGATCTCTTCCACCATCAAATTTATACCCAGCTGCTTGCCAATAGGGTATGAGTAAATCTGTAAGTTTATCTACTGGCGTCTTATGGATATACTGGCTGTTCAACCAATCCAGCTTGTCCCAGTCAAACTTTGCACCTGCTTTATTTACACGTTCAAAACCAAATTCTTTGGCTGCTTCTTCTAAGGTAAATATTTCTTGCGTCGAGTCTGGTGGCGACCAACCCAACAATGTCATGTAATTCACCAAGCCTTCAGCAGTAAAACCCATTTGCTGAAAGTCAGAAATGGAAGTGACACCATCTCGCTTAGAAAGTTTGCGCCCTTCCATGTTCAAAATTAGCGGCGTGTGGGCAAACTCTGGAATTTTTGCACCCATTGCTTCATACAGCAGAATTTGTTTGGCGGTGTTGGCGATGTGGTCTTCTCCTCGAATGACATGGGTGATTTGCATATCGATGTCATCCACTACAACTACAAAGTTGTATAAAGGTTGACCGCTTCCTTCTTCTGAGGCGCGGGCGATGACCATATCACCACCTAAATCGCTACCTCGCCAAGACATTTTTCCCCTTACTAGGTCGTTCCAGATAATTTCCCGCCCATCTTCAATTTTAAAACGAATCACAGAGGAGCGACCTTCTGCTTCAAATGCGGCGCGTTGTTCTGGCGTGAGATTGCGGTGACGATTATCATAGCGAGGAGCTTCGTTTCTAGCTTTTTGAGCTTCTCTTAGAGTTTCTAGTTCTTCAGAAGTGGTGTAGCAGCGATAGGCTAATCCTTGATCTAGCAGTTTTTGCACTGCTTCTTTATAAAAATCCAGGCGTTGAGATTGGAAAATAGGCCCTTCATCCCAGTTAAGCCCTAGCCAACTCAATCCTTCAAGAATGTTGTCGGTGTATTCGGGACGCGATCGCTCTAAATCTGTGTCTTCTATTCGCAGGATAAATTTCCCACCGTGGTGGCGGGCAAATAACCAGTTAAATACAGCCGTTCTAGCTGTACCAATATGTAAATTTCCGGTTGGACTCGGCGCAATTCTGACTCTGACAGTCACAGTTAATTCTCTCTTTCGCAAAGCATGATAAATGTAGCTTATATTCAAACCCTAAATTCTGGGTCAATCCTTTTGGGTAATTCAAAATCTAAAATCACCAAAATTCAATTCGGCGATTAACTACTCATAAATTTAGAACGGGACTGACGGGGCTCGAACCCGCAACTTCCGCCGTGACAGGGCGGTGCTCTAACCAATTGAACTACAGTCCCTTGTTTGGCAACTTTGCTATTATCACTATTTTTTTTTTAATTGTCAAGCGTTTTGGAGTTAGAAATTAGGAATTATTTTTGTCTAGTCTCTCCAAGGTACAGATTTTTCCTCAAATAGAGCTTGATAATACAACCTGTGGCTGTGATTCTAGATGCTGCAATATGCGAGATTGCATTTGTTTATACTGCTGCTTTAATAGCTGTTTGCTCAACTGGGGTTGAGAAGCAGGTGGTAGAGTATGAATTTGTTGCGCCCAGTTCTTCAACATTTGTCGCTGAGTTGACTCGATGCGGCTACTGAGAACATTGGTGCAGGAATGTGGTGCTTCCAGAGTAAAGAAAATCAAAGGATAGTGTTCATTTTCAGCCAGTAAACTTACCAGCTTAAGATTTTGGGGATTTTGCATATCTAAGTAGCAAGGTAGCCACTTAGGAGCCAATTGCCGATTGTAGAGTACAGTCACCCATAAGAGCATTGGGTGAGGGGATGTCATAAAGATAAAGTGGTTGTAACGGGTAGAAAGTGCATAGTTTTTGATTTCTTGTTTAGGCAACATCAACCATAGGGCTGTCATAGCTCCCTGTGCGGTGTCTATAAGCTGGGGAAAAACAATTTCTTGAATTGGTTTA
The DNA here is from genome assembly GCF_034531155.1 of Nostoc sp. ChiVER01. Lineage (NCBI taxonomy): Bacteria > Bacillati > Cyanobacteriota > Cyanophyceae > Nostocales > Nostocaceae > Nostoc > Nostoc sp. ChiVER01. The sequence continues at coordinate 106,392 of NZ_JAVRBS010000012.1, read as the reverse complement.
TTTTGAGGCCACAAAAGTTTATGACAGCTTTGTTCTACTGTGATTGGTAAACCTGAATTTAAAGGACGGCTAAGGATGGAACTAGAAGGTATTGTAGGTATACTGGGATAATTAGACTCTTCTAAACTGTTTAAGACTTGCAAAATTTGAGCGATATTTTGGGGGCGATCGCAAGATTTTTTCGCAAGACAGGACATAATTAAATTATTTAGTTTCTGAGGTATTTTAAGAGTAGGTTGAACATCTGCGATCGCTTTTGGTTGCTCAAAGTGATGTGCTTTATACCAAGCACCAAAGTAATCAGTTTCTGGTTGCCAAGGTTTTTTGCCTGTGAGCATTTCAAACATCATCACACCCAGGCTATAAATATCAGAGCGACTATCTAATTTTTCTCCATCTAGGTGTTCTGGTGAACAGTAGGGTAAAGTGCCATTAAATCCTCTGCTTGTACTAGCTGTTGATGATGCATAATTTAAAAATCTAGCAATACCAAAATCGAGAATTTTAACTAACTGTCCCAATATCGGATCGGGAATAACTAATATATTGGCAGGCTTAATATCTCTATGAACTAACGGACAAATTTTGCCATCAATGTTAATACCTTGATGGGCGCATTGTAAGCCCAAACAAATTTGGCGTGAGAGAGTCAAAAACATGGGCAGTGGTAGTGGAATTAAATCCTTTAAACTCTTACCACATAGATATTCCATGACGTAATATGGTTTTCCTTTCTCATTTACACCATAATCATACGCCCGGACTATATGTAAACTATTTTGACTCAAAGCTGCACTCATTAAGGCTTCACGAGCAAAGTCTTGTTGCATTTTGTTATCGACAACAGTTTGAGTCAAAAACTTGATAGCAACTGGTGTGCCTCCTAACAAAATATCATTTGCTAAAAAAACTTCACCCATGCCACCGCTACCAATTAATTGCTTAATTTGATAACGATTGGCAAGCAAGCCCGTACTACTTGGAGATGTAAATGGGCTTTTATTCACTTTATTCACCTCTGTTGCTGAGTCTATTTAAAGTTAGCAATACACACATAAAAATATCATTAGGTAATGGAAGCAAGCATTTTTATTTTGATAACAGACTTTCAATGACGTGATAAAAGGTTTAAAAAAATCTCCAAAAATTTATCCATCCAGCTTTTTAAACCTTCTGTCTCAGATTTTTGATATACAGCTAACTTATGCAAGATGTCTAACTTCAGCTTTTCATAATCTGCTTTTAGAAGATTTTTGGCCTGATTAGACAGAATTAATTCATTTGAATGTTGACTCATGTCTAAACAATCTATAAGTTGCTGGCGCTGGTTAGCCGTTAGGCTTAGAGTTGTTACATGAGAGCAACGAGTTGGATCTTCTATGGCAAAAAATAGTAGATGATAGTAACCTACTTCAGCTAAAGTACGTGCTATATTCTGACCTTTATTATCTTTCAAATCCAGAAAATAAGGTAACCACTTAATTATAGAAGGTTGGGTATCATATAGTATAGTTACCCACAATAGCATCGGGTAAACATTGATTTTACTAATAAATTCAGTACTATGTATTTTATCCAAAAATTTTGTAATTTCTTGTTTGGGTAACATTGCCCAAAAAGTTGGTATAGCTCTTTCAGCCGTTTGCAGTAAATGAGGAAACCCAATTGGCGCAATTGGTTTATTTTTAGGCCAGTTCTTCTGTAAACACTCTTTTTCTGATAATAAAGTTGAAGGTACTAATTGAACCGGAAGTGGAAGTTTAATAATGTCACTGCTATTGTTAGGAATACCATCATTAATCTGAATACTAGCTTTTTTTAAATCTTCTAATATTTGGTTGACATTTTGAGGGCGATCGCTTACATCTTTAGCCAAACAACTCATCACTATTTTTTCTAACACCTGCGGGATTTTGACTTGCGGATTCACTTCCTCAAGAGTAGGTGGAATTTGAAAGCGATGCGCTTGATACCAAGTACCAAAAGAGTTACTTTTTGTCTGAATCTGAAATGGATGCTTTCCTGTCAGCATCTCAAACATTAGTACTCCCAAACTGTAAATATCAGAGCGAACATCTAGCAATTTTCGCCCTTCCATGTGTTCGGGAGAACAGTAAGGTAAACTACCAATAAAAGAATCTGTTAGAGTCATCCCACTTCGCTCTGTTAAAAACTTGGCAATACCAAAATCTAGTATTTTAACAATTTCTCCTTGTTTACTATTTTCAGTAATGAATATATTTTCTGGTTTAATATCTCTGTGAACAATAGGATAAATCTCTCCTTTGAGGCTGATACCTTGATGGGCACATTGTAAGCCTAAACAAATCTGATTACAAATCTCCAAAAACTTTGATATTGTTAAGGGCTGAATTTTGAGAATTTGTTTGAGATTTTTTCCTTGTAGGTATTCCATAACATAAAACGGAGTTTTATCTTCAGTAATGCCATAACTTAATATGCGAACAATATGTTTACTTTTACGCCCCAATTGAGCGCCGATAAAAATCTCTCTAGCAAAGCGTTGGGACATGTGCTGGTTCGCCAAACTCAGTGATAAAATTTTGACTGCGATCGGCATACCACCTTTAGCAGTATCTTCTGCTAAATAAACTCTACCCATCCCACCTTTACCAATCAAATCTCTGATTAAATAGCGATTATTTAAGAACTGTCCAATGTAATTGTCTAATTCCGCTTTTTGCCCTACCATATTCTCAATTTTATTTTGTGGCATAAAAATCATTTATGAAAAATATTGTTGGCAAAATACTTTAATAAGTCTTAGCTAATTATTAAATTTAAATTTAGAAACAATCATAATTTGTAGAAAACTAATCATATTTTATAATTATGATTAATCTGTCGGAAAAATCTCCTAAATATTGTGTAACATATCTATTAAGCAATACGGTTGAGAAATTACACGGAAGCTACAAATAAGCTAGATAAAGCTGGCTAGTAGATTCCGTGAATACACAGGAAAAAGTAAATAACATTAAAACCCTGCTACCTCTGTATGGCTAAGGGTTGAGATTCGGGAGTAAACGGCGTAATAATCTGATTAGTGGTGTTTCAATTTTAATTTTAAAGGCTAGTATCTGGGTGCGTTGCAGGGAGTTGAAATTGTTATCGCTGATGAGAATTAATGATTGCTGACCATCGGGTAGTTTAGGGCCAAGAGTTAAGCCTTCAATGTTGTCTAGCAGTACATCTAGGGTTCTCAAATCTAATAGAAGTTTTTTCTGAACTGGTTTAATATTCTTAGAGTCAACTGCTAAAAGACTATTTATTTGATGAATATCATCAGATCCTTCTAAGGAAACCTGAAACAGAGAAATAGCAAATCCTAAGCCAGTAAAAGACCGTTCTAAACTTAGGAAGTGTCCTTGATTATCCAAAGCAAGTAAATCAGGTAATCCACTAGCGAATTTGCCAGTCACATTCAAAAAGGGGGAAACTGGTTCTGTTTGGTAAAGAAATTCCTTTTCTGGCTGGTTGTTGAGCAAGTTGTATTGCAAAATCCGACAAGGAGTACCGATGTTAGCTTTCGCTGCGACACCATCTTGAATTAGAGCATTTTCAGTGGCTGTGAATAGATGCTTTTTATCGGATGTGATGGTAAGGCTTTCAAAAGCCAAATTGTTGCGGATACCTTGTCTACCACTTTTTTCGGGCAAAAATTTGTTTGGTATGGGAAGTGTAGTAATTTCTCTACCAGAAGATAATGAAAACTCTTTAATAAAAGGATTAATTAATTTTGCAGCATCGCCTTCAGAAGAAATAAATACAGTTGCTTTATTAGTTAAGGCAATACCTTCTGTATCAGTTTCACCAGGGCGAAATGTTTGCCCATTTTCATTTAATAATGTGGTAACGCTGACAGGAACAACTTTACCCTTTTGTAGGGAACCCTTGCTTAAGTCAATTTTCAGAGTGTAGAAACGGGCAGCAGCTTTTTGTCCACGGTCATCGGAAATAGCATAATAGAGGTTGTTTTTGGGATTATACGTAATTCCAGATAAACCTCCAATTTCTGTTTTTTGTAAGGTTAAACCTTTTGCTAAAGTAGCTTCCCCGATAAACTCTATTTTACTTATTTCAATAGCATTGATGGGTAAAAAATTGAATAAAATGATGATAATTATAATTGGAATAAAAAAGTAAATAATTCGTGGAAATTTGAATATATTTTTAATTAGGTGCATACATTTTTGGTTGAAGTGGAAAAATTATAAATAAGATATCACGTTAAAACTAGCAGAGTTCACATCTGTACACTGCTACAAATAACATGTATTATAAGCAATTGAAAAGCTTTAAAAAATCCGAAATAACTTAAGCTAGGCGCAAACCATATTCATCCTGAAAAAAGTTTACCAACCAGTTTTTCACTCTGAGAGTAGCGCGACAGTCATCTTCGTTGTAGCTTTGGATAATTTCTAGTAAGCTGCGATCGCCTGTTTCTAGCCACTGATCATACCAGTAAATACATTTAGCGCCACTAGCTTCTTTTTCCCGCCACTCGAATCCTAACCAACGTGCGATCGCTTTCAGGGCATAGCTTTCTATAGGCAATGCTACACTTTGGGTTAACTGTTCATATACATCCACAAATCGATTCAGTACAGGACGCACTAAGGAGGCAGGAGTGTTGTAAAGCCTTGCCAACCGTTTAACTGTATCAAACTCGTACACACAAAAATGATAAATTGGCGCTTCGGGATATTGCCAAACCAAATCCAAAAATTGCTGCCAAACTAATCCTTCGTCTTCTGGTTTATCTGCTAAAAACGAATAAAACTTTTCTGTATTGGCAAGTCTATCAACGACCAAAACCCCTAAAAGATAATTTAAATCTAAGTCTGGCTGTGCTTCAATATCAAAGTAAAGCTCTATGGGTGCTGTAAATGTAATATCTTTGATTGGTAGCGGATAAGGTAAGATTAACGGTCGTTTTTCCAGTGAAGATTGAGCTTGCACTATGAGTTTGGGCGCAACTTCTCTGTCAAAACCAACTAGGTTTTCTAAGGCGCTGGGACTGGTGTTAGCCAGAGATTCTAGTGTGGTGATGGCTACGTCTTGTAATTGAGTGTAGCGAAGAGGTGTTACACCTGGTAATAGTGAGAGATGTTTTTCAGATTGAGCGATCGCATAACATTGACTATACCAATGGCAAAGATTACATTTTTGCCGAGAAATAAACACCTCTGGCGGATTCGGTAATTCTAAAACTTGAATCAACTCTTCTAGAATCTGCTGCATCCGTGGTGTCCATTTGAGCAAATCCACAGGATAATTTATATCTTTGGTACGCAATATCAGCCAAGCTGTTTCTGGTGCCAAGTCTTGTATTGTTGCCAATACTTGGGCGTGAAATGCGGCAACAACTTGATATTCTTGCTTAGGGCGCTTACCCAGTTCAATATTAGCCGGAACATATATCCAATCTCCAAAGCAAGATTTTCCTGGTCGTTTGACGAGTAAATCTGGACGACTTAGCAGAGTGTATCCTTCAGAATAATTTGCTAACAATACTCCCTTATAGATATACTCAACCCCACGCTGCATTAATTCTAGAGTAGCTGCCTCTGCCGCTTCCCAGTTTCCATAAGAATAATCTGCTTGGTGATAAGTTACCTTTGCCAAAGCACTCAGCTGATGAGCGATTTTATCTTGTTGTAGTTTCCGTAGCAACTCATTAGGAGCATCACGCTGACTTTTGTCACCGTGGATATCTAGAAAAGTGCGACGTTTACAGCGTTGGTATTGCAGTAGGAGTTCAGCATTAATTAGCATTCTTTTAAGTTAACAAGAATTAGTACAGTCTGGGAGTACCTCAGACAACTAATGATGGAGTGGGAGAATGGAGGAGATGACGAGGTTCAGGGAGATGAGTAAAAAATAACTAACGATCAATGGCTTTTGACTAATCCAAAATCTACAATCTAAAATCTAAAATTGGTATGACCAGTACTTCTGCCACACAAACTAGGTTGCATAGCCATCGAGAGCAATTTCCGGCTTTAGGGAATAAGACTTATTTCAATTATGGGGGACAAGGGCCGATGCCCCAAAGGGCAATGGATGCGATCGCCCAAACTCAAGCTTATGTTCAGCAAATAGGCCCTTTTGGTAATGATGCGTATCGCTGGATAGCGCCCCAGACTCAAGCTGCTAGAGTTGCGATCGCTTCAGAGTTACATGCACCAAGCGAAACAATTACTCTGACGCAGAATGTCACTGTTGGCTGTAATATCGCTCTATGGGGCATCGAGTGGCGTGCTGGCGACCATATACTGCTTTCAGACTGCGAACATCCAGGGGTAATTGCCACGACACAGGAAATATCACGGAGATTTGCTGTAGAAGTTACTACCTGTCCTCTCAAAGCGACTTTAAATGAGGGCGACCCCGTAAAAATCATTGCCCAGCATTTGCGCCCCAATACCCGTCTTGTAATCTTAAGTCATGTTTTCTGGAATACTGGTCAAGTTTTACCTCTTGATAAAATTGCCGAAGTATGCGGGAATAATCATTCTTTTTTACTGATAGATGCTGCCCAATCTGCTGGTTTGTTGCCTTTAAACTTGACTGAATTGGGAGTAGATTTTTATGCTTTCACTGGTCACAAATGGTTATGTGGCCCTGCGGGTGCAGGTGGGTTGTATGTCCGGCCAGAAGCGCGAGAAAGCCTGAAACCTACATTTATTGGTTTGAATGGCATTGTTGTGGATAGTCAATCTCAACCTGTGGATTGGCTTCCCGATGGGCGACGATATGAAGTGTCTACATTAGCTTATCCGTTGTATGTTGGATTACGAGAGGCGATCGCAATCCATCAGCAATGGGGAACCTCACAGGAACGTTACGAGCAAATTTGCCAAAACAGTGACTACCTCTGGCGGCGCTTAGTAGCGTTACCTGATGTTAAGTGTCTGCGAACTTCCCCACCCGAAAGCGGTATCGTCTCGTTTCAACTTGAAAATAATCAGCCCCAGCCTCATCTCAAGTTGGTGCAATTTTTAGACTCACAAAAAATATTAACTCGGACAATTGCCGATCCTAGCTGTATACGAGTTACTGTTCATTACTTTACTTTAGAATCGGAAATAGACCAATTGATTGAGGCGATTCAAAGTTTTAGCAAAATTAATTAAAAGTTAGGAATTATAATTTTCATCCCTAACTCTGCCAATTTTAGATTTTGGATTGAAGTAAAAATCTAAAATCTAAAATCTAAAATCCAAAATTGAATGACTCCTAACTTGAAAATGGAACGCCCAATCTTATACTTAGCCATAACTAACCACGGCTTTGGTCATGCTACCCGCATTGCTTCTGTAGCTGCGACAATTCAAAAATTATGTCCAGAAGTTCTGCTAATTTTGGTAACTACAGCCCCGCGTTGGTTGCTAGAGTGCTATATAGAAGGTGATTTTATCTATCGTCCCCGTGCATTTGATTTGGGTGTAGTGCAAACCGATAGTTTGACAATGGATAAAATAGCAACTTTAGAAAAGTTGCTAGATATTAAAAAGCATCAAAATTCGCTCATTGCCTCAGAAGTGAATTTTATCCGCCAAAATCGCGTTAATCTCATTTTGGCAGACATTCCTTTCCTTACTCCTGGATTTGCCAAAGGTGCAAATATTCCCTGCTGGATGATGAGTAACTTTGGTTGGGACTTTATCTACCGAGATTGGGGAGGCGAATTTAGCGCAGTTGCAGATTGGATTAGTGATTGGTACTCAAAATGCGATCGCTTGTTTCGTCTCCCCTTTCACGAACCAATGCAAGCTTTTAACAATATCACAGATATCGGTTTAACAGGCGGTTCTCCCCGTCACTCTGCTGATGATTTACGTTCTTTTTGGGGAATAACTGCACCAGTAGAAAAAACTATTTTGTTAACCTTTGGCGGCTTGGGTTTACAGCAAATTCCCTACGATAACTTGCGGCGATTCCCAGATTGGCAATTTATCGTCTTTGATCAATCTGCCCCTGATTTACCTAATTTAGTTCAAATTGATGACCGCAAATACCGCCCTGTAGATTTTATGTCTATTTGTGGACGAGTCGTCTCTAAACCTGGTTACAGTACTTTTGCTGAAGCTACACTATTAGGAGTACCTATTATTACTATCCCTCGTGAAAACTTTGCCGAAGCAACTTTTCTAATAGAAGGCATAACAAATTATAACCAGCATCAAATCATTACTCCGTCTGAGTTTTTTCAAGGGACTTGGGATTTTCTGCATGAGTTACCCCAATTACCAAAGCAATTTGAACCAATTGCTTTGGATGGTAATGAAGCGATCGCTCATGCTGTAATTAATTATTTTGACTCCAATAAAGTTGTTCAAAACAACATAAATTAATAGTGTAACAATGACAATATCAGCAGATTCAATCGCTAATTAGCTCTTACCAACATCAATAACAGTGTTCTAAATGACTCACTACCAAAAGCTACTAAAAATTTCCACCACTGGTAAATCTTTTTACAATATCACTGCAAAAATTGAAGCCACCGTTGCAGAATCGGGAGTTGAAACTGGTCTTTGTACTCTATTTTTACGCCACACTTCAGCCAGTTTAGTCATCCAAGAAAATGCCGATCCCGATGTTCTTGTGGATTTAGCTAACTTTATGGCAAAGCTCGTGCCAGAATCAGGTAAATACATTCACGATGCAGAAGGCCCCGATGATATGCCGGCACACATTCGTACCGCACTCACCCACACTTCTGAACATATCCCCATTAATCGTGGTCATTTGGTATTAGGAACTTGGCAAGGAATTTATATTTGGGAACACCGCCAACGCAGTCATTTAAGAGAATTGGTTATCCATATTTCTGGATAGCTGATTCTCAAATTTTATTTAAGGTGGACTTCTATAGAGTTTAAATACTCTAGTTATACCGCTTACCCTTTGGCTATAATCTCATAAACTCGCGGTGATATACATGAAATAAATTTCGCCGCGTTCGCCCTTGGCGTTGGCGAAGCCATCGCTTTGTCATGAAAATTAATTAAGATACACGCTAAATAATTCGTGTAAATTTGTAAATTAAAAAGTAAAGTTTATTTATGATTATTTAAAAACCTACTTATTTCGATATAAACTAATATTTAATGTAAGCTGTCTGGGCTATTTCAATTACTATGAAGCAAGAATTGACACCAACTCATACTTTCCAATTTATTGATGAAATCCTTGCCCAACAGTCTATTAATTTATTATCACTTAATCCTAAAAAAACATTAATTACCAGTTTTGCAGAATTGGGAAATTTAATTACTAAAGAAAACACCGAAATTCAATTCCTCATAAACCTTCAGGAAACTATCGAATCTATAGTCCGTACTCAATTACAAAACTTTCCAGAAAATATATTCTGGGATTTTGATTTTATGGTTAGCAGTATACTAAGGCAGGCTTTTATAGCAGATGAAGGTGCTGTTCCTTTTTTAAAGCTTTTTGGTGAAAAGATGGTTTTACTGACGGAGATGTTCGGAAACAAAAGCGAAATCCGCTTTCGTTATGTTCACGATTTTATGTATGGGTTTGAGTGGGCAAGGTGGGTACAAAAAGAGCCACAAAAACGCGCACACATAGAGCCTTTTAGTCCAGTTTTTTTGGATTATTTGCTTGTCAAAGGCAAAGAACTTTTACAACGGATCAATCATGGTCAAGTTACAGCTTATAAACTATGTGATACAGGCTACCGTAATCCCTTCACCTTTTCTCGTGAACCAGAAGATGAATATCGTCTGTTAACTTGTCTTGCCCAAGAAGAACTTATCCCAGTCGCAATGTGGAACTGGAATGCCAACCCGGTTTGGAACAAACCTTTCCAAGAAATGCGCCAGCAATTAGCATTAAAATTAAATATTCAACCACAGAAACACTGATTAGCAATTAAAATTAAAAATTGCTGAAGAAAATAGTTATGAAAATTGCTGACTTAATTACTTGGTTTGAAGCATGGGCAAATCCCGCCTGGTGTGAAAGTTGGGATAATTGCGGCTGGCAGATTGAACCAGGAGTATTGCAAGAAAAAGCACGGATTTTAGTATGTTTGACACCGACTTTGGCAGTAATGCAGGAAGCGATCGCTCTGAATGCTAATCTAATATTTGCCCATCATCCCTTGATTTTTACTCCTCCCAAATCTTTACGCACTGGTGAAGCGATCGCAGAAATGGTACGGTTATCCTTTACCCACAATATTGGTATTTACAGCGCCCATACGAATTTCGATCAAGTACAGGATGGTACTGCTGACGTTTTAGCTCAAATTTTAGAACTCAAAGAAGTTACTCCCATAGTACCGACACAAGGAGGATTAGGATATGGTCGTGTTGGTTTGCTAGAGCCGTTTCTAACATTACAAGAGTTACTTGTAGCCATTCAAACCCGACTTGCTCCCCCTAATTTGATTTTTTCCCCAACTACTGATTTACAGCAAACAATTTCACGAGTTGCTGTTTTAGGTGGTTCGGGGGCCAGTTATATTTCAGCCGTCGCCAAAACTGGTGCCCAAGCTTATCTGACTTCTGACTGTAAGTTTCATCAGTTTCAAGAAAGCCGCGATTGCAATCTCATTTTAATCGATGCCGGACATTACGCTACAGAACGTCCAGCTTGCGATCGCTTGGCGCAAAAATTCCAGTCCTTAAATTTAGACTGGGTGCAATTAAGCCAAAAGGATGAAGATTTCCGCCAGTTTTTTGCTTGATTGCTTATGTTTCACTAAAATTTCCCTATCTTTTAATCTTGTCGAGTTGTACGCCATCTCAGTACTGGCGCTCATTTTTTTTGTAACTATTATCTGCGTACACAAATAGATAGATGCACCCAGACATCATAGTGTAACCTATTGATGTGATCTAAATCACTAACTAAGTGTAATGATAATCACATCATATTCATGTTCCATATCAATTAATATCAAAGCTAAATGTTCCACACTTGACATAACAATTTGTTTACTCTGTCCTAACCAAGATGATTCGCACACTCGTTGAATCTGCTTTCCAAACTGGATATCTTAGTGTTGAATCTGAGGGATTACTCCATCAAGTGCTTGTCACTAAATGTTGGAAGGAAGAGGATTTGTCAGCCCTTGCAGCCCTATACGATGCAGTTCGAGCAGGTAAAGTTAAACGAGAAGCCTCCTCATCGAACGTGCTTATGGAATTTCCGCTACCATATAAATCTTGCTGATACTCCAAAATAAGCGGAGGATGATTTTCTGATGTTTCCCCTTATCCCTTCTACTCCGTTGCCTTTTAATTAGCTATCATCAGGCAAAAACCTGCAAAAATCAAAACTATTTAGGTGTTATTGTTGAAAACCATCAAGGTCAGCAAGAGAATGAGTTAAGATCATATACACATGGGTAAAAGTAAAATCAAGTCCCCGGACTTCCCAGCAATGCCAATGATTAAAAGTAGGCAAGTTAAACAACCGCAATCAACGATTGGTTTTGAGTATTCTTTATTACATAATAGTAACAAGGACTCACCAGCAAATATGAGCCTGGTTAGGACAGGTTCCGAATTGTTTGACTTCCATGAAGCAGACATTGAGTAAAGTGAGCCGGAGGGAGATTAAGTTCATTGCTGCAAGCATTGATTTCTGACCCCAAATTTCCCAATATTTGACAACTACATGCAAGTCTTGGGATTGGGTGATGAAGCATACTTGTTCTGAACAGTGAAATTAACCTCTTAAAGGTGTAATGTAATTGGGTAGAACCCAGATTTTGACAGGTTTAACTACGTTGTTTAAAAAGGCAGAAACAGTACATGCTACACCGCAAGATTTATCAACTCTGTTGCGATGGGCGCGAGGTATGTGTTTTCTTGCGGGACCAGCAACGCTGGATTGAACGCGCCCGCATCATCGACATAGAGGGAGATTTAGTGACTCTACGCTATGAAACAGAAGAAGAGGACGAAGTTTGTTCTTGGGAAGAAATGGTTCGCCTCGAGAGCATTGGTGCTGTAACGCAAAAACTGGCTTCAGTACCACGCGGTAATGTGGAACCTTTGATGACTGAAGATTGTCCCGAAGCCGAACGCATCCACAACCGTTACACTGACTCGAATCCAGAATAATTCAGTCATTAGTTAATAGTCATTAGTCATTAGTCATTAGTGAGCCAGTGCGGTGAGGTAGCCCCCGTCTTGGCGGTTTCCGTCGATAGCGTAGCGTTAGCGAGTCATCGAGCGTCTGGGGGACTGCCGAACCCGAAGGGTCTTGGGGGTTTCCCCTATGAGCGACCGGCGTTAGTGCAGCGTTAGCGAGTCATCGAGCGTCGGCACGAGCGTCACCCGTAAGGGTCATTAGTCATTAATTAAAAATGACCAAAGGCATCGGATTAATGACTATTGGCTATCATTCAAACCTTCAAAAGCAGGACAGTAACCTTCTAAAGTTACCTTAAAGTTATACAACGGGGAAGCTGGATTCCAACATCGCTGCCCCCTTTGGTGTCGGCAAGTACCGCAACAGTCTACATCTGTCCATGTATAGCGATCGCTATTTTGGTTGAGCAATTCTCGTTGAGACAATCCTCTCAATACTAGTTCTTCGCCTTGCCAACGAGCTTCGATTAAACCAGTATCAGCAAATTGCCGCCAACGAGGATCAGTCGTAATCACATCGGCTAAGGTGATTGTGATTACTGTTCCCAACTCTGTCAGTTCACCTTCGTAATTAGTTTCTGGTGCTGCGGGTTGTAAAAATGTATCACCGATAGGCAATTCTACTAAAATGTCAGCCGCCGGGGAATGGACATGGTAGCGGTTTTGCAACTCCTCTAAGCTAGTCAGATCTGCCAAGTAGGCAGGTGAACCGTGAACAAAAATGACGTGCTGGGGTCGCAAATTATGAATTAGCTGCGTAGTACCAGGGCCATCACTATGTTGAGCCAGCAGATAAGTTTCAACAGTGGTGGGTGCTAAATATTCTTTATTAACTTTTATATCAATTTTTTCTGGTAACAGGATTAGCCAAGGCCCAGTGTCTAGTTGGCAGTGCTTACCCAAATCATCTGTAGAGTCGGTGAGGACAATACAAGGTGATTTCCCCACAGTGGGACGATGTTCTGCTTGTAAACGACGCACGCGCGGACGCACCCGTTCATCCCAAAATAAGGGTTGATGCCGGGCGAAGTTCTGTACAGATGGGGGAAGGTGGGGTAAAAGTTCTAGATAAGCATCACAACCAGTAGCCACAGCACCATCTACCCAGATATCTATATCTCGTCCGGTGAAGTGGTGATGAGAGCGTAAAAGCATTAATAATTCTTGACCCAATCCTAAAGCCGGAGTGGGAAGGATTACAGAACAATGGTCAGCGATCGCCCGATTAATTCGTTCTGCTAGTTGATTTTCTTGGTTGCGGCGGTGAGGATGACGGGATGTGCCATAACTACCTTCAATAATTAGCACATCCAAATCTAATCCTCGTAGTTCCTCTAAACGCAAACCTTCTACCAACCGAGAGTTTGACAGGAAAAAATCTCCTGTGTACAGTAGCTTATAAGTACGCTGCTTAGTGGTGTAGGTAAGGAGAATTGCCACAGCCCCCGGTAGATGCCCGGAGGGAAATAATTCTGCCACCAAACCATCTTGGAATTCCACAGGCGATCGCAACGGCAAGGCATGACAAAATTCGGAAATTTTCTCAGGATCTTGATCTAGCCAATTCAAAGGCAGTAACTTGCTGGTTACTTCGCTACCATAAATAGGTAATTTTGGAAAAGCTTTATGAAGTGCCAGTAAGCCTCTGGAGTGATCTGGGTGAGCATGACTAATCAAAACGAAATCTGCTGGTGGAAGCGAACCAGTTCCACGTACCGACTTAGTAAGCCCCTTCGCCAGCGATGAAATATCCTCTAAACCACAATCCAATAGGATGCGGTGTGGGCCCATCTTCACCAATAAACACACGCCCTCATCGTAATGCTGGACACTATAGGGGAAACATTCTAATTCAGTACCCCCTTCCGCAGCATCTACGCGAGAGGATGCCGATAGATTATCCCTCATGCTCTCCTCCCCTCAAACCTTATCATCATGGACATATCCCAAAAGCCAAAAATTACACAAATTTTGGTTTTGTGACTTAGGGGTAAGTTTTATCGCGCGCCCCTACACCCTGAGAATACAGATTTTTGATTGGGGAGGACGCCTCTACCGAACCCGCAATGGTTCAGAAAGGTGGACTAACCAGAAGCCATAGTATTACTAGCTCAAAGATGCCTCTTGTTTATTTTCCCTTTGGAAGCTCTGAACGTTCTTAACCAACTCACCTTATCTATGGGAAGTCGCCCAAGCGTTTACAGATTTATCTCAATGTGCAGAGCCATTGCCGTGATAGTTATCCGAATCATAAAATCCATTTTTCGTACCAAAAAATAAGCACGAAAGCGTAAAGATAACTGTCAATCCAGCTAGAATCAGCTTTACATCCATTTTTTTGCTGCCCCTTACTTAAAGACTTTCCTATATTAATTTAGTGCTTTCGCAATCAAACGTAATCACTAGAAAATCTTTACTATGCTTATATGGATTGGGCAATAGGTAAATTTACCGCAATCAGTCAGATTGTAGAACTTTTCGGTTCACCTGTCCATTTATCTAGATGTAAACCAATATGACACCATGAGCAAGCCTCTACAACCTCTAAAAATTCTCAGTAGTTAAGATTGGCCCATTTTTAAAATAAGCTTTTGAGGCTTTTTAGATACAAGCGTTTAATAATTTACTAAAATTTACCAAAAACGTTCTCTTCATCCAAAAATAGTCTCAACGCCAAAACCAAGCCATGACCTTAATATTAAAAACAGGAACAATTATTTCCCAACCCCTCAATAAAAATACCTGTGTTGTATGACTATTGAACGACTTCCCCAAAAACACTATCCCAAGGCTGAAATTGGGCGGCGAGGTATGGCATTGGGGCTTGATTTCCTTGGTGTCTGGTTAGTCAGTTCCCTACTGGGGGGCAGCGATATCGGGGTTCAATTTCTGCAAATCCTAGTTTTTGTGGTATTCTGGCTGATTTTGCGAGTGCTGGTGGTATACAACAATCAAGGGCAAAGTTTAGGGCGTTGGGCGTTCGATTTAAAGGTATTGGAAGTTGAAGATGGAGAAGTAGTGGGCAGAATTCCAGATTTGCTCTCACTAGTGAAGCGAGAGGCGATCGTTGGTTTGGGTGCGCTTTTAGTATCAATTGCCCTGAGCAATATTAGAGCCAATCCCACTGCTATACTGCTAGTAATTCCCCTAGCAATTGATTGCGGGACTGCCTTCTCTGATACCCAGATGCGGCAGGCTTTACACGATCGCTATTGTGGAACTTTCATAGTTTCGTCGCGTCGTGGCTATTCGCTCGACATAAAAATCAAAAGATTAGTTGAAAATATGCGGCGGAATGTGAGAAGATAGTCATTTGTGTTAATTCTCTTCAGGCTTCACTGTTTGTAAGATTATGGCTAAGAGTAAAGGTGCCCGCATTATTATCACACTAGAGTGTACTGAGTGCCGGACAAATTCAGATAAGCGTTCTGCTGGTGTTTCACGTTATACCAGCACCAAGAATCGCCGCAACACCACTAACAGGCTAGAACTGAAAAAGTTCTGCACCCACTGCAACAAACATACCGTTCACAAGGAAATTAAGTAGAGATGAGTTATTTCCGTCGTCGCCTTTCTCCAATTAAGCCAGGAGAACCAATCGATTATAAAGATGTTGATTTACTGCGTAAGTTTGTCACTGAGCGGGGTAAAATATTGCCACGTCGGATTACTGGGCTTACATCTCAGCAACAGCGAGAGTTGACATTAGCAATTAAACGTTCGCGGATTGTGGCTTTGTTGCCATTTATCAATGCGGAAGGCTAAAAAGAGGAGAGACGCGACGCCAGTCGCTACAACGGGGGGAACCCCCGCAACGCGCTGGCTCATTAATCGCGTCTGTACAGGAGAGACGTGATTAATTGCGTCTGTACAGGAGTTAAGAATCAAAACTCCTAACTCCTAACTTAAAACTATTTAAACTGTTCACCAAATTAAAGTGCGAGAGTTGTGGAGAAGGGGACGCTAGTTGAATTTAGGGTTCAAGGCGATCGCCGTCTGGGCATCGTAGAACGTCCAGACGGTAAAACCCGCTGGTTTGTGGTAGACGAACGTGGTCAATCCCACAGCCTCGCGCCTAGACAAATAACTTATACAGTTACCGGACAGACGTACAAGCCCTCAGAGATTGCCAATTTTCTAGAACAGATCAAGCCTTATTTAGACCCATCTAGCTTAGAAGTAGCTTGGGAACTACTGGTTGAAGATGGGGAAACAGTCACCCCTGACCAAATGGCAAATTTGCTATTTTCTGACTCAACTGCCCCTCCTTGTTACGCCGCCTATTGCTTGTTGTCAGACGACAAACTTTATTTCAAGCAAAAAGGAGACGCTTACGAGCCGCGAACTGCTGCTCAAGTGGCAGAACGCAAGCATCAAATGGAAGTAGAGGCGCTAAAAGCCAAGGGACAGCAGGAATTTTTAACTCGTGTAGAGCAGGCGCTCAAAGGTGAAGCAGTAGAGTGGGGGCGTCACGATCGCCAACGCTTAGAAGGGCTAGAAAAATACGCCGCGTTGCTTGCTGACACCGTGCGGACAGGAGTCAATTATGATTCCTTGGCTCGCGCTTATCCGCCAAGCGCTCCAGTATTAGAAACTATGACCATGCTGGGACGGCCCACAACACCCCAAGGAGCCTTTCAGCTGTTAGTGGATTTAGGTTGCTGGAGTCCTTATGAAAACTTGTTCCTGCGTCGTTCTTCAATTCCGATCCAATTTCCTAATAAGGTATTAGAAGTGGCGCAACAGCGTTTGGATTTCCCGCCGATTGACTCAGATACAAACCGCCTTGATCTGACTCACCTGAAGGTCTACACCATTGATGATGAAACTACCACAGAGATCGACGATGGTCTGAGTTGGGAAGTACTCCCCGATGGCCGGGAGCGCCTGTGGGTGCATATTGCCGATCCGACACGATGGTTAGTACCGGAAGATGAATTAGATTTAGAAGCTAGAAAGCGGGGTAGTACAGTCTATTTACCTACGGGGATGATTCCCATGTTCCCAGAGGTGTTAGCGACTGGGCCAATGAGTCTGATCCAGGGACGGGTTTGTTGCGCCCTCAGTTTCGGAATTATTTTAGATACAACTGGGGGAGTAGAAGATTACAGCATTCATACCAGTTCGATTAAGCCGACTTATCGCCTCACCTACGAAGATGTAGATGAAATGCTGCAATTACGGGTACAGGCAGAACCGGAAATTGCTGCGATCGCTAGTTGGGCGCAGAAGCGCAAAGCTTGGCGTTACGCTCAAGGGGCAATTAGCATCACCATGCCGGAAGCAATGATCAAAGTCAAAGATGATGAGATCAATATTGATATTTTGGATGATTCTCCATCGCGGCAAGTAGTGGCAGAAATGATGATTGTTGCCGGTGAAGTTGCGGCACGTTATGGTAAAGCTCACAACATACCTTTGCCCTTTCGCGGTCAGCCGCAACCAGAATTACCCCCAGAAGAAGAGTTGCTGCTACTTCCCGCCGGATTCGTTCGCGCTTGCGCTATGCGTCGTTGTATGCCCAAGAGCGAAATGAGCATTACGCCTCTGCGCCATGCTGGTTTGGGTTTGGATACTTACACCCAAGCAACCTCTCCCATTCGTCGTTACAGTGACTTGCTTACCCACTTCCAACTTAAAGCCCATTTGCGGGGTGAAGTTTTACCATTTTCCGCAGATCAACTTAAAGAAGTGATGATGACTGTTACTAGCATTACCCAAGAGGTAACGATGGTGGAACGGCAAACTAATAGATATTATGCTCTAGAGTATTTACGCCGTCATCCAGAAGAAACTTGGGAGGTAACAGTGTTAATGTGGCTGCGAGAAGACAGCAACTTGGCTCTAATTTTGTTAGAAGATTTGGGCTTGCAGTTACCAATGGTTTTCAAACGTTCTGTGAAGTTAGGCGAACAGATATTGGTGAAAGTCAGCCACGCCGATCCGCAAAAAGATATGATCCAGTTTCAAGAAATAGTTTATCAAGAAGCCCAAACAGCAGCAAATTAATTCGTAATTCGTAATTGAATACAAATTAGGGCTACGGTGTATACACAAGTCTTGCAGCAGGCATATCTTTAATAAATGGATATTAATGGATCTCGCGCTAAGTTTCTATCTCACCTTGGAATTCATTCCCAGATGAGATAGCTACTACACAAGAGTATTTCACCAAATAATTACGAATGATTTTGGTCTTGCTCCAATTGCTATCGGTTAGGATATAGAGTAAATGGAATGAGGTCTAAGGGATTTTCCCCATCTCTTCACACTGTGCTTTTGCCATCACAGCCTGAATATAATCATTTTTACTATTGGTATAAGCCTCGCAATTGCTCCGAAAAGTTGCTGCTCTTCCAGGACATGGTTGAATACTTCAATAATTTTTGAATTGTCCTAGAGTTTAGCTTTTTCTTGTTCAAAGATGTAGCGGTCGTTTGGTTGACAGATAGTAGATTACTTCGAGACCGATGGATACTACCACCATGAAGATTAAAACCCAGACAGTTGGTGGATCTGTTTGCAAAGCAAACCAAATTAACATTCCTAGTGCCACCAAACATATTCCAGCACCTAGAAGTGAAATCCACTGCTTGCTTTTTGTATAACGATGCATACGAGCATTTGCTAAATTAACCGCAGCAAAGATCAACAGAAACCCAGCACTACCCATCGTTGAGATCCGATTTATATCACAGAAATTGGCGATAATCAGAGTAATACCACTAGTAATAAATAAGCCCATTGAAGATTGGTCAGGGCCATTTATTTGGCTGCCAAAGTCAAACCCCCTAGATTGAGCAATAACAGAGCTAAAACGAGATGAGCCGTACAGTGTTGCGTTACTAGCCGAGAGAGTTGAGAAAAGAGCAGCAATAGTAATCAAAACAGATCCCAATTGCCCCATAATTGGTTTGGCAACTTCAGCCAAAGTATAGTCTCTTGCTGCCAAAATCTGTTCTATTGGTTCTGCTCCTAATGTGACCAGTGCGATCAAAACGTAAAGCAAAATAACGAACCCGATTACAGAGTAATAAACTCGTGGCAAAGTGTACTTGGGATTGACAAGATCCTCTGCTGCATTGGCGATCAGCTCAAAGCCTTCATAAGACAAGAAAATCACCATTGCTCCTGCAAAAATTGACTGTAGGGACGACGCTGAAGCTGGTTCAATACGGGAAATATCGATGTGACTGCTCCCCATAGTAATGAACAGTATCAAAATTAAGAGTTTGAAGCTTACAATCCAGATTTGAGATTTTCCAATATAATTGGCAGTTAGTAAATTTAGTCCAGTTGTCCCTAAAATTGCCAAGCTAATCAGTGAGTGCTTCCAAATAGGGTGAGTAGATTCTGTGAACAGGCTAACTCCATAACTACCAAAAGCCTGCAAGTAAAAGGAAAGCATGACTATGTAGCTAAACCATAGTAGAAGATTCAGTGTCCCACTAAACAACCCTCGACCAAAAGCCTGATTTAAGAAAGTTACTGTCCCGCCTCGACATGGATGAGCTACCGAAAGTTTGGCATAAGCATAAGTAGTTATCAAAGCTATTATCCCTGCTATAACAAATGCTAGTGGTGCGCCTACACCAGCTATTTGGATTGCAACTCCCATCGCTGGAAAAAGCCCACCGACAATACCTCCTACACCCAATGCCCACACAGACCAAAAACCTATTTTTTTGTTTGACACCTGTAACCTCGACTAAATGGTTGTGCCCCTTTTATCCTTAAAACATATGAGATTGCTACAGATAATAAGAGTACGATTGCGTTTATAGGGTATATCACTAACTTTATAAGAGTTCGATGAACTTGTTACAGAATATTAAGTCGCACATTGCGTTAGTTGGTTAAATCCTTTATTTAATTTCCATTCCAGCAATTTTATTAGTATAATAATGGATCGTGTCGAATTAAAGCTAAACAATGCCTAAACTAAAGACTCGTAAAGCTGCGGCAAAGCGATTCCGTGCCACCGGCACCGGCAAAATCGTCCGTCGTAAAGCGTTCAAAAGCCACCTTTTAGAGCACAAATCGTCTGACAAAAAGCGTAGTATGCGTCAGAGTGCGCTTGTACATGAACGCGATGAACTTAACGTGCGTTTGATGCTCCCATATTTGTAAGTATTTTAGGAAATAAGTTATGACTCGGGTAAAACGCGGTAATGTAGCTCGGAAGCGCCGCAATAAAATTCTCAAACTAGCTAAAGGTTTTCGCGGTTCTCACTCTACTCTGTTTAGAACTGCCAACCAACAAGTAATGAAGGCGCTACGGAGTGCCTACCGCGATCGCAAAAAGAAAAAGCGCGATTTTCGCCGCCTCTGGATCACCCGCATCAACGCTGCTGCAAGGCAACACGGCTTAAGCTACAGCCAGTTGATCGGTAACTTGAAAAAAGCTGATATCCAACTAAATCGCAAGATGTTGGCACAATTAGCAGTCCTCGATCCAGCTAGCTTTGGCAAAGTTGCTGAACTCGCAAATCAAGCTAAAGGATAAAGGTGGCAAGGGATGTATAACAGATGTAACAAATGGGAAATAAGTACTCGGTTACATCTGGTATTATCCGCCACTATTTTTTGGATATCTTGCTTTTCCATAATGGGGACGGGATTTACTGCGTCTGCTGCCGAAATGCCAGAAATTCAGCAACGAGGCTATCTAACTGTTGCCGTTAAAGATAACTTGCGTCCGTTGGGATTTAGAGATGCTAACGGTAATTTGCAAGGCTTAGAAATTGACTTGGCACAGCGATTGGCACTTGACTTGGTAGGTAAAGCCGAGGCTGTGAAATTGAAACCCGTAGCGAATCGCGATCGCTTGGCTGTAGTCTTAGACAAGAAAGTTGATTTTGCGATCGCTAGGGTAACAGCAACTGAATCTCGCAGCCGCATAGTTAGTTTCAGTGTTCCCTACTATTTGGATAGCACTGTATTAGTTACAAAAAATGCCTCTGTACAGAAATTGAGTGATTTTGCAAAACAAAAAATTGCTGTACTGAATAACTCCAGCACCATTGCTCAAGTGCGTTACTTTGTATCAAACGCCGAGTTAGTAGGAGTGAATTCATATCAAGAAGCGCGAGATAAAATAGAAACTAATGCAGCCTTTGCCTTTGCCGCAGATGCTAGCGTTCTGAGTGGTTGGGTGCAACAATATCCCCAATATCGGTTACTGCCAATTAAGCTATCTACTGAACCCTTGTCTGTAGTCATGCCCAAGGGATTGCAGTACGATAAGTTAAGACGAAATGTGAATCAAGCGATCGCTCGTTACTTAGCAGAAGGCTGGCTCCAGCAACGTGTTCAATATTGGGGTTTACCGTAAGTTAGGAGTTAGGAGTTAGAAGTGAAGAATTATCTCCCTCATCCCCAATAGGCTGATAATAGATTATAGAAGTAACTTTTAATATTTGTATTTGCAGCAATGGATAACAGTCTAGCCGTTGTTTATCTCTCAGTTTTGGTAGGTATACTCACAATTGCAGGCGTGAGTGTTTTTCGCCAGATTTTCAAAACTCGCAAGATTGAAGGCTCCTTTGCAAGATTGCGAAAGAAGTTAGAGAAAGAAAAGGGTACGACTCAAGAATATTATGAGTTAGCCAGTATTTATTCAGAAAAGAAAATATATTCCCAAGCGATACAGCTGTTTCAAAAAGCTATTAAAGCTGCCCAAGAAGAGGGAGAAGAAAATATCGCTCCCATTTACAACGGGCTGGGTTATGTTTATTTTATCCAAGAGCAATATGACCTAGCAATTCGTCAGTATAAAGAAGCCCTAAAAGCTAAACCAGACTACGTAACAGGGTTGAATAATCTCGGTCACGCTTATGAGAAGAAAAAGTTAACGGCTCAGGCGTTACAAAGTTACGAAGAAGCACTAAAATTGGCTCCAAATAACCCTATTGCTAAACGCCGCGCTGAATCTTTACGTCGTTTGGTTTCTGCGTAAATTGGGCATTGGGCATTGTTATTTCTCCCTACTGCCCAACTATTAACAAATTAATTTGGCTTTAGCCTCTTAATTTATCGGTTTTCATGCTTAGGCTTGGAAATAGATAACTATAAGTCTTTTTTAAAAAAGTAAAAGATGATTAAGCGACTAAAGCGTTTTTTATGGCTAGTTATTGCCATGATTGTCGCCATTTCTATATCACTCGGATTAATGGGAAGATTGACTGCTCAACAGCCTTCGATTTCCCATCCTCTCACTTCACTAACAGAGGCAGAAATTAGTACAGCCGTTTCGGTGATCAAAAAAGAAAAAACTTTGAGTGAAATGGCAGTTTTTCCACTGATCGCTTTACAAGAACCAGATAAAGAAGAAGTTCTGAAATTTACACCTGGTAAAGCTTTTGGGCGAAAAGCTTTTTTGGTAATCTATGAGCGATCGCAAAATAAAACCTATGAAGGAATTGTTAATCTAACAAGCAAAACCTTAAGTTCTTGGAAAGAAATATCCTCTGTTCAACCTGCGATCGTCAATCCAGAATATGAACTCGCTACTCAGGTAGTTAAAGCCGATTCCCGATGGCAAAAAGCGATGCAAAGGCGAGGAATTACCGATTTTGATCAAGTCACAATTAGTTGTTGGGCACCAGGAATCTTAAGTAAACAGGAAGAGGTAGCAGGTAATCGTCTGTGTCGAGCTTTATCTTATTACAAAGGCAAAAGCTGGAACTATTACGGTAGTCCCATTGAAGGAGTCTTAGTAACGGTAAATTTGAACGCAGGTAAAATTGTTAGTTTCGTTGACAAGGGAAACGTACCTTTCTCTAAAGAAAACTGGAACTATGATGTAAAGTCTTTAGGCAATTTACTTTCAGCACCTAAAGCATTAAAGATTCTGCAACCAAATGGTGCAAGTTTCCGAATTAATAACAATGAAATTAGCTGGCAAGGTTGGAAGTTTCGCTATTTAATGCATCCTCGTAGTGGATTGGTGCTGTACCAAGTAACACACGACGACGGGGAAAATGTCAGACCAGTTTTATACCGCGCTAGCCTATCAGAGATGGTAGTTCCTTACGGCGATCCAAATCCCACTTGGTCGTTTAGGAATGCATTTGATGTTGGAGAATACAACTTTGGTTTGCTAGCAAATACGATGGAGTTAGGTAAAGAAATTCCTGAAAATGGTCTTTTACTGGATGCTGTATTTGCTAATGAGCAAGGAGAACCTTATAAGATACCAGGAGTTATCGGTATCTATGAACGCGATCGCGGAATGCTGTGGAAACACTATGACTACAGTACTCAGCGTAATGATGTCCGTCGGAATCGAGAATTAGTGATGTCGATGACTGCGGCCGTAGACAACTATGATTACAGCATTAATTGGATATTTCACCAGGATGGGACTTTGGAAATCCAAAATGAACTAACAGGTATCGTACTGGTACAAGGAACGGCTGCCCAAAAGCAATCTGAGGATGATTCCTATGGTCGGCTAATTGCTAAGAATATCTTCGGAGTAAATCACCAGCACTTTTTCAACTATCGCCTAGATTTCGATGTCGATGGACAGGCTAATTCTGTGATGGAAATGAATGTAAAAGCTTTGCCGATGGATGAGAAGAATCCTTTAGGAAATGCGATCGCAGTTACAAAAACTCCACTCACAAAAGAAACGGCAGCTGTCCGCGATTTGGATATGAAAAGCAGTCGGGAATGGATGATTGTGAGTGCAGATAAGAAAAATACGCTAGGGGTTGCACCTGGATATATGCTGATGCCTGGTGGAAACTCCATATTTTTCCCTGTGGAAGGCTCAAACATCCGTCAAAAGGCAGAATTTGCGAGTCACCACGTCTGGGTAACAAAATATAAACCTGCTGAACTCTATGCTGGCGGTGATTATCCCAACCAGACTCAACCAGGACAGGGTTTACCTAAATATATTGCAGACGATGAATCTTTGACGGGTAAAGATATAGTGTTGTGGTACACAATGGGCGTAACTCATGTGCCGCGATCAGAAGATTGGCCTATAATGCCTGTTCACCAAGTTGGCTTTAAGCTAATGCCTAGAGGATTCTTTAGCCGTAATCCAGCAATTAATTTACCAGAGTAAAATATTCGTTTTCTAAAGTTTCCTTGGTTCAGTGTTTTCGCAATATGTAAACCTGTAACTTGAATGCTGATAAGCTTATCGTAGGTAAAATACTGGCAGTTTTCATTCATAGGATACCTCATGAATTTTCCAGAAATTAATATTCCCGGTGAAGGCACATTGCACGCTCGTTTAATTACTTCCTTGGGTGAAATTATAGTTCGTTTGGAGGAAGACAAAACCCCCAACACCGTCAAAAATTTTGTAGGTTTAGCAACCGGAACAATCGACTGGAAAGACCCTAAGACAGGTCAATCTCAGAAAGGGACTCCTGCCTACGATGGAGTTCGCTTTCACCGAGTCATCCCTGATTTTATGATTCAGTGTGGCGATCCCTTGGCTCGTTATCCAGATATGGCCAACCGTTGGGGTACTGGTGGCCCCGGATATCAATTTGAAGATGAGTTTCATCCTGAATTGAAACACTCTAGTGTCGGTATTCTCTCAATGGCAAATGCAGGACGCGGTACTAATGGTTCGCAATGGTTCATTACAGAAGGGCCAACGCCTCATCTGAACGGCAAACACAGTGTTTTTGGTAAAGTTGTCGAAGGTATGGATATAGTCAACCGCATCGCCAATGTGCCTACGACAAGAGATCGTCCAAATCAAGACGTAGTGTTAGAAAAAGTAGAAATTTTTCGGCAGTAACTAACACCTCTCTAGTACAGCAAGGCGGAAGTCAAAAGTCAAAAGAATTGTATTCCAAACTTTTACACCATTTGAAATGGTCTGTTTATTTCCGCCGTGTTGTACTAGTGTTATTCCCCCCTTTTTTCCTTGTTTAACGAAGATTAGGGGGGATATTAGATACTACAACCTAATTCTTTACAAACATCTTCTCAGAGGATATTTGTGTTTATTGAGAAGTTGTACATAAATTTTCTAAATTTATTGGTGATAGTTAATACCATTTATTTGTCACACTGCGTCAAACTCTTTTAACTTCTTTCTTTCTTCGTGTCCTACCCTGCGGGAAGCCACTTCGTGTCTAGGCGTCCTTTGCGGTTCGTTCTTCTTTCTTGTACTTAAATCTGATTTAGCACATCTTCATAGAGAATTGGTATAATACACTGCCCCACCTTGAAAACAAATTTGCCGAAAAATTAAGATTTATTTTAAAAAAGCAACAGTAATATTGTTAAATTCAGAGGCTAGATTCTAATCAGGAACAAGGTTTGAGCGATGCCTACGCCTACATAGCCCAGGTAAAATCCTTACAAGTCTTCACTTCATCAGAGATACAACTTTTGAGACAATCAGAAACGATTTAATAATAATCAAGCACTTATAGTCCACTCTTATTGGACTCCGTGTTATTTCTATTCAAAAGGGAGAACACAAACATGAAATTGGCTTACTGGATGTATGCAGGCCCAGCCCACATCGGCACTCTGCGAATCGCTAGCTCTTTTAAAAATGTCCATGCGATCATGCACGCCCCACTTGGCGATGACTACTTTAACGTCATGCGCTCTATGCTATCGCGGGAGAGGGATTTTACTCCGGTAACAACCAGTGTCGTCGATCGCAACGTTTTGGCACGCGGATCTCAAGAGAAGGTGGTAGATAACATCACCCGCAAGGATGCCGAGGAACACCCAGATTTGATTATGTTAACTCCCACCTGCACCTCCAGCATTTTGCAAGAGGATTTGCACAACTTTGTCGAACGGGCGCAGTTGGAAGCAAAAGGAGACGTAATGCTGGCGGATGTGAATCACTACCGCTACAACGAACTGCAAGCCGCCGATCGCACTTTGGATCAAATCGTCCAATACTACATTGAAAAAGCCCGGAGGCGCGGTGAATTGGCTGAGGGTAAAACTGCCAAACCCTCGGTGAACATTATCGGTACTACTACCCTTGGTTTCCACAACAATCACGACTGCACCGAACTCAAACGGTTGATGGCTGACTTGGGTATTGAGGTAAATACCTTAATTCCTGAAGGTGCATCGGTGAACGACTTGAAAAAGATGTCCCAAGCTTGGTTTAACCTAGTGCCTTACCGTGAACTCGGTTTAACCACAGCGCGTTACCTAGAAGAACAATTTGGCACACCTTATATAGACATTACTCCAATGGGTGTAGTGGAAACTGCCCGTTGTATTCGCAAGATTCAGCAGGTAATTAACGCTCAAGGTGCAGAAGTTGACTACGAAGACTTCATTAATGAGCAAACCTTGCATGTATCTCAGGCTGCTTGGTTCTCCCGTTCTATTGACTGTCAAAACTTGACTGGCAAAAAAGCTGTGGTTTTTGGTGACAACACCCACGCCGCCGCCATCACCAAAATTCTGGCGCGAGAAATGGGGATTCATGTTGTTTGGGCTGGAACCTACTGTAAATATGATGCAGACTGGTTCCGCGAACAGGTGAGCGAGTATTGCGATGAAGTGCTAATTTCCGAAGATCATGGTGAAATTGGGGATGCGATCGCTCGCGTCGAACCTTCTGCCATTTTCGGCACTCAAATGGAACGCCACGTTGGTAAACGTTTGGATATTCCCTGCGGCGTAATTGCAGCACCAATCCATGTCCAAAACTTCCCCATTGGTTACAAACCATTTATGGGTTACGAAGGCACGAATCAGATTACAGATTTGATCTACAATTCCTTCACTTTGGGAATGGAAGATCACCTGTTAGAAATCTTTGGTGGTCACGATACTAAAGAAGTTATTACTAGAGGGATTTCTGCTGATTCTGATTTGAATTGGACAAAAGATGGTCAAGCAGAATTAAATAAGATTCCGGGATTTGTTCGCGGCAAAGTGAAGCGAAATACTGAAAAATTTGCCCGCGATCGCGGTTTCAAAGAAATCAACGCTGAAGTATTATATGCCGCGAAGGAAGCTGTCGGAGCTTAATGAGAATTCAGTTATCAGCTATAAAACTGATAGCTAGAATTCCATAGAAGAGTGTTTATTTGAAAAAACACTCTTCTGCTTATTATGAAATAAATTTTAATGCCAAACTAATTTATTAAAAATGGTATACTTATGAGCAACAATCAATTACCCAGCAGATATAACGAAAATAGACTGTATACCAGATTAGTTACTACACTCAAGATCCTTCAGTTTGTCGGCTTTTTTATTGTAGTCATTTTTTTTATTGTAATATTTTCAGTATTTGGTCAATTTGTCGGTCAATTTGTCAGGTTTGGTACAGGTAATATATTTATTTTCTTACCTTTTATTTCTATAATTATTACCTGTATTATTATATATATTCTGACAGCAGCTTTAACAGCAATTATTGACCTTTTAAGCAGGATAGAACGGAATACCAGGTCTGAACAATAACTAAGGGCTAATCATACATTGAAAGGGTTTTGTTAAGGAAAACGTGGCGTTACAACGTCCCCAAACTGTAAAGAAGGAACAGAATATAAATCTAGTGTAACACCGAGAAATTTGCCCGCGATCGCGGTTTCAAGGAAATCAACGCTGAGGTATTGTACGCCGCGAAGGAAGCTGTCGGGGCGTAGGTTAAAGGGTTAGAGATTTTTAATAATAAAGGGCATATCTTAATGAGTGCCTTTTCTTATTACTTATTCTGACTTCAGCAGACGAATAAAGCCAGCTTGTTCAAAGTGGTGGTCTGTGGTTAATGCCTCTTTAATCCCAAGCTGTTGCATGACTATAAAAGAAGTGCTATCCACCAAAGACCAAGCTTTATCTTCTCTCGTTTTGAGTAGCTCCCAAGCTGCTGAATCTATTGTTGGTTCAATATAAATTAAATTGATATAGGTAGCAGTTCTGACAGCTTCTACGTATTTAAATAATTGGGGACGAGGTACGCGTAAAGGGCTATTCAGCAAAGCCACTAGTTCAATAACAACATAATTAGTTGTTGCCATTGCTTGATTTTGCTGACGTTTATGTTGAAACCACTGCTTTGCTTGTTCATGGTGGGACTCAGTTGCAATAAATAAATTAGCCCAGCCAGATGTATCTATAAAGACTTTATTCGCCAATTTTTAACTCCTGTTGCAAAGTTTGCTGGAGATATTGATCGTGGTTTTCTCCTACATCAGAATTATCAAAATTTAATGTACCTAGTAAAGGTAAAATTGGATCGAATTCGGAGATATTTTCCTGTTTAGCTGATTGAGATAAGGATTGTAGAATTAAATCTTCTAAAGATAGATTGAGCTTTTGTGCCTGAGCAGTTAATTTCCTTTCTAAGTCATCTGACAACTGTATTGTTAATGTTTTAGCCATTTTATTCACCAGTTATGGATATTCAATAATCCCATTATATATAGGTATAGCAAGTAGAAGAAAGTCTTTGTCTACCTTGAAAATAATCGCAACTATTTGTAAAATGTAAATTATAAGTTTTACCTACTATTCAGTAATAATTTCAGTTAACAAAATATAAATCTAGTGCAGAACTAATAAATTTAATCGCGATCGCAGTTTCAAAGAAATCAACTCTGAGATGTTGTACGCTGCGAAAGAAGATGTCGGGGCTTAGTTTCGCGAGTTAACAATTTTTAATTTTGAGATTAATTTCAATTGTTTCGCTGATATCTTAGCGAAACGATTTTTTAGTAGCATTACTCAGGACAACTTTAGTCAGAGCAGTACATCATTGCTTTTGGAAGAGAAGTTGAAAAATTTCTTCAGAGCTATAAAAGAGGGTTATAAGCTAGTGGCATAAAGCCACACCCTTGGGTCGGGAAAATCCGACAAAGGTAGAGTCTATCAGGACTTTGGGACTGCGATCAAAAGAATCATCTTTAAACATAGGTCATCGCCCCAAATGGCTCTCATAAAAGACCTAAATCCTGTAATAAGGGGATGGACTTCTTATTACTCAAAGTCCGATGCAAAAAACGTCGGAGAACTTGCGAAACAAGACTACCTCACATACCTGAAACTTCGACGGTGGGCAAAACACCGATGTGGAAACATAAATGATGGACACATCAAATATTGGACTTCCATTGGCAACGATAACTGGGTATTCGCAACCAGGCAAGGGCGAGTGAACCCCTTCCGGTTACTTAATCATAGTGAGTTTGCTTGCAGTAGCACTGACTATGTAAAAGTTAAAAGCGATAAAAGCCCTTACGATGGCGACACAGTTTACTAGAGTAAAAGACTAGGGACACACCCCCAAATGCCTAATCGTAAGGCTAAGTTGCTAAAACTTCAAAAGGGTAAATGTCCTTGGTGCGGGTTAAGCTTCCAAGAACGGGATGTTTTAGAAGTAGATCACAAAATCCCCAGAGCATTAAGAGGCAAGGATGAGTATAAAAATCTGCAATTATTACATCGGCATTGTCACGACGAAAAGACCGCACTTGACTTAAAAGAAATTAGGAAGAAAGACCACTCAAAATTCCGAGAGAAACTTTCTCAATTTTGGAATAAATATAACTGGGAGTGGATACATGATATTCCTAATTTCATAGGTCATGCTGTCAGGAAGTCCGATATGACAAATGGACAACACACTAAGTAGCCGTGTGCGGTGAAAGTTGCAAGCACGGTTCCGAATGGGAGGGGTGATGCAGTAATGCACACCTCGACCCTACCAATATTAACGAACTACGTCAGGAGTTGGGAATTGGCGAAGAAGGATGAAACCCAACCTTAAGACAATAAAGTTCGAGATGTTGTATTTCATCCAGATTTCGAGAGGACTTTGCCTATTGGGTAGAGACAAACCACAAAACTGCGCTTCGCGCTTTTAACTTGGTTGAAGCGATTATGCGAGAACCTTTTACAGGTATTGGCAAACCTGAACCATAGCACATAGCTACAAGCCACTATGCGTCTATAATTTTTGACAAAGTTTATCTTGCAAGATGTTAACCTGTAGCGATCGCTGCTGCAACCCCTCAAGCGATCGCATTCCTTAATAGAAAAATTTACTGATAAATAAAAATTAATAGCGAACAAATATCACAATACAAAATTATTACTTCGGGGATCTAATAGGCAGAATAACTTACTAGAAGCTTAACCGATGTGTCTCCCGTAACTAAGTAAAAAAAGCATCATAAAAGCCTCGCAATATCTCTTATATAAAAAAAGCAGATGCATGTTAATGTTTTAATCTCATCGTCTTCTCTTCGGGTCTTTCCCTATGCATCTGCACTATTTACACCCCCAACACCTTGAAGAATTAGTCAAGAGTAGTGGTATAGACTTACACCTAGTGCAACTCAATTTTAGGTCACTCCAAGGCATAACAGCTTTTGAATACCTATTGATTTCTGAACTACTCCCTCGCACTAATACTGGAATGGTGAAAGCTGGATGGTTGCAGCGTTATGCTCATATTACTGAAGGTGGTTGGTGGTGTTCTGGGCTAGATCCTTTGAATAATTGGCAAATGATGGAATGGGGATGCTTTAAGCCAAACCAACCCCGACAGAATCATAATGGTAAGTCCATCAAATACGAGCATCCCCCCGGCACACCAACGCGGGTGTTTTGTTTGCGCGTAACGTTGCAAGTGTGGCAGCAAGTTGCTGGACGTTACAATCTGGTCATGCCTGACAATATCACCATTACTGTTGATGGTGAAGCTGAAGGCTTTTGGCAATGGGTGATGCAACATAATATTCCCCTGATTCTATGTGAGGGTGTGAAGAAAGCAGCCACACTGTTAACGCAAGGATATGTAGCTATTGCCATTCCCGGAATTACCAGTGGTTATCGGGTTGTTAAAGATGAATTTGGCAAAGTTACCCGTCGTCAATTAATTCCTGATTTAGCAGCGTTTGCAATTACAAAACGTAGTTTTTATATTTGCTTTGATTTTGAAACTCAACCTAAAACAATTGCTGCTGTAAATAATGCCATTTCTCAACTTGGTTGTTTATTCCAGCAAAAAAATTGCGCTGTTAAAGTCATCGAACTTCCAGGAATAGAAAAAGGAGTTGATGAGTTTATCGTTGCCAAAGGTGCAACTAGTTTTGATAAAGTTTATCGCCAAAGTGTTGATTTAGAAATTTATTTAGCTCAAACCAAACCCCACACCGAGTTAAGCATTCCTGCGGCTCTCACATTGAATCGCCCTTATATAAGTGAAATACCTTTCCCCACTTCTGGATTAGTAGGAGTCAAATCAGCAAAAGGAACAGGTAAAACTACAGCACTGCAAGCTGTTGTTCAGCAAGCAAAAATTAGAAATAAACCTGTTTTATTAATTACTCACAGAATCCTACTAGGAAAATTTTTGTGTGAAAAAATTGGTATTCAATGGGGAACACATAAAGAAAATGTGGAGAAAAGAATTGAAAAAACACTTACCCCTGCTCCTCCCATCCTCCGTTCACTCTTTCCACAGCAATCCCTTGGACTATGTGTTGATTCTATTTGGAAACTTAACCCTGAAAATTGGCGAGGAGCAATAGTAATTTTAGATGAAGTAGAGCAATCTTTGTGGCATCTATTAAATAGTAATACTTGTAAACACAAGCGTGTAAAAATACTAAAATTATTTCAGCAACTAATTTCCACAGTTTTAACAACTGGAGGATTAGTAATTGCCCAAGACGCCGATTTATCAGATGTGTCACTTGAATATTTACAAGGATTAGCAGGAATTAAATTAACACCTTGGATAGTTCTTAACCAGTGGAAACCTCAGCATGGTTGGGACGTAACTTTTTATGATTCGCCAAACCCAACACCTCTAATTCACCAATTAGAATTGGATTTACTTGCTGGACGTAAATGTTATGTTACTACCGATAGTCGCGCTGGGCGTTACAGTTGTGAAACAATTGAACGTTATCTCAAAGAACGCTTACAAAAATTACGAAGGCAATTTCCTAAAACTTTGGTAGTTAGTAGCCACACGACAAACACACCTGGCCACGAAGCGGTTGATTTTATCGCAGCTATCAATCAAAAAATCTCTGAATATGACGGCGTTTTCGTTACCCCTAGCCTTGGTACGGGAATTAGTATTGATGTTCAACATTTCGACCGAGTTTATGGCATTTTTCAAGGGGTAATTCCTGACTCGGAAGCAAGACAAGCATTAGCAAGAGTGCGGGATGATGTGCCGCGTGTTGTCTGGTGCGCTAAACGAGGTATTGGCTTAATTGGTAGTGGTAGTACAAATTATCGCTTGCTATCTGATTGGTATCAAGAAAATCAAAAAGAAAACTTAGCTTTACTTAGTCCATTACATAAAATAGATGTGGATTTACCTTTAGTTCATGACCCGATTCATTTGCGAACTTGGGCCAAGTTATCTGCACGGGTAAATGCCTCTATCCGCCTCTACCGTCAATCGATGCAAGATGGTTTAATTGCTGATGGGCATCAAATTCAAATGCGGAGTAATGCTGTTCACAATAATATTATTCGAGATTTACGCCTTGCGTTTTTGGCAACTGACGCTGATGATTTAGCTACCCGCAGAAGATTAATTTTAGAAATTGTTAAAGTTCAAAAAGATTGGGCGCAAAGCCGTCAAAAAGCTAAAGATATTAAACGCAAAATTAAAGAGATTAAGCAGCAAAATCAACTATCGGTAGCAAGTGCTGTAGCTAATGCTAAAAATATCGATTATGTAGAATATGAGCAGCTATTAGTCAAGCATTCCCTGACTGATGGAGAACGTAACCAACTTAATAAATATGTTCTTAGACAAAGGTATGGTGTAGAAGTTACTCCTTGGCTAAAATTGCAGGATGACCACGGATATTATCGTCAACTTTTAATTCATTATTACTTAACTCACGAAAGCGAGTATTTTCACGTTAGAGATCAGCAAGAATGGCATCAGCAATTGTCTTGGGGTGAAGGGAAAGTTTTTCTGCCAGATTTAAAAACTTATACGCTCAAAGTTGAGGCGATGAGAGCTTTGGGAATGCTTCAATTTCTCGAATCAGAAAGAGAATTTACTGAGAGTCATCCAGATTTAATATTGCTGAAAAATATTGTCTTTCAGCATAGTAAGCACATTAAAAGAGCGCTTGGGATTAATTTAATAGGAGAAAAAGAGCAGGTTTCGACAATAAAAATACTTAGCCGATTATTAAATTTGTTGGGCTTGAAACTAAAGCGGGTAAATGAGGTTTATCAAATCGACTTAGAAACGCTTTATGATGGCAGGGAAAAAATATTTACAGTTTGGCATCAACGGGATGAGTTAATGTTGGCTCATGTTAAGAGTGTCGGCTATGAGTTGCCTGATAATTCTTCAGACTGGAAGTTTGAAATTATTCAACCCAAGGCTTATACCGCAGCAGCTAATATCCTTGATAGCTAAGTGTATCTAAAAACAGCCAAGCATTAGTCATACAATTAGCGCAATTTCTAATTTGTCTTCACCCGCGCCTGCTTCACCATCGCAATTAGAGTTTGATGGGCATCTTCCGCATCTGCTAAAACATGATCAAACTGAATGCGAACTGGCACAGCTTCCCCATTCACTTGCGCTGTTAAATCCATACCTTGTGCATCAATTGACATCATTTGTGCTGTATCTGCATCTGTTATACCACCAAAAGCCTTAGCATAAACAACTATGGCATCAGTATGATCGTCATTCATGTGCTTGCAGATGCGCGAACTAATATCAGCAGAAAAATTCTTAGACATTCTTTAAATAAAAGCAACAGCTTAAATTTTAAGCTAACAACGTGAATGAAATTTGCTGATTTTTTTTCTTAATACTCAAGACGATGCATTTTATTCCATTGCATAATAAATTAATTTTTTTTATGGTGGAATAATTAAATTAAAATAAACTTATTCAGTATTTCTACCTTCTACTACGGAAACCAGACAGCTTAAACTGTAGCAGAAGTATTAGCCAAACTATTGAAGCTAAGAGAAAATGAACGAAACTAGCCCCAGACGAATTGTAATTGGGGATGTACATGGTCACTATGAAGGTTTGATGACATTGTTGGAGGCGATCGCCCCCAAGTCAGACGATCAAATCTATTTTCTGGGAGACCTAATTGATCGTGGTCCTCATAGTTCACAAGTAGTTAATTTTGTCAAGCGGCATAACTACTCATGTTTGCTGGGAAATCATGAGCAGATGTTATTAAACATTCTGACCAATGACAGAACTTCCTCCCCGACGATGCAAGCATGGCTGTACAGTGGAGGGCAAGCTACCGTAGCCAGTTACCACCAGGCTTCAATTCCTGATGACCATCTGGATTGGTTCAAGAGTTTGCCTACATATCTCGACTTGGGGGATATTTGGTTAACTCATGCTGGTGTTGACCCTTCCAAGGCGGTGACAGAACAAACTGCCGATGAACTGTGCTGGATACGAGAGGAATTTCATAGCATTGAAAAACCCTACTTCCCAGATAAGCTCATTATTATCGGTCATACCATCACCTTTACCCTGCCGGGTGTTTCTCCTGGCAAACTGGCACAAGGAGAGGGATGGCTAGACATAGATACTGGCGCTTATCATCCCCGGAGTGGCTGGTTGACTGGACTAGATGTCACAAACAACCTAGTTTATCAA
The DNA here is from genome assembly GCF_034531155.1 of Nostoc sp. ChiVER01. Classification (NCBI taxonomy): domain Bacteria; kingdom Bacillati; phylum Cyanobacteriota; class Cyanophyceae; order Nostocales; family Nostocaceae; genus Nostoc; species Nostoc sp. ChiVER01. The sequence continues at coordinate 71,634 of NZ_JAVRBS010000012.1, read as the reverse complement.
GTTAATATTTTTAAGGACAATATCCGTACCCTGCCCTTAGAAGATGTAGCGATCAGAATTGATCCAGCTAAAATCAGAGTTGATCGCCGCAATAAGAATTGAGCAATCTTCGAGATGAGGGGGATGAGGGAGCAGGGGAAGAAGAATTAATAATCAATGCTCAATGCCCAATCCCTAATACCTCAAGACCTCACTAATGGTCGAATATTAGCTTTATAACTAGCTTTATCCAAGCCGTAATTTCCCTTACTAGGTTGAGAGTTAATTGCACGTCTGAGGGCATCAATGCGATCGCTCGTTCCGGGGTGCGTACTTAAAAATGTCGGAGCAGAACCACCCTGTTTCAGCAGCTTTTGCATAAAGGAAACCATTGCAGATTGGGCGTAACCAGTCCGTGTCAAAGTTCGTAGTCCTCTTTGATCAGCCTCAAATTCATTGCTACGACTGCGTGGCAAGTCTCGCGCTAACTGTACACCAATTTGTACCGCCGTATTCCGGTCTAAGCCAGCAGCTGTTAATAGACCACTTTCGAGCGCTTTTTGCTGCATCTGTTTAACTACGTGTTTACCGCCAATGTGGCCAATTTCATGGGCGAGTACACTTGCTAGTTCCGCTTCATTGTCTGCGGTTTTTAGCAAACCCGTATGGACATATACATAGCCGCCTAAGGTAGCAAAAGCATTAATACTTTCATCCTGAACTACTTGGAAAGTATAAGGGAGATCGGGGCGATCGCTATTAGCTGCTAAACGCCGACCAACTTGTTCCACATATCGATTAACTTCTGGATTGCGGTAAAGCCGCACTTCACTGCCTACTAGTTCTTTATTAATTTGCTTACCCAGATCAACTTCCTGACGAGGAGACATACTAGAAAGCTGAAATGCCTGAACTCCTTGGAGTAGAAGAGGCAAGAAGTCTAAAGTTCTTCCAGGTAGAGGTGTACTCAAGCACAGACTCAAGGCAACTATCACTGAAATTAAAGGATAAAACAAGCGACGCCGCCACACACGATAATTTGTAACAAAATTCCAGTTGAACATAATACGCTTTGAAGATTATTTTGGGAGAACATAAAATGATGGGACAAATTATGAGACGGATTTAGAGTATTCTAAGTTGCATTCTTAAATCAAGACCAAAGGAGTTGTTATACAACTAATGTTTAAGCAAATCTACCGAACTATGGAAATTAGAGACTCCCTCTAGAGATGGGCTTAAACACTAGATATTATTTTCTAGGTGTGTCAATCTTAACGGGCAAAAGTTTAAGGGTTAGCTGCCACCACTACGAACTTACGAACTCGTGATAAACTGTCGCATAACCGCAATGCCTAGCCGCTTTGAATTATTACCAAATAGGGAAAATTACTATTCCCATTGAAAACCTTCTTGCTACAATCAATTACTTCGCTATTACCTCGGGAAACTTTTTATGGCTATTTTAGATTCAAAAGGTCGCTTGTTCGGCAAAATTAACCTCTTAGATTTAGGTGCCGCGCTAGTAATTCTGCTAGTTGTATTTAGCATCTTTATCTTTCCTGGCACTTCTGGTTCTGTTGCCCAAGTCGGTGCGAAAACAGTACCCATAGAAGTAGACTTAGTAGTTCGTGGTTTGAATGTCCGTGACCCTGAACAATTATTCAATAACGGATTAAAAAAAGGTGGTAAAACTAATGTGATTATCCGCAATCAACCCCACGGAGCAATTGAGATTAAATCTATTCAACAGCTACCTAGAACAATAAATGTTTCCCAACCTGATGGCAGTGTTAAAGAATTACCAGATCCAAAGACTAATAATTTTAGCACAGATTTGCTTATGACTTTAGATGGCAAAGCTCAACTCACTGATAATGGCCCTGTTATTGGTAATAGTAAAGTTAAAATAGGAATGCCATTTGAGTTGGAAGGCTTTAACTATAATTTCAATGCAACTGTTATTGATATCAGATTAAAAGATAAATAGTATTTGCATTTTATTCATCAAAAAATAGACTGATAAACCGAATTTTCTGTTACCTAAAGAACTCGGTTTATTCAGATTCAGAAGCTCCTGGCTTACAAAGATGGTTGGAGTTCTATACCTACTTAGTGGATAACTGCTATATAACTAATTAGCAGCTTTCGTTTCAAACATTAAATACGTTCCTCCTAACCCTTCTACAATTGTGCGTGTATTGGCAATCATCATTTTCTGATAGGTGTTCGCCTCGCTTCCGGGTTCACCAAGTCCCTCAGCATACAACTTCCTGTCAGAAATTTTTACTTCAGCTTGTCTAGCTACAGATTGAAGTAAATTAGGGTTAGTTGTTGCCTCTGGGAAAATTGTTGATACTTTAGCCCGTTTAATATTTGTAACTAAATTTTTCACTCTTGCATCTGTCAGGTTTTCGTTAGAACTAATATCTTGTAATCCCCCTGCTAATGGAATACCGTAAGTTTTGGCATAATAACTCAATACATTAGAGGTTGTGACTAACTTGCGTTCTTTGGCAGGAATACTGGCAATTCTTGACTTAATCCAGCTATCTAGTTGAGTAAGTTCATTTGTGATTCTTTTAGTATTGCTGGTATAAGCCTCTGCATCGCTAGATTCTACTTTTATCAGATTACTATTAATTACCTGCAACATCCTGATAGTATTCTTGGTATTGTGCCAAAGATGAGGATTAGTTACATTTTTGTCGCCTTTTTGAAATTTTTGTGGCTTAGACACTGCAAGTTGACCAACAGCTATTTTCGGTGCAGTATTTTTAGTCACTTTAATTAATTTGATCAGATTTGGTTCTAAATTATAGCCATTATAGAGAATAAGATTAGCTTGCTCAATGGCTCTACGATCTTCTGGCTTTGGTTTATAAAATTGGGGATTGGCGCTAGGGTCAATTAAACAGGTGAGGTTAACTGTATTTCCCGCAACTTGTCTGGTTAAGTCACATAATACACTTGTAGTTGCAACGACTCTGGGAAGATTATCATTTACCTGAGTGGTAGTCTGAGTGAATGCAGTTCTTGCAGTTTGATTTCCACACCCAACAAATCCAATCGTCAAGGCAACAAGAATAGCTTGGAAGGAATTAGTTGATGGTAATTTTTTTGACATCCTAAACTCCTACTGGATGTATAGAAATAATCATTATCAGTAACGGATTAGTGAAATACAAGATGTAAGCCTTCAACAAAGAAGAGGTTAAAGGCAATATGCTTGGGTTAAGGCTTGATTTTCCTTAACCCTTTTTAACAAGGAGGGAATTAGAGCAAGCCTTTTTAAGGAAAGAGTATATTAATAGACTCTCTCCTTTCTCCATCGCACATTCAGCAATTTTTGCTTGGTGAATCTCAAGTGAGATTTTTTCAGGCAAAATGTTAGTTAAGTTCAGGCGAAAGAATAGAAAACTGGTAGAGGTAAAAGCACAATAATAAAAGTGATGCTGGAGAGCCTCTGGTAAAGAGTGTAGTGTAGTTCTCTCACCGTCTATTGAAGGGGCTATACCATTGTGCTTATATTCCACAAAGGTCGCAAATGATCTAGGATTATCAGGTTAAGGAGGGGAACGTAGTAATGCTGGCGCTGATTGAGCATACGGGTTGATTTCGCAAACCGAATCGTGAATCTAAGGCAATTGTAACTGTGGTTTTGCAAACTGTGGGCATCTGATGGTTACAAAATTGGCGAATTGGTAATTTTTTAGCCATCAGCCTTTGTTAGACTAATTTTCACCTAGTAAAACCTTTCAATAATGCTCAGAGAACCATCTAACTGCTTTTTATTACATAATCCTGCCTGTAATTTATGACATAATTTTTATTTTTTAGTTTCTTATTCATGAAATAAGAACCAAGTCAAGTATATAGAAAAATTATTCAAAGCTAATATTGGTAAATATAAAGAATGGTAATTTTAGTTATCTTCCTTAACACCCTCATTTCGCTGATACTACTATATGTGGCTTGGCGAGTGTGGCAACTCAAGCAGCAGTTAGCATACATAGCAGATAGGTTAACCGCCTATGAAAGTTGTAGCCATGCAGCACTGCATAAAGCACCCGAAAATATTTATCTTAGCCAGGAGAGTATTTATAACTTACGGCAGAAAAATAAAGTACTACAGATGCAAATCCAACAAGTGCGGCAAATTATCAGTCTACTTTTGCTAGGACAGCAAATCTGGCAACGTTATTTTCGTAAGCTAGATTTAACACCAGTGAAAAGAACTGTTGGAAAATGAGTTATGCCAAGTTCATATAAACATTTATAATTAGTGCTGACACAGGGACGCGGTGACACCATAAGACGGGGACACCGTGAATTTTGAATTATTAAGTAATTAGTGATTTTGATATTTTAATGAATAAAAGCAACATTTTTGGCTGATATGTTGTCACGATAGATTAACTGAATAAAATCAGTCAAGTCTTACAAGGAGAGAAAACCCACTTAAAATGGGTGTAAGGAGAGAAACAACAAGATGTCTAATAACCGTTCTGGAGTATTTTTTGGCGGTTTGATGCTGGGAGCTACTATCGGTGCTTTGACCGGCTTGCTAGTGGCTCCACGCACAGGGCGCGAAACGCGTAAAATTTTGAAAAAATCTGCCAATGCTATCCCAGACTTGGCAGAGGATTTATCAACGAGTGTGCAAATCCAAGCAGATCGTCTATCTGCGATCGCACTACGAAACTGGGATGAAACTTTAGATAGGTTACGGGAAGCGATCGCAGCAGGTGTAGATGCCAGCCAACGAGAAAACCAAGTCTTGAAGCGGCAAACATCTGTTGAAGACTCAGATTCTCTTCCCCAGCAATTAGAACGCTCATAAATGACACAACCGTGATTGAACCCCTGTTTTGGTTGGGACTTTCCTTACTCTTAGTCGCCACAAGTTTGACTGCGGTTTTAGTGGCGGCAATACCGGCTTTGCAGGAGTTAGCACGCGCTGCCCGTAGTGCAGAAAAGCTATTTGATACACTCTCGCGGGAGTTACCGCCTACTCTAGAAGCTATCCGTGTGACTGGTTTGGAAATCACTGACTTAAGTGGTGATGTCAGTGAAGGTGTAAAAAGTGCTAATAAAGTTGTCAAACAAGTCGATCAAAGCCTTGATAGTGCAAGAATTCAGGCTCAAAATCTACAAGTAGGTACACGCAGCATCTTTGTTGGCGCAAAAGCTGCTTGGAAAAACTTCACGCGCCAAAAACCCACAAGGCGAACAAGCGATCGCTTGCCAAGCAATGAAAAACCACCACTAACGTTGCGAGAACGAGAAGTACTCAAGCAAGAACGCCGGATCAAAGCAGAAGTGTACCGCGCTAATGACGGTTACAGCGACGCCGCTAGCTGGGAAAACAATTTTGATGATGAAGATTGACCAAAAAAAGGGCATGGGGTATTGCTAATCTTCCTTTGAAGGCATTCTTCAAAGCCGTTACCTTCCCAAGTGCTGGCGTGTTGAAGAATAGAACGCCCGGAAGCAGGACGGTATGCAAGTTGCTCTTTCTTACTAGAAGTTTCTCTAGAATCGCTTAGAGGGATAGGTTCAAGCTGACCTAATTCCAATGCACTTTATCTTAAATTATCACAAACGTTACTCTCAATCCCCACTCCGCAAAAACGCTTTGCTTTGATCCCTTAGATTAGAGTAAAGTAAACAAGTGTAAAGAAGTATCACTTTTCCACAACTCTTTTAAAACAACTTGTTCACTTTTACCGTTAATATTTGTATAAAAACGTTCATGCAATCTTGTTTTTGGCGACGAATTCTGGTATCAATTGCAGTATTTTTTCTGGCTGGGTCAATTTGGGTCATGCATTCTCCCCCAGCACTGGCTTATGACAATCCTGAGTTACTCCCTGACACCTTTACCCCAGTTGTAGACTTAGCAAAATCTCTTCCTGTCCTCCAAGAAGAAAAGCTTGTCAAAGATTTAGAACAATTTGAAGCTGATACGGGCTGGAAACTGCGAGTATTGACCCAATATGACCGCACCCCAGGTCGGGCAGTTATAAAATATTGGGGTTTGGATGACAAAAGCATTCTACTCGTTGCCGATTCTCGTGGCGGCAACATTCTCAGTTTTAGCGTCGGCGATGCTGTTTATGAACTTTTACCCCGAACTTTTTGGATAGAACTGCAAACCCGCTTCGGTAATTTGTACTTTGTCCGCGAACAAGGCGAAGACCAAGCCATTCTGCAAGCTTTAGAATCCGTTAAAGGCTGTTTACTCAAAGGTGGTTGCAATGTTGTACCCGGACTGCCACGAGAGCAATGGATTCTCACTTTGATTACCTCAATTATTGGTGGGGTGATTTGTGGATTTGCAGCTCAACCCCGCGAGAAAGGACAAATTTTCGCTTGGCAGTGGGCTTTAATTTTCTCACCTTTGTGGGGAATCTTGTTTCTTGCCTTTGGCATTGGGCCAGTAGTAACCCGTACAAGCGACTGGTTGCCTCTAGTTCGCAATATCTCTGGGTTTCTTATTGGCGTCTTGGTTGCTTACCTATCTCCTGTTTTCAGTCGGACTTCTTCCAGTAGTGAGTTATGAATGAGTAGTTAGGAGTTTTTAATTAACTTATAACTCCTAACTACTCACTCTCTGAAGCTGATAAGCTGAAAGCTAATATTTGAGAAGCTCAACAAAAATGGAATGGCACGTAACTGATGCTCAAAGTTTAGCAATCATTGATAGTGAAATTGAAAATCATGTCTTTTCACCCGCAGAGTATGAAATTGTGCGTCGGGTAATATACTCTACAGCTGACTTTGAGTATAAGTCTTTGATTCGTTTCTCTGAGCGTGCCTTGCAAGCAGGAGCAGCAGCACTAGCCGCGCGTACCACAATTGTGGTAGATGTGCCGATGGTGCAAGTAGGTATTGCCTACGAGATTCAAAACACCTTTGCTAATCCCCTATATTGCAGCATGGAAGCTCTGACACGTCCTCAAAAAGAGAAAACTCGGGCAGCATGGGGAATAGAAACCCTAGCAAAGCGTTATCCAGAAGGAATCTTTGTGGTGGGTCAAGCGCAAACAGCACTAACAGCACTGGTAGATTTAATTGAAGCTGAGGAAATTAGACCTGCTTTGATAATTGCAACTCCAGTGGGATTTGTCGATGTCGATGAAGCGAAGCGGCGCTTACAAGACTCCTTAGTGCCTCACATTACAATTGACAGCCGCAAAGGTAATGCAGTTGTAGCAGCTGCGATCGTTGATGGATTGGTAGACTTGGCTTGGCAAGCCTATGGACAAGATGGAAATCGCGGGAGTTAGGAGCGTTGGCTGTATCAAACTCTCTATGGCAAATACTATTTTAAAATATTGAAGATCCAGATATTTCTGTTAATTAGTGCCGAGCCACGAGCCTGGATTCTCTCATTCGTAAATCTTTTGATTGCTGACTAGGTTTACTCTTCTGTGCTACGCCGCCGCCGACGTGGCTTTTGTTGTTGGTCTTCACGCAAGCGGCGACCAACTTCGTTAAAGAAATCTCGCCGTAAATAAGGATAATCGCTAACCCACAGGTCACGGCTAGGAAAGTATATATCGCTGAATTCTTCAATAATGCTCAAATCTGGGCGATTTGACATCACTACCATTTCTGCAATTTGACCGCGAGTTATAACTTTGTAGGCAGGACGTAATGGTGCTACAAACTCAATGCTAAATCCTGTCTCATCTCCCACCTCTAAATTAATCTGTTTTTCTCGGTTTTCTACAATCACCAATTCGCCTTTGCTGTTGACTGTTTCGGTTTTACCCATCAATTGGTCTGTAATCCACCAATCTAGCACTCGACCACGGAAAAAGCCGCCATACTTATAACGGCGGCATTGCAAATTCCGCATACTTGCTTGAAACACTGGATACCACAGCCAAAAAAAAGCGCTAATTACTCCCAGCACAAATACTATTGAAGCAAACTCTAGCTTAAAAATGACTATTGCAAGCAATATTACAACTACGGCTACTACAGAAATTAACAGTCGTTGCAAAAAATTTGAGAACTTCCCCCAGTAGTACTTGTACTGCAAACCAGTGGCGATTAGAGGGATAACTTGTTCAAATTTCTGGCGAGTCAGTGGTACTAACATGAGTGCTGAGTGATGAATGAGCAATAATGTGTTTAAAGTATCTTTTCTAATCCATATACTAACGACTTTAGCGCTAAGATTTTACGAATAGCTAGTAGCACTCCTGGCATATAACAAGCGCGATCGCTCGTATCATGTCGTAAAGTATAAATCTGTCCTGCTGCGCCAAAAATAACTTCTTGATGAGCAATCAATCCTGGCAAGCGGACGCTATGAATTCTGATTCCTTCATCTGCTATACTGCCTCTGGCTCCTGCTAATTTCTCCGTTTCTTCTACAAGAGCAGGGTTAAAAGTTTTACCCAATTCTCCTAATAACTGCGCCGTTTGAATGGCAGTACCACTAGGAGCATCAGCTTTTTGGTTGTGATGTAGTTCGATAATTTCCACATGGTCAAAATATTTTGAGGCTGCGATCGCGGCTTGTTGCAATAGCACCATGCCAATGGAAAAATTAGGAATAATTAGACAACCAGTGCTAGCTTTATCGGCAAAGTCTGCCAAATCTTCAATTTGTTCTGGACTTAACCCAGTGGTGCCGACTACAGGACGAATACCATAGGCGATCGCACTACGAATATTGTCATAAACTGAATCGGGATGAGTAAAGTCTACAATCACCCCCGGAGGAGACTGTCTGTCGCCAGCCACATACCCCAACATCGGTTCTAATTGATTGCTAATTGGTACTTCCAGGGGTTCGCTTAAACCCGCCAACTCTCCAGCGTCTTTATCTTGATGTTCTAAACTGTGGTCAATTGCACCCACTAGGTTTAAGTCTGGCGCTTGCGCTACTGCCTTAATCACCTCACGGCCCATTTTACCAGCAGCACCGTTGACAATAACCGGGATAGGAGCTTGATTCGTCATAGGTCGAGAAATATTTTTTGAGGTAACAAAGGAATTGTAAAGACTTTAGTGATCTAGTAGCTAGCTTCTCAAATCTCTGGCTTAATTCCAACTACCTTGATTTATGCAGTTAATCTCTCAGTTTTTCTACTCTCTACAGTAGATGGATTCTCATGTTCATCTCATTATCTTAGCCAGCAACTATTGTATTTTCGCTACTTCATCTACCACACCTTCAAAAATAATCTCATACTGTTGCTGATAAGTAATTCTTATGATCCATATTAGTCTTTTTTTGTCAAGTCCAATTGACTATTTGTAATATTGTTGTTATATTTATTTACATAACTTAGCAAAGACCAAACTTAACTATCTAACTGGTGTTAGCTAAGAAAAAAAGATTTCGGCATCGGTATATCTCATCGACATTTGGAATTCTCCCATCTACCTCGGCTATCAAGTCGGGGTTTTTTGTGTTTTTAATTAGTTCTTTAATTTATTTAGTCATCTTTGAGATGACTTGAGCTATTAGCCGTAGGTTTCTAACCTATGGCGGGTAATGGTTCCACCGCGAGATTGGAGATTACGTTTTTGAATAATTGTGAAATCTCGGCTGATGGCGGGTAATGGTTCCGGCGCATTACGTTTTTGAATAATTGTGGAATCTTGGCTTGATAACAAGTCCGCCTCAGAATGAATTCTGAGGCTAATAGCTCAAGTCAGCTTAAGCTGACTATGGTTTAATGAACGTGAAGATTAATGAAATTCATGGGTTTAGCTGCGTGAGTTTTGGCCCATCATCTTGATGATTATGCAGTTCCAAAGACGAAATTGTAGTTCCATTGGAATGATGCGCTTTTTGATTCTCTACATACACAACAGCTTGCTCAAGTTGTTTGCTTCCCATTGAAAAAACGCCATATCCCCGTTGCCAACCAAACAAATCTTGTGAGGGCAATAGATGATTGAGATGATGAGCGCTACTGCCTTTAAGATTTTGGACAAAATCAGAGATAGAAAATCTCGGTGGTATGGAAGCCACTAAATGGATGTGGTTTTCTATTCCATTCACAGCATGGACAATGCTACCAAGTGCATTGGCTTTGCCAATGATGTAACTATAAAGTTGGGTTTCGCGTTCAGGGGTAATTAGTGGCTGGCGCTCTTTTGTCGCCCAAACAAGATGATAGTAAAGTCGCCACAGAGCCATGTATGTGCTGTTTTTGATGCAATTTACTGTATCTAGTATTCCCAGAATCGTTAAAAATCTTCCAGTCAGCTTGAGCTGACTTGAGCTATTAGCCTTGGAATTCATTCCGAGGCGGGTAAGGTTGCAACTTTACAAAAGTTCGGTAGCTCCAAATCATCCTTTCTTCAAATTAATGCATGATTTGCTCCTCTTCTTTAAAAATCTTCTAGTCAGCTTGAGCTGACTTGAGCTATCAGCCTTGGAATTTATTCCGAGGCGGGTAGGGTTACAACTTTACAAGAGTTCAGTAGCTCCAAATCATCTTCTCTTCAAATTAAGGGATGATTTGTTTGTCTCCTGCTTCGCAATATAATGCCTCATCCGAAGCGTGCCGGTTGGTGGGAGAATAATAACGAGAAATGATACAAGCCTGGTGTTGTCTCCAGCCCAAAGGAATCTGTAAAAATGTGGAAACGAATTATATTAATTTTGCTATTGGTGTTGAGCTTCAGCCTGAGTAATTCTGATGTAGCGGCAGCATCTGGACTCAAAAGCTTTGTAGACACTAATGATGGCTATCAGTTTTTATATCCTAACGGCTGGTTGCAAGTTAAAGTTGCCAACGGCCCAGATGTCGTTTTCCACGATTTGATTGAGGTGTCTGAAAATGTTTCTGTTGTGATTAGCCCAGTACCAGAAGGGAAAACTTTGTCAGAATTGGGAACCCCAACAGAAGTGGGGTATAAGTTGGGAAAAGCAGCTCTTGCGCCTCCTGACTCTGGTCGTTCAGCTGAATTAATCAATGCTGCACAGCGAGAAGTAGACGGGAAAATCTACTACCTTTTAGAGTATGAGGTTAAACTCCCCAATCAACAGGAACGACACAACATCGCCAGTGTCGCTGTTAGCCGTGGTAAAGTTTTTACCCTCAATGCTTCAATTCCTGAGAAACGCTGGCCGAGAGTTAAACGAATGATTGATGAGGTTGTCAATTCTTTTACTGTTTATTAATTAAGGAGTGGGGAACGGAGAAGAAGCAGGGGAGCAGGGAGCAGGGAGCAAGGTAGAAGAATTTTTCCTACTCCTTGCCCTTGGAGCCTGTTTTTGATGTCCAGTGCCCTATGCGTTACTCCCAATTACAAAGTTTGTCTAGAAATATCATGAAAATTCCACCTTTTGTACTTGCCTCAGCTTCCCCAGCCCGACGCCGCTTGCTACAAACTGTTGGTATTGAACCGATAGTTCGCGCAAGTGATTTTGATGAATCCCAAATTGAATTAAGTGAACCAGCAGAATTGGTCAAAACTCTTGCCCAATACAAGGCACAAACTGTAGCCCCACAGTTTGAATCGGCTTTGATTATGGGTTGTGATTCGGTTTTGTTCATGAATGGTGAAATTTACGGCAAACCACCAGACACAACTGATGCGATCGCTCGTTGGCAGATAATGCAGGGTAACTTTGGCGACTTGTACACAGGTCACGCCTTAATTGACTTATCCCAAAATCAGACTATAGTCAAGTCTCAAGTCACAAGAGTTTACTTTACCCAAATGAGCGATCGCGCCATTCAAGCTTACGTTGCCACAGGTGAACCCCTGAAGTGTGCTGGAGCCTTTGCAATTGAAGGTTTTGGTAGTTTCTTCGTCGAAAAAATTGAAGGCTGTCACACTAACGTAATTGGACTCAGTTTACCCCTGCTACGGCACATGCTAGGAGAACTAGGATACGATGCTACTGATTTCTGGCAATAGTCATTTGCTCAATGCCCAATGCCCAATGACTAATAACTAAATTGCCTGATATTGAGTATTGCCTCTCCATGATCAGGAATCCAGGCTAGCCACTCATCTGCTGAAACCGGACACAATAAAAGTGCTTCGTCAAAACTAAAGGGATTAGGAAGTTGCAAAAGCTTCACCCAAGTAGAAGCTGTTAACTGCTGCAAACCTTCCAAATTCTGTCTTTTTGGTTGGACAGCAAAATCTGGTTTACGAGAATCTAGTTTCATAGCTTTCTATTAGCCTTTACGAATGGGCTAATCCAAAATTAATTCTGTAACCTAGACTACAAAATAAATAATCCTTCTGAAAAGTATCTGTCTTATAAATTTACGTTGGCTGGGTGCAAGTGTTTGCTTATATTGCAGACCACAACAGCTATGGCACAACAGGTTGTAGACTGGCCACTAGATCGCATTCCCAACTAGAATATGTCATTTACTTCTATGCCCTCGCTGCGTGAGCAACAACATCCCCTAATTCGTCAGCTAGCTGATTGTATTGAGGCAGCTTGGCATCAGCACTTGGATCTATCGCCATACCATTTGCCTGATGAGTTGGGGTATGTGGAAGGTAGACTAGAAGGGGAAAAACTGACAATTGAAAACCGTTGCTATCAAACACCACAGTTCCGAAAAATGCACTTGGAACTGGCAAAAATCGGAAATATGCTGGATATTTTGCACTGCGTGATGTTTCCCCGTCCAGAATATAACCTGCCGATGTTTGGTTGCGATTTAGTTGGAGGTAGAGGGCAAATTAGTGCAGCGATCGCAGACCTTTCTCCGATCCAATTAGGGCGAACCTTACCAGAATCTTATACTTCTGCGCTGACACAGCTAACAGTGCTTAACTTTTCCCAACCTCGTGAATTACCTGAATGGGGAGATATTTTTTCAGATTTTTGCATCTTTGTGCGCCCCAGTTCCCCAGAAGAAGAAACAATATTTCTCTCGCGGGTGCGAGAATTTTTAGATATTCACTGCACCCAAGCGATCGCCTCACATCCTGTTTCATCTGAACAAGTTACACAAAATCTCGCCGGACAACACAACTACTGCACCAAACAGCAGCAAAACGATAAAACCCGCCGCGTACTAGAAAAAGCTTTTGGCCCAGCTTGGGCAGAAAATTACATGACTACAGTCTTATTCGACCTCCCAACTTAATCATCCCCTCATCTCCCCCATCTGTAGGCTCTGTTACGTTTTCGCGTAACGGATAAATGTAGAATTCATTCAACGAGAGTTTAATGGAGTCCCAAAACAGCAACAGGGAGAATAGTAAGGTCTTTGAAGCAAACATCACAAAATGGTTTGTTGTCTTGGTAGGTAGTGCAAGCAACTAGCCCTGCTAAGTCATTGACCAGAAAGTTAAGGAAACTCTAATGTTAGAAATGCTCAATTTGACAGATATTTTTTAGTTAATTAATCCTTGATTCACTTAAGGAAGACTAACTTTTGTACCAAGATTGTATCCAGCAAAGGTAACAGTCTATTTTTGACGTTTTTTTTCAATTTTGTGACTAACTATAGCCGTAGTGAATGTAGCAGTATACCGCATCATACCAATTTGGGATTTTGTGTGGAGGTACGATACATCGCGTCTCTACATCTAGATTCATACTGCTTGTGAATTTTGCTAACGTCCATTGTACTCATGCCTCAATAATACTCAGATAGGATTTACGCAAAATAATGAAAAAACGAACCGCCAAGGTCGCCAAGGACGCGGAGAAATAAGAGTTTTAGAGAGTTCTTGCGTAAGTCCTGTCAGAGTTATTGAATAGCCAGCTACTATAGCGTTTCTCAGTATCAACACAGACTTAACAAGAACAGCCTCTCTTAAGAGCTAGTGTTGCGAAGTCAGCCTCAAAGCCTCTCTCCTTTTAGGAGCTACAGTGTACACGCAAGTCTTTTAAAGTTGCTGTGTAACGTAGGGTGGGTTAATTTTTGTAGGTCGATGCCAACAAAGGTGCGAGTCGACACAACAAAAGTGCAGAACGATGCAACAAAGGTGCGAGTCGATACAACAAAGGTGCAGAGCGATGCAACAAAGGTGCGAGTCAATATAACAAAAGTGCGAGTCGATACAACCAAAGTGCAGAGCGATGCAACAAAGGTGCAGGTCGATGCAAGAGACTTGTGTGTACACCGTAGCCTTTTAGGAGAGGAATGGAAGTGAGGCCAAAATGTATTACATACAAACAAGAAGCACTATAGAAAACACCATTTTCTAAAACCATAGTGTTAAGCGTTCATCACGCGATGGATTTTAAGCCATACCCAGCTTTAAACCACTGTTGTTTGTCCTAAGCGGCTGGCTGTTGATTAAAAACCTTTTTATTTTTACTTCCATCAGCACAATTCAGGTAAATGGGCAACATACTATGTCAAGGGTGACTGAAAAGCCAAAGCCAAGTGAGCAGGCATTTAATCAAGAACAACCTAAGATTTGGTGGGGTATCGCTGTAGCCGTGCCAATAGTAATTGCGGCTGGCATACTAGGTACAGCTAAAATCGAACAGCTGAGAAAACTAACTACATCTGCCCCCGTAATGCCAGCTACTAATAGCATTAGTGCTGTCGGGCGTTTGGAACCGCGAGGCGAAGTTGTTAAATTGTCCGCCCCATCATCAGGATTAGCACCATCGTCACGAATTCAACAACTTTTAGTGAGAGAGGGTGAACAGGTAAAGCAAGGCCAAATTATCGCAATTTTGGATAACCGCGATACCCAAATAGCCGGACTACAAGAGGCAAAAGCCAAAGTGCAAGAAGCCCGTGCCAATTTAGCGCAAGTCAAAGCGGGATCTCCAAGAGATATTCAAGCCCAAAGAGCAGTTATAGCTCGCCTACAAGCGCAGTTAATTGGGGAAAGGAGTGCAGGGCAAGCAACGATCGCGCGGATTGCAGCTCAGTTAAGTGGTGATAAACTTGTCCAACAAGCAACCGTGAATCGCTTAGAAGCTGAACTCAGTGGGCAAAGAGATGCTCTCAGGGCAACGCTTACACGTATTAAAGCTGAACAGCGCAATGCTCAAGTCGATGCCGGACGCTATGATTATTTATACAAAGAAGGCGCTATTTCTCAGCAAGAGCGGGATAGAAGACGCTTGAGTGCAGTAACTTCTAATCAACAGGTGGCGGAAAGCCAAGCTACGCTAAAGCAAACATTGGCAACTCTACGACAGCAACTTGCCGAAGCCAGAGCTACCCAAATACAAAATTTAGCAACTTTGCAACAGCAGCTAATCGAAGCCAAAGTTAACCGTGATAAAACCGTAGCAACTTTGCAAAGACAAATTGATGAAGAAAAGGCCAAACTGAGCAGAATTTTAGAGGTTAGTCCTACTGATGTGCAAGTGGCGCAAGCCCAAGTTAGTAATGCGATCGCAAATATCAGAAAAGCCGAAGCAGAACTAAAGTTAAGCTACGTTCAAGCACCAATCGCAGGAGAGATTTTAAAAGTTTACACCAAATCAGGCGAAGCGATCGGTGCAAATGGCATTGCTGAAATTGGACAAACCAACCAAATGTTTGTGATTGCTGAAGTCGCCGAAGATAGTATTGGTAAAGTGCGTGTTGGTCAAAACGCCACTATCAGCAGCGATAATGGAGCATTTAGCGGCGAATTAAAGGGAACTGTAACTGAAATTGGCAGAAAAATTGGTAAAAAAGATGTGCTGAATACAGATCCAGCAGCAGATGTGGATGCCAGAGTTGTAGAAGTGAAAATTGCTCTGTCTCCAGAAGATAGCCAGAAAGTTTCTGGTTTAACTTACGCCAAAGTTGTTGTCGATATTAATAACTAATCAAGTTCTTGGCGAGCAGTAATACCAATTTGTTATTTGATAACTTGGATTACAAATGCTCTTAATCAAACTGCCTAATTAATTTTAAGCGGTCTATAAATTCGATCCGAGCGTAATTACGAGCTACGAATTATCTTAACTGTGCTTGGATGCCTATAAAATGAGTCAAAAAATACCTCTGTCGTGGCTACAACTGACAAGAGAAAAAACTCGCCTAGCTGTGGCTTTAGCAGGAATTGCTTTCGCTGATATTCTAATGTTTATGCAACTCGGTTTCCGGGATGCTTTGTATTATAGTAACGTTCGATTCCATAACAGTTTACAGGGTGATATTGTTTTAATTAACAGTCAATCTAATGCTGTTCTGGCGATGAGGAGCTTTTCTCAAAGACGGTTATATAAAGCTTTAGAATTACCCGCAGTCCAATCAGTACATCCGATATATTTAGACTTTACAATTTGGAAAAATCCTGTAACAGGTCGCCCTCGTAGTATCTTGATATTTGGAATGAACCCAGAAACTAACCTAGTTGATTTACCTGGAGTTCAAGAGAATTTAGATAAACTTAAACTACCTGATGTAGTTCTATTTGACCGTTCTTCTAGAGTGGAGTATGGCCCAATTGCTGCTAATTATGAACAAGGTAAAACCGTAACCGCAGAAGTGCGAAGACGGCGAATTAAAGTCGGAGGACTATTTACATTAGGTGCATCATTTGGCGCAGATGGTAATTTAATTACAAGTGATATTAACTTTCTGCGGATATTCAGCAATCGTCAAAAAGGATTAATTGATATTGGACTAATTAGATTAAAACCAGGAGCTAATGCTAACGTTGTTGCCGAAGAATTACGAAAGTATTTACCGAGTGAAGTAAATGTGTTAACTAAAGAAGAATTTATTGAGTTTGAGCGAAACTATTGGGCAAATAGTACAGCTATTGGGTTTATTTTTACATTAGGGACTGTCATGGGTTTCATTGTGGGGACTGTGATAGTTTATCAAATCCTTTATACAGAAGTTGCAGATCATTTAGCTGAATACGCTACTCTCAAAGCAATAGGTTACACACAAACCTATTTATTGACGGTCATTCTTCAAGAGGCTTTGTTATTAGCAATTTTAGGATATTTCCCTGGAATAATATTTTCTTTATTTATGTATAACACCGCCAGAAATGCAACACTCTTACCAGTTTTTATGAGTTTTGATCGGGCAGTAATGGTGTTGATTTTGACTATGTTAATGTGCATTGTTTCTGGTGCGATCGCAGTCCGAAAATTACGTTCTGCCGATCCAGCAGATATATTTTAATTAAGTCAATATTAATTAAAATAATTTATTAACAACTATAGTTTATAATCAATAATCAAGAAAGCTTGATTTTTGATAAGTGCTACAGTTACGTTTCAAAACTGTTAACTTGTAACTAATAAGAATATGATAGAAAAAGAACCTGTAATTGCGATTAAGAATCTCAATCACTACTATGGCAAAGGGGCGCTGAGAAAACAGATATTATTTGACATCAACCTAGAAATTTATCCAGGTGAAATTGTAATTATGACTGGGCCATCAGGTTCAGGTAAAACAACATTACTGAGCTTAATTGGTGGTTTACGGTCTGTACAAGAAGGAAGTTTAAAGTTTTTAGGTGAAGAACTTGTTGGCGTCAGTCAAAACAAACTGGTGCAGATGCGGCGTAACATTGGTTATATTTTTCAAGCTCACAATTTGCTAGGGTTCTTGACAGCAAAGCAAAATGTGCAAATGGCGGTAGAATTGAATGATAATATTTCTAAAACAGAAGCAGTAGCTAAATCAAAAGCCATGCTAGGGTCTGTTGGTCTAGAAGAACGAGTTGATTACTACCCAGATAATCTTTCTGGTGGACAGAAACAAAGAATTGCGATCGCTCGCGCCTTAGTAAATCGTCCCCCACTGGTGCTAGCAGACGAACCGACAGCAGCATTAGACAAACAATCAGGACGCGATGTTGTAGAAATAATGCAGAGTTTAGCCAAAAATCAGGGAACTACTATTTTATTAGTGACACACGACAACCGCATTTTAGATATAGCCGATCGCATCGTAGAAATGGAAGATGGTCTTTTAA
Source organism: Nostoc sp. ChiVER01 (assembly GCF_034531155.1). Taxonomy (NCBI): domain Bacteria; kingdom Bacillati; phylum Cyanobacteriota; class Cyanophyceae; order Nostocales; family Nostocaceae; genus Nostoc; species Nostoc sp. ChiVER01. The sequence goes on along the minus strand of NZ_JAVRBS010000012.1, from coordinate 53,793 downwards.
CCCGTAATTCTCCCAATGCGATTATTCAGCCATGATTTTAGTCATTAGTCATTTGTCCTTTGTGAATGACTAATGATTAATGACTAATGACCAATGACTAATAACAACCATAATTCATTGCCTAGCCGAGCCTGATTTTTTCATTCCAGGTTGGTTTGGCAAAGTTGGAGCATTTGGTTGGCGACTAGTACGAAAAGTCACATTCACGCCTTCATTTGATTGTTCTAGCACCAGTAGAGGCGTAGGTTTAGCCTTTTGATCCCAATGCATACTAGCAATCCGACCTTGAATTGTTGGTTGCCAACTATCCTCATTTTCTATGGGGCTTAGGTAAGTTTCTATACAGTCAATAATTTGACTAATAGTTGCAGAAGTCGCCTGCGTTGGTAACTTCATTAACCGGATTTGAATCCGAAATAGTACTTTTTTAGCACTGTTCGGTGGAGTACCAGTTTCATACTCTACATCAAAAATTTCATCTACTTGTCGTCCAGCACTGTTAGCAATTCCGACTGATCCAAGTTGTGCTTGATTTGGACGCAGGGCTTGAGTAACTTTTTCTTTAATCTGAATCTTTATTTGATTAAGGATTGCAAAATGAAAAACCTCTTCTGCCATCCGCATACGCAGGTAATCCAGGTTAAAGTCTCGTGAGTTGACCAAATCAGGATTAGTTTCCATTTTGCGAATCGTTTCCAGCGCCAGCTTAAATTTTTTCTCTAATTCTCGCGCGCGGAATTGTTCAAACTTAAGTTTTTTCTCCAGCTTATCCTTCTGGAGCTTACTATATACAATCAGAGCAATCACCGCTAAAGCCAGCCCTCCTGAAGATACCAACAATAATGGTGGTATTTGAGGATTACTTGCTGGCACTTCCTGGGATGCTTTTTTAGGCTTTCCTGAGGTTTGGGCAAGAAATATCGAAGTGGACATGGTTGGAAACTGAAAAACTTGACTCCTGATGTTTAGGATGCCCAAATCTTCAATGCCATCTTGCTGTATGATTAATATTTTTTACAGCCTTTTACAAATCACCTATGTCCAGACACCAAAGCATCCTTGCCCTGTCTGAGTTTTCATCTAAAAGCTTTAGTAATATTCGTCTGATAGCCACAGATATGGATGGCACTCTGACTAAACGAGGAAAATTTACTCCTGCACTCTTGCAAGCTTTAGAGGATTTAGCGGCAGCTGACATTAAGGTGATGATTGTCACAGGACGTTCTGCTGGGTGGGTGAATGGATTGAGTAGTTTGATGCCAGTGGCAGGTGCAATGGCAGAAAATGGTGGTTTGTACTTTCCGCCTGGAAACCAGAAACCAGTAGTCTTAACACCCATTCTCGATTTAGTTAAACATCGCCAGCACTTGGCTACGACTTTTGAAAATTTACAAACTAAATTTCCCCAAATCCAAGAATCTGCTGATAATCGCTTTCGCATCACCGATTGGACTTTTGATGTAGGTGCTTTGCATCAAGAGGAACTACAAATCCTAGAGAATCTCTGTCAACAAATGGGTTGGGGATTTACCTATAGTAACGTGCAGTGCCACATTAAACCCCAAGGGCAAGATAAAGCTGTAGGATTGTTGCAAGTCTTGCGCGAATATTTGCCCCAGTATTCACCAGAACAAATTGTCACTGTTGGTGATAGTCCCAATGATGAAAGCTTATTTAATCCGCGTTATTTTCCTATTTCTGTAGGCGTGGCAAACGTGCTGGAATATGTGAATAAGTTGAAATATCTCCCTACTTATATTACTAACGCTGCCGAAGGCGAAGGATTTTGTGAGTTATCTAGTTATATTTTGAAAAGCTTGCACATCTCAAGTTAGCCAGAAGTAGAGTTATTCTACTGATGACACCCTCTGTTTATCCCAATTGTACACCATACATAAAAACGTTATGGCGTACCCAATTGTTCAGTGGGCGGCGCTATTTTCTCGCCCTCATGTCAACCAACTAGAACTCTTCAGAATATGTTAACCTAGTATGGTTAACTAATCTCGCACATCTAAGAATTCGGGTGTTTCCCAATTGGGAAATGCACTTGGATGGAGGTTTAACCCGAATCGGAGTTAAAAAATATATGCCAGTAGTTTCATTGGCTCAAATGATGGAGTCAGGGGTTCACTTTGGGCATCAGACCCGGCGTTGGAACCCAAAAATGTCTCCTTACATTTATACTTCCCGCAATGGTGTGCATATTATCGACTTGGTGCAAACTGCCCAGTTGATGGATAATGCCTACAACTACATGCGATCGCACGCAGAACAAGGGAAGAAATTTCTTTTTGTCGGCACCAAGCGCCAAGCAGCTGGAATTATTGCCCAAGAAGCTACCCGTTGTGGTTCCCACTATATTAACCAACGCTGGTTGGGTGGAATGCTGACCAATTGGGCAACCATCAAAACACGGGTAGACCGTCTAAAAGATTTAGAACGCCGTGAAGAAACTGGCGCACTAGATTTATTACCGAAAAAAGAAGCATCAATGCTACGTCGGGAAATGACGAAGCTCCAAAAATATTTGGGCGGCATTAAAACAATGCGGAAAGTACCCGATATCGTGGTGATTGTAGACCAACGTCGGGAATATAACGCAGTTCAAGAATGCCAAAAGCTGAATATTCCCATTGTGTCCATGCTGGATACAAACTGTGACCCAGATGTAGTAGATATCCCCATTCCGGCAAACGACGATGCTATCAGGTCAATTAAGCTGATAGTCGGAAAATTGGCGGATGCCATTTATGAAGGTCGTCACGGTCAGCTTGAGGCTGAAGATGATTACGAAGATTACGACGGCAGTGAGTATGACGATGACTATGAAGAAACCGAATATACTGACGCCGTAATTCCCGACGAAGAAACAGAAGAATAAATAAAGCAGGGGTGAAGGAAGTATCCGAAGGAGGGCGGTAGCTGGCACAGTAGCAGCAAGCCGCCCTAGCCTGCGGTAAATCTTAGGTTAAGGTAAAGGCGAAAAAACTCATACCTTATAACTTCATTATTTTTTCTACCCCACCCCTGAGTAAGATAGAAATACTCAACACCCGTGAGCGATTACAACTCGAGGTCAAGTTAGGAATTGAGGCAACATGGCGGAAATATCTGCAAAACTCGTCCAAGAGCTACGCCAAAAAACTGGTGCCGGCATGATGGACTGCAAAAAGGCGCTGATAGAGACTAATGGCAACGTAGAAGAAGCCATAGACTGGCTACGGAAAAAAGGCATCTCTAAGGCAGGGGGAAAAAGCGATCGCGTTGCGGCAGAAGGGCTAGTAGACACTTACATTCAGCCCGGTGGTCGAGTGGGTGTACTCATAGAAGTGAACTGCCAAACCGACTTTGTTGCTCGTAACGAGGCTTTTAAAGCTTTAGTTAAGAATCTAGCCAAGCAAGCAGCAACTGCTGATAGTGTTGAGTCTTTGTTGGCTCAACCCTATATTGAAAATGAAAGTGGGACTGTAGAAGAATTCATCAAGCAAACCATTGCCACGCTCGGTGAAAATATCCAAGTGCGTCGCTTTGTCAATTTTGCCCTAGCAGAAGGCACACAAGGTGTAGTAGACAGCTACATTCACACTGGCGGTCGAGTTGGTGTATTGGTAGAACTGGGTTCTCAAAGTGAGTCGGTGGCTACCAATCAAGAGTTCCAAAACTTGGCACGGAACACTGCAATGCAAGTTGCCGCTTGTCCAAATGTCGAGTATGTCAGTGTAGACCAAATCCCCGCCGAAGTTGCCCAAAAGGAAAAAGATATTGAAATGGGCAAGGATGATTTGGCGAACAAGCCAGATAACATCAAAGAAAAAATTGTTCAGGGACGGATTGAAAAACGCCTGAAAGAATTGACCTTGCTCGATCAACCTTACATTCGCGATCAAAGTATTTCCGTGGAAGACTTGGTGAAGCAAGTGAAGGCGCAATTAGGCGGAGAGATTCAAGTGACCCGCTTTGTCCGCTATATACTGGGCGAAGGCATTGAAAAGCAAGAAATTAGCTTTGCTGATGAAGTCGCCGCACAAATGGGTACTAAGTAATACTTAGTCATTGGTCATTAGTCATTAGTCTTTAGCAAAGACAAAGGACAAATGACTCTTTATTAAACAGGTCAAGCAAATAGCCTGACCTGTATTTTATTAGTAGAGACGCGAAATATCGCATTTAATTTAAAATATAAAATCCTCTGGAAAGTTATCCTAAAATAAATTTGTACATTTGTACTATGTAATAGTTCACATGGGCAAGAACAAAAAGATATGGCAAGAGCAATCGAGCGAATTGAACGGGATATTGCAGGAATAAAAGAAGCGATTCGAGCGATCGCAGTAGAATTACAAAACGCTTATGCTAGTTATTTAAACACCTTGGCGCTAGCTGTACGAAAACAGTTGATTCTGGCAAGTTACCACCTTTGTACTCAGGGGTATCCTGAAAACTTTCTGAATTTATCATTGAATCAGCGTCAGCAATTGCAACAAGCTATCCGCAACTTGGGGCAAGTGGCAGGGGATAAATTGCTTGCTTGTATTCAAAGTCAGGAAGTTGGGGAAGATGATGGGGATGAGGGAGATGAGAAAGTAACATCCTTTTTATCTTCTGGACTTCTGGATACCTCTAATTCTCAGTCTTTCACTGCTGACACTTCTAATCCTATAGAACTAGTAAAATGGCAACAGAACTTAGAAGAGGTTACGCAAGAGATACTGAAAAAACTTTCGCATGATGCTAATGTTTTAATACAAAAATCTGGGGTATTACCTAAAAAATTACCAGAACCGATTTTAGCAGCAGCAGCTGCTGCTGCATCAGAAGCATCTGCTGAGGTAATGCCAGGGCCACCCAACTTATTAAACTTAGTAATTGAAATTGAAAATGAGCAGCAGTCAGAAGATTCTGGACTGACGCAAGTTATGGCTATTAACCTGCGATTAGGAGAAATTGAATTTGCTGATGTGGCACTCTCTTCTGAGCGCAAGCAAATCCGCAGTATTTTAGTTCAGCTAAACAAGTTAGGACGAGAGTATCAAAAGAAACATCGAGAAAGAGCGATCGCGGAAGCTGAAGCTGCATGGCGTGCTAGTTGGTTTGAATAAAGTTATGAGTTATGAATTATGAGTTATGAGTAATTTATTCCTAACTCCTCACTCCCATGTCTATTGACCAATGACTAATGAAAAACCAGATTGGATACGATTGCACAAAGCCTTGGCAATAGAAGCTGAACGCGGCTTTACAGACTTGATGGGCAGAGAATACCGCTTTAGTGAATTTCTTAGTCTAACTTTGGGCAAATTCCCAACAGGCTTACCCCAAACTGAACGCCGCCGTTGGCAAGGACTAGCGGTGCAATTTGCTAGTTATCCACATCTAGCATTGGAAGAAAGACAACATTTAGTAGCAGAGACTCGTAGGTATCTCTCTCAACTACAGAAAGAAGAGCAGGGGGAGCAGGGGAGCAGGGGAGCAGGGGAGCAGGGGAGAATTTATCAATCCAAAATCCAAGTTGCGCTTCCAGCGCATCAAAGGCGCGACCCAAAATCTAAAATTATCACTGAGGTGAGTCGGAGGCTTGCACCGAACATTGACCAAAAACTCAGCGATTTACCAGAAATAGGTTTTAAAAAAGCTGATAATTTAGCACGGCTTGGTTTACACACCGTCCGCGACTTGCTTTTCTACTATCCTCGTGACCATATTGATTATGCGCGTCAGGTGAATATCCGCGAGTTACAAGCGGGTGAGACGGTGACAATAGTGGCTACAGTAAAGCGTTGCAACTGCTTTACTAGCCCTAAAAATCAGAAATTATCAATTTTAGAACTGGTAGTAAAAGATAATAGTGGTCAAATCAAAATTGGTCGTTTTTACGCAGGTACACGTTTTAGCAGTCGCGCTTGGCAAGAAAGTTTAAAACGCCGTTATCCAGTAGGTAGCATTTTGGCGGCGTGTGGGTTGGTAAAAGAAAGTAAATACGGTTTAACACTGGATAATCCAGAACTAGAGGTTTTGGCAAATCCAGGAGATTCGATTGAGTCCTTGAATATTGGGCGAGTAGTACCAATTTATGGACTAACTGAAGGAGTGGTAGCAAATACAGTGCGACAGGCGGTAATAGCTGCTTTACCTGCTGCGGCTAACCTGAAAGACCCTTTACCAAGTGGTTTGCGACAAAAGTATGGTTTGATGGAATTGAAAGATGCGATCGCTAACATTCATTTTCCTAGTGATAGCGCCGCTCTGCAAGTTGCCCGTCGTCGCCTAGTTTTTGATGAATTTTTCTACTTACAACTTGGATTACTACAACGTCAACAGCAAGCAAGGGCTATTCAAACCAGCGCCATCCTGGTTCCACGCGGTCAACTTGTAGAAAAATTCCACGAAATACTGCCTTTTCAACTTACTGGCGCACAGCAACGAGTCCTTAACGACATTCTCAACGATTTACAGAAACCCGTACCAATGAATCGTTTGGTGCAAGGTGATGTCGGTTCTGGTAAAACGGTCGTTGCTGTGCTGGCTATCCTCGCAGCAATTCAATCTGGCTATCAAGCGGCGCTGATGGCTCCCACAGAAGTTTTGGCAGAACAACATTATCGCAAGTTAGTTAGCTGGTTTAACCTCTTGCATTTACCAGTAGAATTACTGACAGGTTCTACTAAAACTGCTAAACGAAGACTAATACATTCTCAGTTAGGAACTGGTGAATTACCTCTGTTAGTGGGAACCCATGCCTTGATTCAAGACCCCGTAAACTTCCATCAACTCGGGTTAGTGGTGATTGATGAACAGCACCGCTTTGGAGTAGAACAACGGGCGCGTTTGCAGCAAAAAGGTGAACAACCCCATGTGTTGACTATGACAGCTACGCCGATTCCTAGAACCTTAGCACTGACGATACACGGGGATTTGGATGTAAGCCAGATTGATGAGTTACCACCAGGACGACAAAAGATTCAGACAACAGTACTATCGGGTCAGCAACGCAACCATGCTTACGACCTCATGCGCCGAGAAATTGCCCAAGGTAGACAAGTTTATGTGGTTTTGCCCTTGGTAGAAGAATCAGAAAAACTGGATCTGCGATCGGCTGTAGATGAGCATCAAAAGTTACAAGAAAGCGTTTTTCCTGACTTTCAAGTAGGGCTGCTACACGGTCGCATGAGTTCAGCCGATAAGGATGAAGCAATTACCAAATTTCGTGATAACCAAACACAAATTTTGGTTTCTACTACCGTTGTTGAAGTTGGTGTAGACGTACCTAATGCCACAGTAATGCTCATTGAAAATGCGGAGCGATTTGGCTTATCGCAACTTCACCAATTGCGGGGGCGTGTTGGTCGTGGTGCAGCTCAGTCTTACTGTTTGTTGATGAGCAGTTCCAGAAGCCCTGATGCTCAACAACGGTTAAAGGTGTTGGAACAATCTCAGGATGGCTTTTTCATCTCTGAAATGGATATGCGTTTTCGTGGGCCTGGGCAAGTACTGGGAACTCGTCAATCAGGAGTGCCAGATTTTACATTGGCAAGTTTGGTTGAAGATGAAGAAGTTTTACTTTTAGCGCGACAAGCAGCAGAGAAAATAATAGAGATGGATGTTACTTTAGAGCGTTGGTATTTGATGAAAGAAGAGTTGAAGTATCGGTATGAGCGATTGATGGGTGGGGCAATTTTGACATAATATATAATAATTCTGAAGTAGAGGACTAACCCGCCTTAACCATCCTCTAACCCGCATAACTCTTTGATTCCCTGTAGCGATCGCTTTGGGGAATTGTGATTTAGTGAGGTTATCTCAGTAGAAAATCGCGTTATTCGTATCAGGTTTGTAGTGCTAGCGATAAAATAATTTAACTATCACGCCGCCCTAAAAACAATATTTATCGGTGTTTGAGGATATTGAATCAAAGGAGAAAGTAAAATTGTAGAAGTTCAACACAAGAAAAATGACTGATACACCCGAATATTTCCCTAACCGGATAGATCGTATTGAACAAATAATCTTGGGGTTGGCACAAAGACAAACTAGTACACAAGAACAATTAGATAATTTAACCATTAGACAAGCTAACACACAGGCACAACTGGATGAACTAAGCCAAGAAATGAGAGAGCTAACCAGTAACGTTGACCGTGTTTTGGGTCTTAGTGCGATTTTGGATGATGTGTTACTTGAATTACGTGATAGCCATGAACAACATCAACGTAATTTTGAAGAACATCAGCGCACCACAAACGCTGCATTACAAAGTCTTGAGTCAATATTGTTGCAGTTGATCAGAAATAATTCTTGAGATGCGATGGTAAGAGTTAACGACCACAGGTAGCGTGTAAGAGTACCTACGGTCAAACTTAAGTTATTTAGTATCCTCTTTATCCTTAGATGTTTGCAGCAAATAACGTACACCCATAGGCGATACGCTTACAGCTACAGAAATAAAATCAGGGTGTAAAATCGCCCAGTAAGAGAGTTATAGCGGCTAGGACAGCAATAATATTCTTCAAAATATTCATAAAAATCTCTATAAACTTATTAGTACTTTGTCAAATCACTACAAGTATTTAGTAGGCACTATTTATAATTTCAGATTTTTATCTCTAATAAGGGCTGTACAGTCCAAAAGTAGACCAATAGCTCCCTGTCCCAAGAAATAGTTTCCCTAAATTGTGCGATCGCTTTTGAGTGAGCTATTAGACTGTACCTAATATTACTGTTAATAACTTATATAAAAATATACGACAAACCATATAGCGCCCTTACAACCGATTCATCTGTTGCAAAGTTTTTTGGAAATGGTATTAGACCTAGCTCTGCACTCCTCACTATTCAATCACGATACTTGTTGCATTTCGGCATAAGCTTGATAAACACCTTTCACGTTGTACCAGTTGAGAAAAATTCGGGCAATTTCTAAAGCTAATTGCGGTTTACCTAAATTAATTAGCCATTGCAATAATGGAGCCATTGTGCGTTCATTAACTGCGCCATTGAGTGACAAAATTCCCCAAAGTAAGCGATGCAACCAAGTCATTTGAATCATCATTCGCACTTCCCATGTGGGATGCTTTTGATAAAACAAAACTCCCATACGTCCGCGTTGAATTTCTTGGTCAATCAATCGAGGAATTTGTTCTAATTTAAATGCTGGATGCCAGTGATATCCTACGGCTTCGGGACATTTAATTAGTGTCAAACCTAGTTTTTTCAGCCGTACACCTAATTCTAAATCTTCCCAGCCATAGAGTTGAAAGCTAGTGTCAAAAAGTCCGGCTTTCTCTAGCCAATATTTAGAAATTGCTACATTTCCCGTAGCAAAAAAAGCTGCTGAAAAATCTGTGACTTTGTAGGGTTCAGCAGTTGGGTTATTGAAATTACAAGTATTAATAACTGCACCGTAAGTGAAAAAGCGATCGCTCCCTAATTTCTCCTTTCCCTGCACTAGCGCCTTTGCATGAGCTTGCAAGAAATTTTCCAACACCACTAAATCGCTATCAATAAAGATAATTGTATCTCCCAGTGCCTGTTCTACACCCAGATTCCTCGCCGCAGCCGGGCCAGCATGATCTTGCTCAAACCAGCGCACATGGGGAAACTCCTCTTCGTGTGCTGTTAACCACTCCAATGTGCCATCAGTAGAACCATCATCCACTAAGACAATCTCGTAATCAGTAACCGAACTTAACTGGCTCAACTCCTGTACCTCCAAGGCGCGGAGGCACTTTTCTAAAATCGGTTGGCGATTATAAGTCGGTATCACAACGCTGAAAAACACAGTCTCACCCACAACACAATTTATCTATCTCCAGGATAGGACAGATGCGACGCTGTCACTGTTCCTTACATAATTCTGGTTACGGAATATAGTAAATCTGCCCATGATGCAATATTTGCTGAATACCTAAAAGCAGGTATATAAATTTACTATATTAACATTTAAATTTATACATCTCTCTATGTCCGTTAAAGATTATTTAACAGGTACAGAGGTATTTATGCTTAATTGATATTACTTTTTTCCAGATTATTTTTCAGTAAATAATAACAGTTGATAAATTCTAATTAATCACTATATAACCTGTTGTTAATTTTTATTGATTATATTTTAGGACAAACTTATAAAAATTCATGCATTTAAGTAACTTAAACTGTAAAAAGGTTTTTTGAGTAATGCTTTCACTTCAATGGTGTGGATGTGCAGATAATTCTGTAAAAGTAGTTAATAATTACCAAAAAGCAAAAATTTTGTGGATAACAGTAGGTTTACTTGCTATTTTTTTTGTTGCTGAGTGGAGTGTGGGTTTATGGAGTCAAAGTTTATCCTTACAGGCAGATGCAGGACACATACTATCGGATATTACAGCTTTAGCAATATCGCTACTTGCTAGTTTTTTAGCACAGCAACCAGCTAAGGAAAAAGCAACGTTTGGACATCAGCGAATCGAAGTTTTAGCAGCATTTTTGAATGGATTAGGTTTACTTGCGATCGCTACTTTTATCATATTAGAAGCTATTCAACGCTGGCAACATCCAGCAGCAATTTTAGGCTTACCAATGTTAGCAATTGCAGTATTAGGTTTAATCATCAATCTGCTCAATATTAATTTGCTTCATCCGCACAGTCACGACGACTTAAACCTGCGGGGAGCTTTGCTTCATGTCATCGCCGATACTGTTAGTTCTGTTGGCGTTATTATAGCTGCTTTAGTAGTTCATCTTTGGGATTGGTGGTGGGCAGATGTTGCCATTAGTATAGTCGTTGCAATCTTTACGGGTTTGAGTGCCTTACCTTTAGTGCAAGAAAGTTTAAAGATTTTTTTGGAGTATGCACCGGAGTCAATAGATCCTGTTGATGTGGAAATATCTCTCAAATCTTTTCCTGGTGTTGTTGAAGTAGAAAAACTTCATATCTGGGCAATTAGCTTAGATAAGGTAATGCTTTGTGCCAACTTGACAGTTAAATGTGCAACTATTCAGGAACGCGATCGCTTACTTACTAAGTTGGAAACTCACATCCGAAAAACTTTTAATATTGCTGAGATAACTTTACAGCTAGCTAGCTCTCAAAAACCTTCAGCGTTACCAATTCATCCTTTATTTAACCAAGATTTAGTTTTCATGTTATCTGCAAGTAAAACTAATTTAAACCAAAATCATAGCTAAATTCATAGTTGTTCTAATTGCTACTATAAATTTCAAATAAATTGTGCTAATTTACTCTACCTATATTTAGTTTTTAAAGATTGTTTAAACATAATGCTTATTGGCATTTTTCTAACTGTCAAAGCATAACAATCACTGATTGTAACTCGGTTATTCATTAAGAGGTTTCCCAATCATGGCTCTCATTCAAAAATCCAAAATGATTTCATTACTGAAACAGTATAAACGCGCCTTAGCTTGGTTTATATCCGGTCTGGTTATGGCAGCTTTGTTGTTCTTGGGAACATCAAATCAACAACCAGCAACCGCCTTTGAGCAAAGTCAAGCTACAGCCTATACTCAGCCAAATGGGACTGCTACAGGCTTAGACTTTGGTGCTACTCATCTAGAACCAAATTTTTATCAGTATTAAAAGCTAAAACTTACTCAATTAACTTTAAGGCACACTGCAATGATTTCATTTTTGCAAAAGTACAAGCGATTTCTAGCCCTTACGATGGTTGGCTTGCTTTGTACCGTTCTATTAGTAGTTGGTAATTCTGTTTTTCAGCCGACTATGGCGGCTGGTAATGGAGTTAACGTAATTATCATGATTGGCGATGGTATGGGTTGGAATATGGCACGGGCCGCAGCCGTTGCCAAAGGCGCTCCTTTTTACACTAGTGGTAAAGGCTCAGGTCTGAGCTTCCAAAAGCTCAGTGGATATGGATTGGTGACTACTTACGGCACAACTATTCAGGGAAATACACCAGCCAATCCAACAGACCAGCCCCATCTAACAGGTAACTCTGCTCTGGATGGGTCAAATACAGTGACTGCTGCAAGTCCTCTTCGCCCCAACTTCTCATTCAAGCCTACTCCTTTTAACCCTGGCAATCGAGCTGATGGTAATAGCCTAGAGGATGGTAATCTGGCGGGTTATGACATCAGTAAAGGCGGCCCTGTTCCTTGGGTTCCTTTGACCCCTGCTAATTCTGGTAGTTATGACAAAGATTACATCAAGTACAGTTATCCCGACTCTGCTAACACAGCTACAACTCTGTATACGGGAGTAAAGAGCTTCAACAACGCGATGGGGGTTGACATTTACGAGAAGAAGTTGAAAACCATCCTAGAAATTGCCAAAGAAAAAGGTAAGTCTACAGGCTTGGTAACTTCCGTACCTGTTAGTCATGCAACGCCTGGTGCTGCGGCTTCTTTCGTAAATCGTCGTAGTAAGTACGATAGTGCTTACGACCCCAGCAAAACCAACCAAGACAGCATTTTGCAACAGACATTGCTAAACTTTAAACCCAATATTTTGTTGGGTGGCGGTCATCCCAAAGATTTTGAAAATAAAGAAAGTACAAGTACAGCAGAAGGCGTCTTTAAGTACACGTACATTACCGAAGACACCTACCAGCATCTGAAGAATAATCCTACGTCCAATCGTTACGGCTATACCTTTTTGGAACGTGGCCCTAATGCAGCTAAGACACTGCTAAACACGGCTGCTAAAATCGACCCCAACAAGGGAGGCAGATTATTTGGTCTGTATGGTGCGCGTGGACAAAATGGCAACATTCCTGTTAGTTCCTCTAAGGGAGATTATAGTTTGACAGGTTTGGACAACTTCTCTCTGTATACCTCTGTTGTCAAGCCTGGAACGCCGGATACCTGTCCATCAGGTCAGATAATAACTGGTACTGCTGGGGATTGTGTTCCTGTTATTGATGCAGCTGGTAATCCCATCGCTCCTAATGCTCCTGCACCCGATACTGTTCGTCCTCTGGCTCCTGGTGAAACTGATGCCAGCTTTATCGCTAGAGAAATTAATGAAAATCCAACTTTAGCTGATTTGACCAAAGCAGCTTTAACCGTTTTAGGTAAAGACAAAGATGGCTTCTGGTTGATGGTTGAGGGAGGCGATATCGACTGGGCTGCTCATGACAACAACATGGATAACCTCATCGGAACCATGAATGATTTTGATAAAGCAGTCCAGCAAGTTATTAGTTGGGTAGAGAATCATGGTGGTTGGAGCAAGAACTTGCTATTGGTTACTGCTGACCATGACCATTACCTGACTCTGAATAATGACTTTGCTTCTAAATTGACTCCCAATCCTAACCCAAATCAGGCTAAAGGCTTGAAGTATAACGCCAAGGACATCACCTTCGTTAAGCATAATCCTACTGATGCTGGTCACTTCTGGGGGTCTGATCCAAATTACAAATATCTCTGGGGTAGCCATAGCCGTCGCGTTGTACCTGTTTACTACCAGGGTGCTTACGCATCAACTCTGACGCGATCGCTAGGACAAGGCTTCCAGATTACAGATAGTTCTGGTACTTACAATGTGCCTGGTGTTCGGGGCGTGGTTGACCAAAGTCATATCTTCCAAGCCATGAAAACTGCGATCGTAAGTCCGTAAATTGAATACGCTGCTTCAGTAAGATATTAACTGAAAAGCTTTCTTTTGCAGAGACGTGTATTACCACGTCTCTGTCTCAAAAAACTATTGCGGTATTATTGCACCTGTTCTTTTATCAAGGGAAAAAATGACTGATTCTATCTTCAAGAAGTTAGCAGCTGCAACAGTAGGAACTGCTTTGATTTTTTCGTTAGGGGAAACTATCCCTGCTCAAGCAGCCGTAACTTATAATTTTTTTAACGATGATAAAACTCTCACAGGCACTTTTTCATTCAACCAAGCAGCAGCAGGCGATCAAGAAGTAACGATCGCAGAAGGTTTAAAGATTTCTGCTAGCTATGGTGGTCAGTCATACACTGAAGCGGATGATCCTTTAGCGTCAGTTTTTACCGACAAAACGGGAAAAATTTTTAATAAAGTGGGATTAGGGTTGTATTTTACACCTAGCGATTTTAATGTCTACCGCGAAAATTTTATCAATCTGAACGATTCAACTAGTACGGGTGTTCAGACCGTCACTTATACCAGTGTTCCAGAGCCAAGTTTAATGCTTGGATTGTCTGTATTTGGGTTGAGTTTGTTCTTGAGTAAAAAGATAGCATCTTCTCAAACATCAAGCACAAAAGCTTAAATCAAATTATCAAGAATAACAGGGTGGGATAATCCACCCCGCAAATTTTTAAATTTATAAAATCTCAAAGCTCAAATTCCCAATTTTTCTAGAAAGTTAGGGAATCATGTCATTCACATAATAATTTAGGATTGCTACATCGTTTTATTAGCATCAGACATTAACGGTAATGTCTAGGTTTGCAGTTAATTAATCTATTACTTGTTGCATGAATAAAATATACATCGATTGTTTAGATATAATAATGACTCATTGTTTGTTTTCCTAACTGGAGAAATTAATGGGTCGCGCCAAAAAGGTTGTCCTGGCATATTCTGGTGGAGTAGATACCTCCGTTTGTATCCCTTACCTCAAACAGGAGTGGGGTGTAGAAGAGGTGATTACTTTAGCAGCAGATTTAGGTCAGGGAGATGAATTAGAGCCAGTTCGAGAAAAAGCTCTGAAATCGGGTGCAAGTGAATCCCTCGTGGCGGATGTCAAAGACAGCTTCGTTAAAGATTACGCCTTTGGAGCGATTCAAGCCAACGCCCTTTATGAAAGCCGTTATCCTCTCGGAACTGCCCTTGCTCGTCCACTGATTGCCAAGGTATTAGTAGAAACGGCTGAAAAATATGGTGCTGATGCGATCGCTCACGGTTGCACTGGCAAAGGTAACGATCAGGTTCGCTTTGATGTCTCAGTTACTGCCTTAAACCCCAACCTAAAAATCCTCGCACCAGCCAGAGAATGGGGCATGAGCCGTGAGGAAACCATCGCTTATGGTGAAAGGTTTGGTATCCCCTCACCAGTCAAAAAATCCTCTCCCTACAGCATTGATAAAAATTTGCTCGGTCGTAGTATTGAAGCTGGTTTACTCGAAGATCCGTCATTTGAGCCACCAGAAGAAATTTATGAAATGACCAAAGCGATCGTGGATACTCCCAATGAGCCAGAGTACATCGAAATTGGCTTCCACAGTGGTATTCCGACAACCCTCAACGGTATAGCCAAAAAGCCAGTTGAACTAATTGAAGAACTCAATCAGGCGGTAGGAAATCACGGTATCGGACGGATCGACATGATCGAAAACCGTCTGGTAGGGATTAAATCGCGGGAAATCTACGAATCACCTGCAATGTTAGTGCTAATTCAGGCGCATAGAGATTTAGAAAGCTTAACTTTGACGGCAGATGTCACCCATTACAAGCGTGGGATTGAAGAAACTTACAGCCAAATTGTTTACAACGGTTTGTGGTATAGCCCACTCAAAGTTGCCCTAGATGCCTTTATTCAAAAGACACAAGAGCAAGTCTCTGGAACTGTCCGAGTGAAGCTGTTCAAAGGCAACTCTACGATAGTTGGGCGTTCGAGTGATAATTCTCTCTATACTCCCGATTTAGCAACCTACGGAGCCGAAGACCAATTTGATCATAAAGCTGCTGAAGGCTTTATCTACGTTTGGGGGCTACCGACTCGCATTTGGTCGCAGAAAATTAAAGGTTAAAAGTAGAGACGCGATTAATCGCGTCTTTACAGGAATTAGGAGTAGGGGCGCGATTAATCGCGTCTGTTAAAAAATCAAAATCCAAAAGTAAAAATTAAAAAAATAACTTTTTACTTTACTCCTAATTCCTAACTCCTAACTCTCACTTTTCACTACTCGCTTCTTTAACTTGGCGAGCCTCTAACCACAGAGGCACAATAATTAAGGCAGCGAGAATCAGTAAGGCTGCGATCGCAAATTGACCTACCCAAGCAACCAATTGCTCTAAGGAAACAATTCTGCCAGCAAAAAAAGCTAATGTCACCATCAAACTAGCCCAAGCAACTGCTCCTAAAAAGTTGTATAAAAAGAATTTCCCAAAGGGCATTTCAGCTATCCCAGCTAGTGGTGCAGCAAAAACTCGTAACAATGCCAAAAAACGTCCAAAAAATACTGCTTTAGCAGAATTTTGACTAAATTGCTCTTTAATGGTTAGCAGCCGCACTTCAGAAATCCGAAGTATGCTAGCAACTTTTACCAGAAAAGGCCAACCGCTAGCTCTACCAATCCAGTAGCCACAAGTGCCGCCAATTACAGCACCCATAATTGCATTACCGAGAACCAGCCAGAAATTTAGTTCATCGCTGCCAGCTAGAAACCCGCCTACTAAAGTCACGGTTTCGCCAGGAAGGGGAATGCCTAAATTTTCTAGCAAAATTCCCAAAAAAACTGCCCAATACCCGTAAGTGTGGGCGACTCCTTGGATATTTTCTAGTGAAATCAGCTCTAAAGACATCCCGCACCACCGTCTTTACAAATTTTTACTTTTATTATATCTTTGCTTGTTTATGCGCGGGGTGTCAATTAAAACCGCAGATAGACCCATTGAGCCATTACCATTGAGCCATTAGTTTAATTCTGAATAATCCATAACTTAAAATCTATAGCAACTATTAATTTTTTGCTATTAACTATGCATTTTTTAGAGGGTGATACCACAATTTCATAATTTATTACAAACAAATTAAAATATTTATAAAAAATTTATAAATATCCAGTCAAATGATAAAAATCTTGTAAAAGATACGGTTGATACCGAAATTGTTAAGCGTTTATGCCTATATTGATAAAAGTTATCACAAATTATACGGCATGAATACTGAAATAATCTTTCTCAACTGCACGACTGTTATTTGCCCAAATACCACGGTAAAACAGTAATTTTGCTGGTGAAAGAGAAAAGGTATTAATGTCTTTTTTCAATTTTTTTCAAGTGTTCCAACTACCCTGTTAAATTCATGATTCTCACACAAGAACTTCAAGTTATTTTGTTTAAACCCCAAGCAAGCATAGATTTGGAAGGCGGTAAGACTTTGAGTGAACAAATGGCTAGAGTAGTACCCCAAGCTCATCAACTTTGGGTTATCGACTTAGCAGAAGTTAATTTCATGGACAGTTCTGGATTAGTCCCCTTAGTAAAAGGGTTGAAAGCTGCACGTCAGAGTGGTTGTCGCTTGGTTCTATGCAACGTGCAAGCTCCTGTACGGTTAATTTTGGAACTTACCCAACTAGATTCAGTGTTTGAAATTTTTCCCACTTATGAAGACATTTTTACCACCGTTAAAGATAAAAGTCTGATGCTAGCAGCCTAAATAATAAATCTACCTATAGATGGATGGTGGAGTCAAGCAATATTTGCATTTTTTTATATTCTTAAAGAGAACAGTCTGGTGCTAGCAGACTAATTTTCTTTTTTTCTAGAGAAGAATGTTGAGCGAAACTCATGGCTTTGACGTAGGTAATATTAATAGGCAGATGAATAAACCTGCTTGTTGGAAGCCATCCATCTATTAAATTGATGGATAGGCAAGTTTGTAGTGAGTTAACGCGGTCATCTCTTAAAAAGAGAGTATAGGGCCTTCTCTGCGAGAGGCTTCCGCAAACGCGAAGCGTCTTGTAGAGAAGTGGTTTCCCCCATAAGCGACTAACTTTCCCTTTAAGTAAGAAAGGTTATGTTATCAGCTTTTGTGTTATTTATAACTCCATAGTTCTTATTTATTGTAAATCAAAGGGTTTAAGAACCCTACATTTACATATAGCATCCGCTTCAGTCAGGGTTTAAATCTCCGTCTGAAATGTCTTTAATTTTGAATTTTGAATTGTTAATGCCTTGGTGTACTAGTTGGATATATCCAAGATAGTTTTTCATGGCAATTTTTTACCTGTTCGCTTCCAGTATGATGATAAATTTAGGCGTTCTGGGGAGTTGAAATGTTAGTTTCTTCGGATACTGGACGGGGAAAATTTGGCAAATCAATGCCACTGTGACTAGCATTGCGAGTTTTGAGTGCTAAACGGTAACTCACACTTTGCAATTCTGCTTGTAGTTGGCGGTTTTCCCGTTGTAGCATTGCTACCTTTTCTCTCACTGGCGTCATTCGTTCTTCAAACTTCCGCCGATAAATTTGAGGTAACTCTTGCACTACCTGCTCCAACATCCGAGTGCGATCGGTGAGTTCTTGAACTGACTGTCGCAATTGGTAAATTTCGGAGTCACGAGTTGTAATTTGCTCTTGGTAGAACGCCACCTGCTGCTCTACAGCTTGGAGTTGTTCTTGCAAAGCCTGTAACTGGGTCGTATCGCGCTCAAGATCCGGCTGCTGGGGCATAAAACTAGTGTTACCCTTTACCAGCCGGAAAAGTTCTTGAGATAATTGTTGTACTAAGGAATCACGAAGTTGCAATTCTTGGCGTAGTTGCGATACTTCCGTAGAGAGAACTTGAATATTGGGTGTATCAGATTGGCTCACAGTAGCTTACAGCTCCCATTCAGAATCTTGTCCACTCTTAGGTATAACTGCGGGAGTACTACCTTTGGCAAGTATTTGTTAATGTAGCATTCCCAAGCAAGCATGAAAAAAGAAAAAACAAAATTTTATTGAATGGGATTGGGCATGGGGCATGGGGCATGGAGGATTAATTATTTCTTCCTCGTATCCCTATCCCCTATTCCCTATTCCCTATCCTTTACACTGTTGCAGGCGCAGCTACTTTAGTGGGTCTTTCTTTTTCCTCTTTAGGAGGTTTTTCCTCTTCGGCTTCCTGCTTGACTGTCAAATAGCGAATCACTTCTTCACTTAAACGCATGGCGCGTTCAAAGGGGGTGATCGCAGTTGCAGGTGCAGTGTAATTTAACTGGATGTAGATGCCATCGCGGTGTTTTTTGATTTCATAAGCAAGACGACGCTTACCACGATTTTGAATTTGGATATCCTCGGCGCCTTGGTCGCGAAGCAAGTTCTGATATTTAGTCACTGCTTGCTCTACCTGTTCGTCTCCCAGGTCAGGGCGGAGAATGTACATTGTTTCGTAACTAGTAGTCATATTTTTCAGTCTCCTTATGGACAGAAATGGCTGCTGGTGCTAATTTATACCTATTTTAATTCAAAATGTCGGTATTAATCAACATCTGAAGCAACAAGGAACTATAATCTTACCAGTTTTAAATTTGAATCATTAGCCAAATCGCCGAAATTTAAATTTTTTGGATGTCCTTAATGAAAAATAGGTCGCTTCCCGACCCCCAGATTTCTTTAGCTTATTCCAAAATAATCTCTCACTTAACCGCAACGTATTGGGACATATCTTATAGCGAGCGATCGCTTTCAGGCTCAAAGCTCAATCGGTTCGCCAAAAAGCTAACTGATGATTGCTACCCGCTCACAGCAACAAAAAAGCAGATAAAAGGATATTCATTAAGGTTATGGCGCAACGCTATGTGCGAATTCAAAATCAAGAAGGACAGGTTTACTATGGGTTACTACAAGTATCCCTGAATGTGCAGGTGCTAGATGCTCCGCCTTGGTTACAAGGACAACCCACTGATTTAACTTTGACACCAGAAAATTACGAAATTTTGGCTCCCTGCGCTCCCTCAA
This sequence comes from Nostoc sp. ChiVER01, assembly GCF_034531155.1. Taxonomy (NCBI): domain Bacteria; kingdom Bacillati; phylum Cyanobacteriota; class Cyanophyceae; order Nostocales; family Nostocaceae; genus Nostoc; species Nostoc sp. ChiVER01. The sequence continues at coordinate 34,183 of NZ_JAVRBS010000012.1, read as the reverse complement.
AAATTGTGGCAGTGGGTAAAAATTATGCAGATCATGCAGCAGAAATGGGAACTCCAGTCCCTTCTGAGCCACTAATTTTTCTCAAGCCACCCACGTCGATTATTCCATCTGAGAAAGAAATTAAGTATCCTCGCCAGTCACAAAGAGTTGACTACGAAGGAGAGTTAGCATTAGTAATTGGCGATTACGCCTTTGAATGTACACCAGAGGTAGCCCAAACGAAAATTTGGGGCTATACCATCGCCAATGACGTAACAGCGCGGGATTTACAAAAACGGGATGGTCAATGGACGCGAGCCAAAGGTTTTGATACTTTCTGTCCCTTGGGGCCTTGGATCGTGCGGGAATTAAATCCAGGAGCGAGATTGCAGACTTTTGTGAATGACAACGCCAATCCAGTCCAATCTGCCTGTATCGATCAGATGGTGTTTTCTCCCGATGTTCTAGTTTCTTATATCAGTCAGGTTATGACGCTACTACCTGGTGATTTGGTGCTTACAGGTACGCCGGAGGGTGTAAGTCCATTGCATCCAGGCGATCGCGTCCGCGTCGAAATTGAAGGTATTGGTCGCCTGGAAAACACCGTAGCGCCCCGTTAATTTCTAACGCACCTGCATATATACTGCATCGGAAATCGCCGGAATTTCTGCATAACGTCCCAGTAGAGACTGGACGGCAGAATATGCAACTGCTGCTACAACGCCTAGAAAGATGGTGTTAGCTACTGTTTCTATTGCAAAGCTAGTACCAGGAACCTCTGCTAAAACTCGCACCAGTATAGAACACAAAAATATAACTATGTCCAAAAGAATCGCCTGCATTGTGTTGAAACGAATGAAGTGATTGATTTTTTCGTTTCTCACCACTAATAGAAACAAGGCAAAGAACACAATTATTTGTCCAATTTGTCCTAAACTACCGTAAATTATTAAAACTGGTTGCAGTGGTAAAAGCAGAACTTGTAGTGCTGGAAACTGTTTAAATAAAAACCTGCCAAAGACTAAACCATCAACTAGGGGCAGCAAATAAGGCAAGCAAGCAAAAATTCGATCTGAAACTGTTGTAGACCCGCGCCAAGACATTATGCGTTCTCCTATGGTTAAATTTTAATAGTTACTTGAGTTTAGGATAACGCAGTTGCTTCGTCTTGCTGGCAAATTCATACTATTCTATATGGGCAATGCGAAAACCCATGACACACTCATACTGGTCTGGCTGCTGTTGAGTGAGTTTGCCAATTGCTTGACCACAACGCAGTTGACCCCCACGCCAACGGGGTTGACCGCTCCTGTCAGCGAGTAAACAAGACTGGCAAACTTGCTCAGGGGCAAGGATTTGCTCGTCCATTAAAATGACTAGCATCGAATCCCTCCTGTAAATCCTCATTGTCACCCACATTCTACTCAGGTGAGGATGCGCTTTGTAGAGGTTCAAAGAAACGCTGCTTTGTAGGTTAGGCGCGTGCTGCGCGGTTAAGTGTTGTGATTTGCGATCGCCCTTTGCGCTCACGGTAGGCGATCGCAGAGGACACTTAAAAGCCACATCCTAACTCTTTGTTGCAAAATGTGGGGAATCACAATTTAATAAAAATTGTCAAGTGAATCTTACTTTTATTGTATGTTGCGTCTATGGTAAATGGACATTTTGGTAAAAAATCATACAAAAAAAGTTGGCACTAAGTTGAAAATATACAGCCAACGATTTTATTGCATCTCTGTTAACTTAGCACTGGAGAGTGTCAAAATTAATATTGAGGAAACAACAAAAGCTTTACGCACAAACAATATGGCAATCCATTGAAATTCCCTTGATGCGACTAGTTAAAGTGCCAGAAGGCAAGTAAGTAAAACTGAGTTAACTAGATAGCGATTTAAGAGATGCATTTACAAAATACTGGGGTAAACTTGCAAGCAAGTTAATACACAATATAATTGAGCGGCTCGTCGGTCTGGGCATCACTCACAATGGAACATTGGCAATTTCTGATACAGAAACAAGGCGATCGCTCGTGGCATATCCTAGAATCGCCAAATTTGGAAATTTTGGAAGGGGAGTATAGAGTTTTGGCTCGTTCTAACCTTCCTAATACAGATGTTGAAGTGCGGGTAACTCATTCTTCAACCCAGGAAGTTCTACCAAAGCGGCGAATTTTCAAGCGATCGCGTCGCACTAATTCAGAAGGCTTAATGGCGCTAATTCCCTTTACCTACTTTGAACCAGGAGTTTGGGAGTTACGCTGTATGGGCGACTTGATGTCGGAACTCCTCGGTAAATCTTGGCAATACAGTATCCAACTTCAAGTATTGTGCCAGGGAGTAGAGGCGGAGCAGAGGAGGCAGAAGAAGCAGGGGGAGAATGTAGAATCAAATTCATCTGATCGCCCAGATGCTGTTTCTGAAAACTGGGAATTCACTTTCCCAGCACAACCCGCAATTGCGCTAGATAAAGCGATCACTACAGAATCGGCAATTACTACAGACGACAACCCCGTTAGTATTGTTGTACCAGATAAAGAGAACTTAGAAGACATTGCCTCAGAAGAACCCGAAATTAACTTAGATCAAGCGATCGCAGTCTTTGTAGAACTGCTAACTGCTACAGATGACAAGCCCGTTAGTATTGTTGTGCCAGATGAAGAGAACTTAGGATACATTGCCCCAGAAGAACCCGAAATTAACTTAGATCAAGCGATCGCTATAGACGAAAACCCCGTTAATATTGTTGTGCCAGATGAAGAGAACTTAGGATACATTGCCCCAGAAGAACCCGAAATTAACTTAGATCAAGCGATCGCTATAGACGAAAACCCCGTTAATATTGTTGTGCCAGATGAAGAGAACTTAGGATACATTGACCCAGAAGAACCCGAAATTAACTTAGATCAAGCGATCGCTACAGAACAGACGGTTACTACAGACAGCAACCCTAATACTACTGTTCTGCTAGATGAAACGAAAAAAGATATTGATGAGTCTGTGAATTCTGTGTGGCTCAAAGGTGAGACGGCAGAGCAGATTTTACAAAATTTAATAGATTTAGCTTTACCCAATTCTGAAGCCTTGCTCGATGATGAAAAGGTTACAGATTCTCCAGCAACACAGCCACCGCCTCCATTACTGCTAACTTTAGCTCAGGATACTTACATTACTCGTTGGGGACAACCTCTTACAATCAATGGGCGCGTAGAACTCAAAGAAAAGATAAATCTAGATCAGGCTGAAACATTATTCTCAAAAAGCTTGCAGGCGCTTGAACTAGAAATTGAACTGCGATCGCCCAAAAACTCAAAAATTTTGACTCAGGTACGGCAACCCTTACCAGATCAGGAGTTGCCCTTCACCATCAATACATCAATTGATATTCCTGCTGACTTTGAATCGAAGTTAATTTTGGCAGATATCACTTTGTATGGTCGATTCTCCGATGTTGGTGAAGTCATCAGGTTAGCCAGCCAGTCCTTCACCATTACAGCAGATGTCACAGAATTACTGGCAATCACAGCCGCAGCAACACCTAGTACATCCTTAAATGACACCACAGCACCATTGGACTCGTCTGCTGCTGTCATGGAGCCAGAGGCCGCTGTGAAGATAGATTTAAAACTATTCAATCTGGTCAAGATTCCAAAAATAGACCAGTCTCAGATATTCAATCCATCCCCAAATACAACTTTACCACCGCAAATTAACTTACAAGTTCTGCGAGAAGCCATCCAGCGAACATCTAACTTAAACAATTCAGGCACTTCGCCTCAATTGCCGAAACTGCCCCCTATTCAAACCCATGCCAACACTCCCACAGATTTCGTTGCAGAACCCTCTACAGAAGAGGAACTTCTGAAAAAGGATACTACTATGGTTGCCATTAACTTGGAGCAGTTGATCATCAAGCAACGTCGAATGCCAATACTCGAAACTACTTTGCCGTACTTGAAACGGCTACAAACTTTGCCAGATGATACAGAAGAAGTAAAAAATAATGCTCCAGATGCGAAAGTTCCAGCAGATGAAGACTTACCGCAGTTGGATACAACTGTAGCTGAGGAAAATACACCTGAATTAGTAGTAGATAATGCCCAATTTCAAGAAGAATCTGTTGCTGAAACAGAAGCCCAGCCAAATGAACAATTTCAAGAAGAGTCTGTTGCTGAGGTAGAAGAAGCCCAGCCAAATGCACAATTCATTACAACAGGCAACCTTTACTCATCTCCCCTGCTCAGAAAGTGGATGCACAGCCAAGGACACTCTTTGCCTGAATCCATCGATGAACTGGAACCTGAAGATCGCGATCGCTATGTTCCAACCCAGCAGACCCAGCTTTCTCTTAATACTGAAAATTCTAATGTTGATGTCAACTTGCCGTTAAACGTGGATGCTGACACAGAGATATCGGAAGAAGTTCAAGAGTCGGTTTCTGAACTTGGGAGCTTGGGGGAAGACGCAGACACAGCAAAGGAAGCTGATATAGAAATAGGGGAAGATACGGTAGTAGAAGTATCCGACCCAACGCTCTCAATAGTGGTAACACAACTACCGCCTCCCCCTCCTCCAATAAAAATGAATATAGCGTCAGCTTGGTTGGCGCAAGAAATCGTTGTAGATGATACATATAGTGAACATAATGAACTGGAAGCCAATGGGACGAAGAATGAATTTTTTGAAGAAGAGAAGCAACCATTATTAGGTTTATCCTCTTCCTCACCCATAACTGCGGCAGCCATTGAGCCTTTGCCAATTCCAGAACTGCATGTACCAGACGGCGAACTAATCGCTGGCAAATTTATCATAGTGCGTGTAGTCCTGCCTGAAGTACGTCCCCAAGTTGTTGTCAAGTTATGGCTTGAAGATTGTCAAACTCGCTGGTTACTAGAGGGGCCTCATCTGCTGACAAATTTGTTACCTAACGCCTTGGGAGGATTGGAAGTGATAACGCAATTAAATATTCCCTTTGGGTGTTTGGAAATTCGCTTAGAAGCGATCGCACTCAATCTGACAACTCAACAGGAGAGTCACAAAGTCACAATAGTGCGAACTGTAATTCCTCCAGACTTGCCAAACTTGCAGCTAGATGAACTCCTAGATATGTAACTCAGGGAATTGAGAATTGGGCATTGGGCGTTACGAGTGCTGAGTTAGGAGTTTTGTTTATCTCCTTGTCCCCTTGTCTCCCTCATCTCCCAATATCCCCTGTGTTAAAAATATGAAAGAATTTCAAAAATTTGGCAGAATTTGCAGTAAGCTCATTTTGAATTGTAGTGTGATTTCATAGGAACTTTTACTATGGCAGCTTCTTTTTTGCCTTCTATCTTGGCTAGTACTTCGTACTTGTCTTCTATCTTCGTTCCCATAATTGGTTGGGTTTTGCCAAGTGTAGTCTTCGCGTCTCTGCTTTTATACATTGAAAGCGACGATATCAGTGATATTAACTGATACTGTTGTAGTCATTAATCATTTGTTTTGTACAAATGACTAGTGACCAAAATTAATACCGCCTATCTCATGGAGACAGGCGGTTTTTTAACGTTGATTTCTCAACAAATGCTAGAAAATTCTAACTTATAGTGTTCGGTTCAAACTAACTGATGTTAAATCGAAGAACCGAGTCCGGCGTAGGCACCATAAAAGAAAATGCCCAAGACTGTAATTATACCTAAACCTGCGATCGTAGCGACGACCCACAGGGGAATTCTCCCACTTCCAGACACAGCTTCTCTCCTCCCTTAACAACTAATCAACACAGGTTAAATAAACAAAGATTAACAACAGGACTTCTACTTAGTTGAAGAAGTAACTGGAAAACAGAATCCCCAGAACGAAAACTAGTAGTAGTCCCAGGTATAGCGAAGTCCGGTTTAGTTCAACCGGTTGATTATTGGGATTGGGCGATCTTTCTACCATGATTGCTCCTAACGTTGAATAAATTGCATTGCGGCGATCGCGCCTAAAAAGAATACAGTTGGTACACCTAAGGTGTGTACTGCCAGCCATCTAACGGTAAAAATTGGATAGGTAACTGGTTGATTGATGTTGTTTCCGCTAGTCATGTCAAACTACTTTCCAATAAATTCTTCAACTTGTTTTTTAGCTTCAAAACGGTTTTTCACAATGGGCACTTCCTGCCGTGCTGGTGTGAAATACTCGTTGGGGCGGGGTGTACCAAAGGCATCATAAGCCAGCCCGGTGCTGACAAATAGCCAACCAGCAATAAATAATGCCGGAATGGTGATGCTGTGAATTACCCAGTAACGAACGCTAGTAATAATGTCCGAAAACGGACGCTCTCCAGTGGTACCTGACATTTAGATCCCTATCCTATACATAGAGTGTTATTGAGTTTATTATCCTACAAAGTTAAGAAAGAGTTACAAGTTGCAAAGTTCTTCTCAGAAATTGTACGTTGGGCCTGGGGCATGGGGAAGAGGCAGAGGGGCAGGGAGAAGGGTGCAGAGGAGAGAGGAATTTTCCCTCCTTTCCCACTAAGCAGCTTCTGGGGAAGTTGTTTCAGGATTTGGCAGATATTTGAGCAAAACGCCGCGATCGCCAATTATAAATCCCCGTTCTGGCTCTAAGAACACAATTTTATACAAATTAGCAGCAACTTCTTCTACTGCACGGTCTTTTTCCCACGTTTTGCCACCATCGGGACTCCGTAGTAAATTACCGCTACCGCCACCTATCCAAATTTCATCGGGTGTGCGATATGCCAAATCCAGTAAACCCCAACTGGTGGATAACTCTGGATACTTTGCCTCTTGCCATGCTTCAGGTTTAGTTGGGTCACTAAATTGAATTTGACCTCCCCTAGCTAGTAACCACAATTGCCCATTATCAGCAAAACCCATGTTTTCTACCCGCCGAGAACTATTGCGGTTATGGGGTACCCAAGCATCTTGTCCAGGTTCCCAAGTTGAGTAGAAACTACCTTTGGCGGAAACGGCAACATATTTGCCATCAGGAGAACGTTCTAAGTTACGCACCACACCGACTGCTGATTCAACTTGGGCTTTCCAGTTTTTGCCGCCGTCTGTGGTTTTATATATGGCTCCAACATCGGTAGCCATTTCAGCTGTATTGTCTGCTAGTGCCTTAACTGCGATCGGGCTACCTGGTAGCTTTTCACTCAGGGGAATACGCGACCAAGAAGCACCTTCATCAGTAGTGTGCAGCAACAGTCCAGGCTCTCCGGCAATCCAGCCTTCTTTTCCTGCAAAACTTACTGAGTCAAAACGATACTTCTGCTCATCCAGTTGCAGTGTTATTGGTTTCCAGGTATCACCACCGTCATTGGTTTCCAATAGGGTGGCATTGCTACCTACTAAGTAGCCATGCTCAGGGTTATTAGTAAAAGCAATATCCAGGAGATTCGAGTCTGTTGGCACAGAAATGACTTTCCAAGGGTTGTAACTAACAGAAGGAACTCTGCTACAACCTATACACATGAGGACTACTATCAACAAGGTAGCTATTCGTTGCCAACCTTTCACAATTGAATGCATTAGTATTTCTTAACTTGTTTCTAAATTTCTGTAGCTGTTCTCTAAAAGGTTTACTGATACTTTTTTGCTAACATTTGCTAACAAATACATAAGTTGAGCAGATAAATCTCAACTAAGGTGTATCAATCGATGCATAGAATCAAGTTCTATGCACTCTTACTTGTTTGCTTCTAGCGTGATTCTTGCTTTGAGAAGCAACATATTTGCGATTACTTGCTGTAACACCTCAGAGGCAACTTATCAGTATAGAGGTTGCTTGACGTTACAGATTCTCACCTGAATCTCTGATATTTTATCAGAGAATACACTGCTAATCAATGTAAATAAAAGTGAGCATTTTTAGCTTAATTAAAGGCTCTAGGGAACAAGTAAAACAGTATAGTTGTGTGACTATAATCACACAACCAATAATGAAAATCTCTTCCCTACTCACTATTCTTTGTTTCTGAGATAACGGCTGTTATTGTAAGCCGTAGAGACTGATAAAAAACAAGAAGCCAAGAGCCAAAGCACCAAAAATTAGAATATTCTTTTGGGTTGGCGTTAGGTTGTTGACACCCAAACCGTAACCGAGATTTTCTTTGAAGCCGGATGCAGTACCCGCAGGGCCGATATTGGCAAAAGCGGTTTTTTTAGCAGCACAAACTGGACAGCGCCAATTTATGGGCAGTTCTGCAAAGGATGTCCCTGAAGGAATATCATCCTTGTCGTCTCCCTTCTCAGGTTCGTAAACATAACCGCAGGCGCGACACTCGTAGCGGTCTAACACCGTAGTCTCAACAGCTGGTTCGCTCATGGCTAGGGCCTCGCAGAGGAGAAATCTGAAATATACGTTACAAATTATGACATAATTGTTTGGCTTTTCTATCACTATCAAAAGCTAATTAAATACTTGAAGTGTATCTGTTTCCCAGATTTCAGAAAAACCAAACAGATATAATGTAAAAGAAAGTTACGCAATTCAAGGGATTGGGCATTGGGCATTGGGTATTGGGCATTGGGTATCGAGCATTGGTTAAAAATCAATAGTTATTCTCCCCCTGCTTCCCCTGCTCCCTATCTCCCTACTCCCCACTCCCCACTCCCTACTTTAAATACTCCATAAGCGGTAGATACTCATTGTGTTTGTCCTCAGCGGTTACGAGTACCTTCTAGGCTTCTTCATAGTCTGTAGCCTAGTTCCTGCCTTAGCGCTCTCAGCTTCCAAGCTCCTACGACCCAGTGGTTACAGTCCAGAACGGCACACCACTTATGAATCTGGTATGGAACCCATCGGGGGAGCCTGGATTCAGTTCAACATTCGCTACTACATGTTTGCTCTGGTCTTCGTCGTCTTTGATGTGGAGACTGTTTTCTTGTATCCTTGGGCAGTGGCTTTCCACCGTTTAGGGCTATTAGCTTTTATTGAAGCGCTAGTCTTTATTGCAATTCTTGTAGTCGCTTTAGTTTACGCATGGCGTAAAGGAGCTTTGGAATGGTCTTGAATTCTAACTTAACAACTCAGGGTAAAGAACGAATCATCAACCCCATTGAGCGTACCAATGTCACTCAAGACCTTTCAGAAAACGTCATTTTGACTACGGTTGATGATCTCTACGACTGGGCGCGGCTTTCTAGTTTGTGGCCGTTGTTATTTGGTACTGCTTGCTGCTTTATTGAATTTGCAGCTTTAATTGGTTCCCGATTTGACTTTGACCGTTTTGGGCTGATTCCCCGTTCTAGCCCCCGCCAAGCCGATTTAATTATTACGGCAGGGACTATTACGATGAAGATGGCTCCCCAACTGGTGCGTCTTTATGAACAAATGCCAGAGCCGAAGTATGTAATTGCGATGGGTGCTTGCACAATTACTGGCGGTATGTTCAGCGTTGATTCGCCCACAGCAGTGCGCGGAGTCGATAAACTAATTCCTGTAGATGTGTATTTGCCTGGTTGTCCTCCCCGTCCCGAAGCAATTATTGACGCAATCATTAAGCTACGGAAGAAAATCTCTAATGAATCGATGCAAGAGCGGGATAAAATTAAGCAAACTCACCGCTACTACAGCACGACTCATAACCTGAAGCCAGTAGAGGAAATCTTAACTGGTAAGTATTTGCAGTCAGCAACTCGCTCTGCACCACCGAAGGAATTGACGGAAGCGATTGGTATGCCAATACCACCTGCACTGCTGACAGAAAAGGCGCAAAAGGAGGAACAAACCCGTGGCTGAAGAAGAATCTAAACCAGTACCAGCAGCGAAAGAAGAGGCATTGGTACAAGCGGGTAAAATTTCTCAGTGGTTGACGGAAAATGGCTTTGACCATGAGTTTTTAGCACCGGATAAGAATGGTGTAGAGATAATTAAGGTGGCGGCAGATTTCTTGCTTCCTACAGCTACAGCCCTTTATGCTTATGGGTTTAATTATCTCCAGTTTCAAGGCGGTGTTGACCTTGGGCCAGGACAGGAATTGGTAAGTGTATATCACTTGATTAAAGTCGGTGATAATAGCGATCGCCCCGAAGAAGTTCGAGTTAAAGTGTTCTTACCACGGGAAAATCCAAGAGTGCCTTCTGTGTACTGGATTTGGAAGACCGCAGATTGGCAAGAGCGCGAGTCTTACGATATGTACGGCATTATCTACGAAGGACACCCAAATCTCAAGCGGATTTTGATGCCGGAAGATTGGGTAGGTTGGCCTTTGCGGAAGGATTACATCTCGCCTGATTTTTACGAGTTGCAGGACGCTTATTAGAGATTGCTGAATAATAGAGACGCGATGAATCGCGTCTGTACAATATAGTGTTTCGGCAGTGATTAACCCCTTTCCGGTGGCGGAGAGGGGTTATGTTTTTGGTGTTTCATGTCAAGTTGGTTGATAAAACTTGCTGTAATTCATTGACTGTATTTACAGTTTTAATTGCCTGTTGAATTGTTTTTAGTTTCTGCAAATCTGTAATTTGAGAGATTATCGGCATCAATTCTAAACCTTGATTGCCAAACTTAATTTCTAATGCTAATTCAATTCCTGAATATAATTCTTCCTTTCTTCCTCGCAGTTCTCCTCGTTCTTCCCCTTTGCTAAAAATTTCTTGATACCAAGGCGACTGCTCTAAAAGTGCCATATCCCACCTCATAATTTGTTGAACTATTGCACTATCTAATACAAAGCTAGCAAAAAATATTACCCCCCTTAATCCCCCCTTATAAAGGGGAGAAACCGGAAAATCTAGTTCCCTCCCCTTTATAAGGGGAGGGTTAGGGTGGGGTAAATATTAGAGAAAGCGATCGCACCCAATCTGAGATAATTTGAGACTATGCGATCGCTAAAATGCTCAGTAAGATTTCCTAGTAATCGGAATCGCTATCTCTACCGTTGTATTTGTATTTGTGGGACAATTTAATCTAAATATTTAAAATAATATGTCAGAAATACCCCAAAACGACGGCATTTGGATTGTGACGGATGAAGTGCCGCAAATATCGATTCCTGATGGTGCTAAAGGCGGGAGTAATAATACACGAAGTTGGGGAGAGGAAACTATCAGGGATAATACTGGTAGCAAAGGGGTAGGAGATGCCGTTAAGGTTAGCGCTCAAACATTAGAGCAAAATATGACTCACTTTCTCAAACTCGTGGGAAGTTTGTTTAGTCAAGCTGAACAACAAGCAAAAGTCAACTCCCGGATGCAGCTAGATGAAATTGAACTGTCGGTAGAAATTAGTGCAGATGGGGAAGTTAAATTAATTGGCAGTGGTGTCAAAGCTGGGAGTAAAGGAGCGATTAAGCTGAAGTTCAAGCGCCAAGAACCAGGGTGAGATGGCAAAAAATTGGGCGATCGCGATCGGAATTAACCAGTATGATTATCTGCAACCGCTAAACTATGCCAAGCGGGATGCACTGTTAATGCAAGAGTTTCTGGGTAATGAAGTCGGATTTGAAAAGATATTTTTCTTCTCCGATGACTCTCCTCCTGTTGATGGAAAATCAACTCGCCCAACTCGCACTAACTTGCTGCGAGTCTTGCGCCAGTTATTTGACAATCCCTTTATGGGAGCAGGGGATAATTTCTGGTTTTTCTTCAGTGGTCATGGGATAAGATACGCTGACCGTGATTATCTCATGCCTTGTGATGGCGATCCAGAGGATATTGAAAACACGGCAATACCAATTAACTTTGTGAGTGAACGTTTGCGTCGCTGCGGTGCTGATAATATTGTCTTGATTCTGGATGCTTGTCGCAATGAAGGCAAAAAAACAGGTGAAGGAATTGGGCGACAAACCGCAGAAGAAGCACGTCAACAAGGAGTTATCAGCATTTTTTCTTGTATTCCCCAGCAATATTCTTATGAAATTGAAGCTTTACAACAAGGTGCTTTTACTACTGCATTACTAGAAGGGTTAGGAATTCAAGGTCAATGCGCTACTGTTGAACGATTGGAGCAATATCTTAAGTTTCGCGTGCCTGAACTGGTTCGCCAGTATAAGAATACAAGGCAAACGCCTTATGTGATTGCCGAACCTGTGAATAAATCACACCTAATACTTGTGCCACGATACGCAACCCTAGCGGATATCGCCACGTTGAAAAATGATGCTTACCAAGTAGAAGTAAACAGGAATTTAGATTTAGCAGAGCAATTATGGATTCGGGTATTAGCTGCGGCTTCAGGGCAAGATATGGATGCGGTGAGAGGTTTACAAAGAATTGAGCGCTTGCGAAATAGTTCTGCAATTCCTGATTTACCTGAGCAAACAATTCCACAAGCATCTAAGTCAGTCACAAATACACCTATAAGTAAACCTCTTCAAACACCTCCCAAGGAAACCTCACCAATTACTAATATTCCGACTTCTGGTACGGGACAATTTGCAACATCTACAATTCCAACACCTCCAGCGCCATTAAAAAAACCAATATTATCTAACTGGTCACGGCGAAGGGTGATAACTGTTGGGTTTGCGGGTGCTGGGTTGGGTTTGGCAATTGTAATACCTCGCATTTGGCGGTCTGGAACAACTACACCAAAAGCTACAGGTGAACCAACAGATGCACCAGGAACTACACCAGCAGCTTCACCAGAAATAACAAGACCTCCTAATAACCCGAACCCGTCTGGCGTTTCCTCCAATTTAAAAACCTTTCGATTTGAAACGGTGACTGTCAATGCACAGGGAAGTATCACCAACCGCCGTAATGAGGAAGCAAAATATTTTGAAGAAGACTTAGGGAATGGTGTCACCTTGGAAATGATGCAGATACCAGGGGGAACCTTTATGATGGGTTCACCCGAAGAAGAAGCAGGGAGATATCCAAATGAAAGTCCACAGCATCAGGTAAAAGTGCCTGGGTTCTTCATGGGTAAATATGAAATCACCCAGGCACAGTATCAAGCAATTATGGGGAAAAAACCTTCTAATTTCATAGGTGAGAAACGACCTGTAGAACAAGTAAATTGGGATGAGGCGGTAGAGTTTTGTAAAAAATTGAGTCAGAAGAAGACAGAACACACCTACAGGCTACCCAGTGAAGCCGAATGGGAATATGCTTGTCGTGCTGGAACCAAGACCCCATTTTATTTTGGCGAAACAATTACCACAGATTTAGTTAACTACCACGGTAACTATCCTTACGGCTCTGCACCAAAGGGCGAATATCGTGAACAAACAATAGATGTAGGAAAATTTCCGCCTAATTCTTTTGGTTTATACGATATGCATGGTAATGTATGGGAATGGTGTCTAGATGTATATAATGACAATTACCAAGGTGCGCCGAAAGATGGTAGTGCGTGGCTTACTGGTAAAGATAATAACATTAGGCTGCTGCGTGGCGGGGGTTGTTACAAGCACGCCAGGTATTGCCGTTCTGCCGAGCGCGATAGGTTCGCACGCGCGATTCGTTACAGCAGTATTGGTTTTCGGGTGGTGGCGGTGGCTGTGGCGTGAGTACTCCCCAAAGTCAGAGTCGGTAAGTGGGAATTTATCGAGCGTACATCAGGGATTCCAGACCTGAACCAGCGAGGAAGGCGACAACCTCCGAATATAAAACCGAGTCGGATAGCTTGGTAGGTTGCAAAACCGAACAGTTGTTCGACTCAATTAATTTTGCGACATTTAAAAGAAACTTCTAAAATTTAGCTCATTTTTAATTGTTCTAATTTTTGTCTAATCAAAATTTCAACTTCTTCAATCTCAGCATTCGATTTTGGGATGTCAAAAGTCTCTGGAGATGCTTCAAATGTAAAGCGGTCAACAAAAGCACGAAACGCTACTTTGTTGTCGGGGTGAGCAATGACGAAGGCTCTTAACTTGGTTTTGCTCATGCTGCTAAAGTTTGGCTCAATCACAAGAACCTCCAAAGACCATTGTTATAGATTTTTATCTCTATGTTATCTCCTGCCAAAATGAAACACTTACCTGTTTGTTCATCGAGGCGGATAATGTAAATAGGAGTGAATGTATTGGTCAAAGATTGACTTAGTATTACACACCTGATGCCTTGTTCAGCAGTTGGCAAGATTTGTATACCTCATAACCCCATAGCTTGGAATCAGAATAGCAGGTAAAAAGAAAATATCAAACCATCTATAGCAATCCTAAATGAGTTGTGAAAATCGAGAGACTCAGATCCCCGACTTCTCAAAGAAGTCGGGGATCTTATTGTTCACGACTGATTTAGGACTGTTTGCTTTACTACTGGGCGTGGTTTCTTGCGGTCTGACCTGCGCGTTCCACCAGCCATTCCATATTCATCACTATTTTTGCCATAGCGAGATGCAACATTCAATAGCATTTGCTCAGAATAAGTATTCAACTCACGTTCTGCTTCTAATAATGCATTGTGTGTCTTCTCTACTATTATTTGTGCTTGATTATAAGCGGCTAACTTTTCTCGTAGCTCAATTACTTTAGTGTTGTAAGTAACAATTGAAAACCCATTACTAAAGTCTAATTTAGGGTTAATTGTCTGCATTCCTTCAATCCGTCGTTCAGCTTTAGTCAGTGAGATGGAGTTTCGTTTCCGTTGCATATAGTTTTCCTATTTGGATTTATTTATAAATAACCCTGACTTTATACACTGAGTTATTTATATATCATCAAGATACGCAACAAGCAGATGCACCAGCCACAGTGAAGTTACAGAATTATAAAAGCATTGGATGGCATTAGCCAACTAGATAGATACAGGTATATTTGCTGAAATTCGTTGAGAAAAGCAAGTTTTGATGTCACAAAAGCAAGTTTTGATGTCACAAAAGCAGGTTTTGATGTCGCAAAAGCAGGTTTTGATGTCGC
>NZ_JAVRBS010000012.1:0-19308 GCF_034531155.1 Nostoc sp. ChiVER01 | reverse complement strand
GTTTTGATGTCACAAAAGCAGGTTTTGATGTCGCAAAAGCAGGTTTTGATGTCGCAAAAGCAAGTTTATTAGTGCTTAATTAGTATTCTGTCAATAAATAATAGATCCCTTGTAGAGACGGCGATTTATCGCGTCTCCTAACCGTACATGAGATTTGAGCATTGGATAAAAGGTGTAACCCTGTAAATTTAGTAACCTAAGTTACTCACCACAAACTTAGATTTTGGAAATGATATTTTATATTTTATACCGCAATATAAATATAGGATATTAGCAGCATTTTAAATTACTAAGCATTTTACTGGAGACATAGCAATGCTTAACTATCCGTGAAAGCTTATCTGGTCACGATTTAGCTGTCTACCCTCAATCCTCAGCTAGGATTACACTCTGTTGTTTATCATGTAGCCCAATTTACAATAGTGTCAAACAGTACAACTAAGTATTACCTGAAATCTAACACTTAGTAAAGCAGTGTTTTCTTCTGTTCTTTAAGAGACGCTATGCGAATATTCCTTTGCGGTTACTGAGAAAGTTTAAGAGTAAAGGATCTCCTGTCTCCTAGCAAAATCTTTGATTTGGTGCGATGCAATATGGTGGGCATTCAGACCCCTACCATATTGCATCTCTTCAGCAAAACTACCTTCTTCAGCATCTACTATTATGAAAAAACGCATCATCCGTCTTTTCAGTGCATTTGTTTTAGCAATTGTCTTGACATTCGCGCCAATATCTGATTCCTACGCAAAATCACAACTTGATCCCTGTGCTTTCCAGCTAATTAACCTTGACAAATATGGTGGTGAAGAATTTGCTAATCCAGAGTCCGTTTCCTCTCAAAATGGAAGCTTAAAAGTAGATTTAAAAGTTCAGTACACTGACAAAGAAACAACAGAAATTGCTGGATGTAAAGTTAAACTTCGTTCTTATAACGGCAAGCTAGTAGGGCCGACACTGCGTGTTAAGCCAAATGACCTCATCAGTATTAACCTGATTAACACCCTACCACCAGAGCCGAAACAAGAAATAAATATGAATAAGCCTCACGGCTTCAACACGACTAACATACACACCCACGGACTTCATGTTTTATCGACAGGTAATTCTGATAATGTGCTGAAGGAAATGCCGCCAAAAGAAACGGATACAGACCCAGACCCTAATTACAATATTGGTGTTAAATTACCTGCCAATCATCCATCAGGTACATTTTGGTATCATCCCCACAAACATGGTTCAACTGCTTTACAAGTGTCTAGTGGAATGGTGGGAGCGATAATTGTTGAAGGTGGTGGACTGGACGAAATACCTGCAATTAAGAACGCCGAAGATAAGATATTTGTATTTCAGCAAATAACTTATGATACCAAAGGCGAAATAGATGAAAGTTACAACGGTTTTGGAATGGACTTGAATCAATCTGCGTGGTCTTTATCAGGTCGTCAAACTACCATCAATGGTCAAATTTATCCAACAATCAGAATAAAGCCTGGAGAAATGCAACGTTGGCGATTTATCCATGCTGGTGTTCGTGATGCCTTGAATCTGTCACTCAGACCTGTATCCATATCTAAAAGAATTAGAACCCAAGTTAAACTTCATGAAATTGCTATAGATGGAATTGCGCTAGGCACAATTGATTCTTGGTCAACCCTCGAACTTGAACCTGGCTATCGTAGCGATGTGCTAGTTCAATTTCCTAGTCCTAGAAATCCGTTAGTTCAAGAGTACGAACTTGTAGACGTTGCTACACCGCCGGAAAAATCACTACTAGGCGTTCCGGAAGATGAAGAAGTACTAGCTAAGGTGATAGTAGAAGGTAATCCTGTAAAACTAAATGATGATACTAACCCAGAATTGCCAGGAAGCAAGAAATTCTTAGCGGATTTATTAAAGGCAAAACAAAAAGATGCACCACCAGACATTACTAGAATAGATGGACGCCAAGAAGTCCTGTTTGATATTCAATTACCTAATCAATTTTCTGATGAAAAAGCCCCTAAGTTTATGGTCAATGGTACACCATTTGATATCAATGACCCCAACCCCATCACTTTGCAACTTAAAAAAGCTGATGAGTGGGTTCTCAAGTCAGCGTTCGTTAATCACCCTTTCCATATTCACGTTAATCCCTTCCAGTACACTCGAAAAGATCCTAATGGAAACGACGAGGTAATTTGGCGGGATACACTCTTAGTGAGACAGGGTAAAGATGAAATCATTAAGAGCCGTTATGATTCATTTCCTGGCAAATTCGTTCTCCATTGCCATATCTTAGACCACGAAGATCAAGGAATGATGAAACTCGTTCAAATAATTCAATAATGGACTTGAGCTATAGCAGTCAAAATCAATCGTGAACAATAAGATACCCGACTTCTTTGAGAAGTCGGGTATCTTAATCTTTCGATTTTCGCGGTTTATGTATAGAACAAAATTAGTAACAACAGCTACATTGCATCGGCTAGAGGGGGATAAGACAAACTACACTAAAAATTTATTTTTCTAACTTAAAATTTTATTTTATTTATATGTTAAGTAGCTTTCACTATTTTATCTGTATAATCTATCATTCAGTTTAAATTATTGAATGTATAATCTATGATTCAGTCTTATTGATTATTGACCTCTGATACTTATTGAGCGGTTGAAGTTTGGGTATTATGACATCTATTTTTAAGACATAACATACCACTCACCTAGTAGTTATTTATTAACGGAATTTTAAAACTTATGTAGGCAGACTCTATCCTAGACATTGCCTGAACTTGTGCTTCAAAAATCATGAGCCATTATATGAATAGTTAGCACGTTTACGGCACTATCTATGTCAGAAGACTTATTAAACTCCTTTCAAGAAGCATACAGTAATCTCGAACTGTTTCCGTTGATGGAACAGAACGAAATGGAAAGATTTCGAGTCGAATATGGTGATGATTTGATTGCAGACCTGAATCAATTAGTGGAAGATAGTCCTAATGGAGATGGCAAAATTGTCTTTACAGGACATCGGGGATGTGGTAAGTCTACTTTATTAGCTGAATTTAGCCGGCAAATTCAAGATAAATATTTTGTTGTTCTATTTTCTATTGCTGACAAAATTGAAATGTCGGCGGTTAATCATATTAATATACTGTTTGCGATCGCAGTTAATTTAATGACAGAGGCAGAAGCACGCAAAGTTGATATTCCGCAATCGACTAAAGAAGCTCTTTATAAGTGGTTTGCTACCCGCACTCGGACTGAAGAATCAAATTTGCAGGTAGAAGCTAGTGTAGGTTTTGACCTATTAAAGTTGATTAGTTCTAAATTAAAAGCTGATGCTAGCGTTCGGGATGAAATTAAGCAAGAATTTGAACGCAAGTTATCAGATTTAGTTGCTAGAATTAATGAAATAGCTGCTTTAATTCAAGCTGCGACTAAACAAAATGTTTTAGTAATTATTGATGATTTAGATAAATTGGATTTAGGCAGAGTTAATGAGATTTATCGAGATAACATTAAAGCTCTTTGTCAACCTAACTTTCAAATCATCTACACTATCCCGATCGCAGTCCTTCGAGAAACATTTATCAGCACAATAATTGCCACTGAAACCAACGATCAAGTTGTGGCAATGCCTGTGTTAAAAATTTTTGATAAAGGTAAAAATCGCTTCCCCAATGCTCAACCTCGCCCGGAAGCAACAAATATTCTCGGTGAAGTTTTACAAAAGCGAATTTCCAGTGACTTAATCACGGCAGAAACTGCTGAAAAAATTGTAATTTACAGTGGTGGCGTATTGCGAGAGTTAATTCGGATTTCTAAAGAATGTTGCCGTATATGTTTGCGAATGATCCGGCGAAATCCCACAGCCGAAGTTATTATTGATGATAAAATTCTCCTGCAAGCAATCAATAAAATTCGCAATGACTTTTCTATACGTTTAGGAAAAGTTGATACAGATATTTTGCAGAGTGTTTATGAACAATTTATGCCCAATGACCCCAAACAAGCAGAGTTTTTGGATTTGCTACATGGGCTGTATGTTCTAGAATATCGCACTGATGAAACTTGGTACGATGTTCATCCAATTATTATCGAAAGCTTGAGAAGACAGGGAGCGATTAATGTTAAATGAAGAATTGTTTGATGAAGGAGAAAATCAAGATGCGTATGATGATTTAATTGTTTCTATTGAAGCTCAAAAGCGGGGATTAAATTTACTGATTGCAGTTTGCGATGATGCTAGCTTTCGTGATGAGATTATTGCCCAGTATGAAGCCGAACTAGAACCTACTTTCCGTGCATATCGAGAAACTTTAGCACGCCAGGAACCGAGCCTAAAAGCTGCGCTTAATCAACTGCTACAACAAGAAGAATATCTCCGTCAGCAGAACCCGGCGATAATTACTGTGACGGGCGCTGAACAACTTTATTTTCTGAGATTGGGAAAAGAGCAATCGGAACAGGAGAAATTTTTTGGTTACTTACAGTGGACAAGGGAAGGATTGCGCGAGTTTCCGTTTGCGATCGTGCTTTGGGTAACTAATCAAATTTTAGTTAATCTGATTAAAAAAGCTCCTGATTTTTGGAGTTGGCGCAATGGTGTATTTCGGTTTGAATCTAAAAAGACGAATGCTATTCCTGGTAAAGAATTAGAACATATACGTTTTGTTTTTAGAGATACGGAATTAGCCAGCACAGATACTAATGAAGATAACTCCTTTTTCTTGCCCATCCAAGATTTACAAGGATTAATTGAGAAAGTAGAACAAGAACAGGGAACTAAAGACCGCAGTTTGGCTACTTTATACTCAAGATTAGGTGATATTTACCGCAGCAGATTAGAGCGGGGTGAGTCTCAGAATTATCAAGAAGAACAAGAACTAGCAATAAAGTATTGGCGTAAGGCGATTGAGCTACAAAATGAATCGGGTTTGCAGATAGATTTAGCTACTAGCCTCGACAATTTAGCAGGAATCTATCGTGCAACAGGACACTACAGCGAAGCCGAACCATTATATCAACAAGCTTTGGAATTGAGGAAACGCCTGTTAGGAGACAATCATCCTTCTTTTGCTACTAGTCTGAATAATTTGGCAGGACTCTACAAATCTACTGGACAATATACTAAAGCAGAACTTTTATATCAAGAAGCTTTGGAACTGAGGAAACACCTGTTAGGAGAAAACCATGCCGATGTTGTCGCCAGTCTTAATAATTTGGCATTACTATATGATGAACAAGGACGTTATGAAGAAGCAGAGCCTCTGTATCTGCAATCATTAGAACTCGAAAAACGTTTGGTTGGCGAAAATCATCTTTCTTTCACTTTTATACTGAATAATTTAGCGCTACTTTATTATCATCAAGGACGTTACAGTGAAGCTGAACCGTTGTCGTTACAAGCAATAGAACTAGATAAGCGATTTTTGGGAGAAGACAATCCTGATGTTGCAACAGATTTGCACAATTTAGGATTGATATACCGTGCTCAAGGACGCTACGATCAAGCCGAATCTTTGTTTTTGGAATCGTTGGAACTTAAGGAACGTTTATTACAAAAGGCGCATCCGCTTTTAGCAGATACTATCTATGCTCTTGGTTTTATGTACAGGGAGCAGGGACGTTACAATGAAGCGGAACCCTTATGTGTAAAAGCCTTAGAACTTGATAAGCACCTATTGGGAGAAAATCATCCCAATGTTGCTGAAAGTCTCAATAATCTGGCAGAGATTTATCGTGAAACTGGACGTTACAGCGAAGCAGAACCGCTTTATTTGCAAGCTTTAGATATTTGTGAACGAGTCTGGGGTGTTAATCATATTCGTAGTGTGGCTGTGCGGGAGAATTTAGAAAAACTTGCGGTGGAAATGGGGAGAAGTTAATAATTCCATTGATTGATTGAGAATAACGAACTGGTTTTTAAGCACATAGCTCATCGCCTCAAGATTGAAGATTGCTGCAACAATTGACTGATAGCTCATGTTTTTTGATGAGTCCGAGTTTTGATAGACTGCCAAAATACCTGGATGAACTGGTTCAGCTTGATGAAGTCGCCCTTTAATATAAAGTTGTCGTCGCCAAGGGTGAGGACGTGTGACTAAATATTTCCAATCTTCTGTTTGGCTAGCAGTTTGTAAAGATTGAATCAGGGCACTAATCAGGGCAAAGCGATCGCTTACAGACAATTTGAAAGCTTGTTCTTTGAGTTCTTGTAATGACATAAAGGCTTTTCCTAACAGTGCTTATGCTCATTCTAGACACAAACCTGCTTGCGGCAACTTGGGCATTTTTAAGAGACGTTGCAATGCAACGTCTCTACATCTGGGTTATTGCATGAGAATTTGACGGATTAAAATGCTCATAACCTCATCTGGGTTATCAG
This sequence comes from Nostoc sp. ChiVER01, assembly GCF_034531155.1. NCBI lineage: Bacteria > Bacillati > Cyanobacteriota > Cyanophyceae > Nostocales > Nostocaceae > Nostoc > Nostoc sp. ChiVER01. The sequence continues at coordinate 12,938 of NZ_JAVRBS010000012.1, read as the reverse complement.
TTGGTTGCAGTGAACTCCAGTCACCAACACTGGCGTAGCCAATTACCTGTAAATAGTGGATTGTGCTGGTAACGGCTTTGGGAGAACCAATGAGTAGATGCTTTATCCGTTCTCTCTTGGGAAATGAACTCTCAGACGATTGATTGCTGATGGGTGGACTGGAATCGCCCCCACGCAGATATTCTTCTAATTTTGACTTTTGACTTTTGACTTTTGACTCCCCCGCAGGGGCCGGCTGGGCGGAATTTTTCAATTGTGCCATTATTGTATTCATACTCCGATTTTGGGGTTTAGATAAGGGCGATCGCACACTTCTTTCCGGGATGAGGCGATCGCCTTTATCGATTTTGGGGTTTAGATAAGAGCGATCGCTGTTTTCTTTGTGGGATTGGGCGATCGCCTTTATCATATTTAGATATTAAAGTATAATTTTATACTTGTCAACTACTATTTGGAGAATTATTAATAAAAACTCTCAAATTTTAACGGCAATAAATGATGCATAGAAAATTGATTATTCCTCTTTTGTTAAAGAAAATAAATTTCTTAATTGTTTAGTTTTTATTTGAGTAGCGATCGGCTTTTACCCAAGCCAGATTTACACTATATTTACACTATATAAATAATTGCGTTATCAGAAATCGGATCGTTAGCTGTTGGAGTTTAAGAACAAATGCGATGTCTGACGACAAGCGGCTGGATATTTGAAAAGTGTCGTAAAACTCGCCGCAGCAATGCAGAACAATGGGAGTGCGATCGCACTGCATAGAACAAAAATCTAATTTTGGGTTAAGCTAAACGCTAAAATATCATACAAAATGAGATATTTTCATTTTGAGGCTCTAACCTAGAGATAGCAAAATGGCTAAAGATGTTTTCCATCAACAGGTAAAAAAAGCATTAATAAAAGATGGGTGGATAATTACTCACGATCCTTTTACAATTCGTATTAGTAAAGCAATTAAACTATAAATAAATTTAGCGGCTGAAAATACCATTGCCGCAGAACGAAGTTAGATCCCCGACTTCTTTAAGAAGTCGGGGATCTGATTGGATTAGGGATCTGATTGGATTGAAAGGGCATACTAAAGCAAAATCTCATATTCTTGCCTATGCCGCGACGACAAACCCCTCTGCAAACTGGCAACTTTTACCATGTTTATAATCGGGGGAACAATCGCCAAAAGATTTTCTTTGAGCGTGAGAACTATATTTATTTTCTCCGGTTGATAAGGGAACATTTGATAACTAATGCAGTAGATATTGTTGCTTACTGTTTAATGCCTAATCATTATCACCTTTTGATCTATCTAAGAGATGAAACTCTGTCTGATGCAATGAAATCCCTCTCTCTTTCCTACACAAAGGCAATTAATAAGCGTTTCAATCGTTCTGGGGTGCTATTTCAGGGAAGGTTTCAAAGTATTCATATTTTACAAACTGACTATCTTCTCAACCTCTCACGTTATATTCATTTAAATCCGGTGAAAGCAGAACTGGTGCAGCAACCTGAAGAATGGGAGTTTTCCAGCTATTTGGAATATGCAGGATTACGAGGAGGAACACTAGCCAAAACAGAGTATATCAAGATGCAAACTGAGTCAGAATTAGCTTATCAGCAATTTTTAACGGATCATAACCTACCTGATAGTCCTGGTTTCAAAAGACTGCTACTGGATGATTAGCCTAACTAAAGATCCCCGATTTCTTAAAGAAGTCGGGGATCTGAATAATCGTAGTGGAAAGTGCGTAGGCGTAGCCCGTCGTAGACATCGCTCTACTAGCGAACTGCGACGAAACCAGCTTGCTCAATTGCCCTTTGTCCCTCATCAGTTAATAAAAGCTTGGCATAAGCATCTCCAATCTGCTGTTCTTGACCTTTATTCTGCTTAATAATCACAAACAAGTTAGCGATTAAGGGATAGCTGCCATCTTTTATAGCCTGAGTATTTAGCTGATTGCGCTGACGTAGACATTGCTCAGGTGACACCAGAGGTTCGCGGTAGGGAGCAATTAGCTGACTAGAAGTGCTACCCAATGGCAAAGCCTTCACACTACATTGAGGTAATACTGAACGGGCAGAAGCGTAATAAACACTACCAGGAGTTTTACTCAGTTGGCGCACTGCCTCTGTAGTAGAGTAGACATACTGCACATTAGAGCCAAATGCTTGCCCCTTCAAGTTGCTGTTGCTAGGGAATATGACTGTATCCGCGTCTTCTGGTCTTTGAGACAAAGGTGTGATGGCTAGGTTTGGCCCACCTACTTGATTCCAGTTAGTAATTTTGCCTAAATAAATTTGCTGCAATTGGTCAACAGTTAAACCAGGCACATTAAGTGATGGGTTGACTACTACTGCTACTCCATCCATACCTACTTGACGTTGCTCAAGGGTAAAGCCTCGCTCTTTTGCCATAGCTTGTTCTTCATCTGTTAGGGGACGGGAAGACTGAGCAAAGTCTATTTTCCCATCAAGCAACATCCGAATGCCGGAGCTAGAACCAGGGCTACCACTAACAGGGTTTACATAGCGTAATTGTAATTCTGGGCGATCGCTCTGGATCTGAGAATCTACCAATTGCCGGATAGATGCCCAAGCTGTACTGCCTCCGTAGTTAAATGACGCATTAGGAACATCAGTAACTGTCTGGAAGGTTGATGCACTACTAGAGAGGCTGTTTAAATTTTGATTAGAGGAATTAACGCTGTTGCGGGACAATAAATTCGGCTTGAGTAACCACCATAGCAGTCCGCCAATAACCATAAGTGTCAGCACTTTCCCAATAATTAAACCTCTCAAAAAGAGGCCAATTTCACCGTTAATTAAAGCTTTTCTTTGATTTGTATTGTCCATGTCTTTAAATGTTGTTTATTATATTTATCCTACAGGAATCTATAAATATTTAGATTGAGAATAAATCTTGAATAAGCCAGTTAATAGGGGATTTTATGATTGCTGGTAAATGATCTAAGTCTTTCTCAATGTATTAAGGTTCAATTTCCTCTTTTATAGTCTTTGCAATGGTGGAATTGCTTTTATAGACTCCTCTGTTAGCTGCTGATTTAGCTATTAGGTCATTGACGTTAATAATTACTGAACCGTGGCTCAAGCAATTTTTCTCTAAAATTATTTAATTGAGTAGGTTGGTTTGGAGGTGATGTACCTGTATTAATAAATGTATAGATTAAAACTATTACTATCAAACTAGTGATAGTACCAAGCCCTATTCCCAATAGCAAAATAAAATTTTTATAACTTAAAAAATAACTATCATCAGTGTCTTGGTTTATGGCAGTAGATTGTAAGGACTCTGACAACACCAGATCGGAATTAAGCGCTTGCAAAGCTTCTGTGGCAGATTGGTAACGCTGGCTATAGCGATCGCAAACCATCGTATCTAAAATATTTGCCAGAGCATCGCTTACCTGTGCCTTATCGCGCCAGAGAACTGCTCCACTATTAGGATCTTCTTGTAGTTGTTCAGGCATTAAACCTGTCAAAGCTTGAATACCAATCATCCCTACTGCATAAATATCGCTGCAAAGTCTTGGTTTTCCCTTAGCCTGTTCGCTTGGCATATATCCAGGAGTTCCAACAGAAATTGTTAAGCCTGCTCCTAAAGCACCAATTTTTTTAATACTTCCAAAGTCAATTAGCACAATCTTCTGATCTGAGTGCCGCCGCATTAAATTTTGGGGCTTAATATCCCGATGAATAATGTTATTTTGGTGGACGAAGGACAGAACTTCTAGGATATCTTTTAATAAATTTAAGACTGTATTTTCGCTAAGGGGCTGACCTGGTACAATTTCTTGAGTCAATGCATGACCGTCAATAAATTCTTGAACTAAATAGAAATCCCCATCTTCATTAAAATGGGCAAATAGTCTAGGAATTTGGTCGTGGTCGTTACCTAGTTGGTATAAAACTTCCGCTTCCCGATCAAATAGGCTTTTAGCGATGGGTAGAACAGCAGGATTGGTATCTTTTGGGTGAAAATGTTTAACTACACAATTGGGTCGTCCTGGTAAATCTAGGTCTAAAGCTAAGTAGGTATCACCAGAACCACCACTTCCTAAGTGTTTGACAATCTCAAAGCGATTCCGAAGTGTTTTTCTAGCCAGGGAGTATTGATGGCTTTTACGTCTACTACCTGATAACAAGTAAGTATTACCAGAGCCTCCGCTTTGAAACAGTTTGACTGTTTCAAAGCGACTTCGGAGTTTTTTTCTAACTAGAGGGTTCTGGCTCATGTGGCGTATACTACTCGTTAATTTACTGACCATTCAGAGCTTGGGTGAGGTTATGAATGCCTGCCACTATATTTGTTAGTATTTGTGGCTATCAGCTTCTCAGACTACCTATGCTTTTGAGGAATTTTATAATTGGCCGCTTGAGTGGTTTATTTCATACCTTTATGCGTATCTTAATATAAAAATTTGTTTTTGTAATAGTTACTATAAATTTTACCACTTAAGTAAATTTAACACTAGCCCACAGTAGTTATAACTGTCGGCAGACGACGACATTCAGGAGTCAGGAGATTTATTTGAATCTTAGGACTGATTGCTGACAAAACCTGTAACAGTGGCATAAGTATCTTTACAACGTCCACTAAAATTATGTTACCAGATTTTAGGTATTACTGAGGGCGATCGCGTTGTAATATCAACCAACATAAAGTCGACGAAACTAAAAAAGAGCAAGAGCAACAGGTAAGCTTTTGGGGTAAATATCGAATGATGAGTTTTTACGTAAATAGGTATAACTTGTCAATCTTTTAGGTTGATTCAATAGTTTCTACAAAACATCCAACTTTTCCGACCTTTCCCACCTTTTATTCACGGCACTATGACTTGCAATAACTCAGTTGCATAACAATGTTTTAGATAACTTCTTAGATATCTAGTTTTCTAGAAACAGTCCTAATTTAGATTTTGCTGCTAGCTTATAGATAAAATAATGTGATTTTAAGGTAGTTAACTGCAACTGTAGCATTCTAGTAATGAAAAAAGCCCCCTAGTGGGGGCTTATTAAGTTGTCCGCGTGGAATGAACAACTAATAATTAATACTCACAATAGATATAGTAATCCGAACAGAATAATCCAAATTACGTCAACGAAGTGCCAATAGATTTCAGCTGCTTCAATACCAAAGTGCTTTTCATTACTATAGTGACCCGGAACGCGCGATCGCCATAACACGGCAACGATTGCCAAAACGCCGATAGTAACGTGCAATCCGTGGAAACCTGTCAAAACGTAAAATGCACTAGCAAATAAATTGGTAGTTAAACCAAATTCTAAATGGGTATATTCATATACTTGACCCACTAAGAAGATAGCACCCATTGCAGCCGTAATTGCTAACCAAATCTGGGCACCCCGCGCATCATTCTTTTTAATAGCAGTGTCGGCATTGTGCATGACAAAACTACTAGAAATTAGATTGATGGTGTTGACTCCAGGTAACAGTAGTTCTAATTCTGGAGTACCTGCTGGCGGCCATGCGGGTAAGGTAGCGCGGAAAGCCAAATAGGCTCCGAACAACCCCATAAAAATCATCCCTTCAGCAATCAGAAAGACAATTAGCCCAAACATCCGATGGTCTGGATGTTCTTCGTGATGGCCGACGGAGGCTTCCGCCGCGTGGTGATGATTTAGTTCGGTTTTAGCTGGGTCAATAGTTTGACTTTGCATGAATTTTTATAAGTGGGGAGTGGGGAGTGGGGAGTGGGGAGTGGGAGTTAGGAGTTGGGAGTTAGAAATTTTGAACTAACAACTTTATTAAACTCATAACTTATCACTCCTAACTCATTACTTTATTTGCGGTCTTCGGGATTAGCAGCAACGGCTGGATCGGGTTTTGCTCTCAATACTGAGTTTGGGCCACCAGACAAGACTGGGTCGGGATCAGATAAAGGTACACCTTCGTCAGCTTTTTCCAAGCCGTAATCGTAGGGGCCTGTAGCTAGTACTGGAGTTTGATCAAAATTCTCGATCGCAGGTGGTGATGTCGTCATCCACTCTAAGGTCAGTGCCTTCCAAGGATTATTACCAGCTTTCTCGCCGTATAACCAACTCCAAATCGCATTGATGATGAAGGGGAATGTCGAAACTGCTAGTATGTAAGCGCCATAAGTGCAGATTTCGTTGAGAAAGGTAAATTTGGGGTCATACTGGGCGATGCGGCGGTTCATGCCCATTAATCCCAGCTTGTGCATTGGTAAGAAGGTCATGTTTAGACCGACAATTGTTAAGGCAAAGTGAACCTTACCCCAAAACTCGTTCACCATTCGTCCCGTCATTTTCGGGAACCAGTGGTAAATCGCCGCATAAATGCCGAGAACGCTACCACCAAATAGAACGTAGTGCAAGTGTGCCACTACAAAATAGGTATCGTGAACGTGAATGTCAAAAGGCACTGCTGCCAACATTACGCCACTGATCCCGCCAATCACAAAGGTGCCAACAAAACCCATTGCGAACAGCATGGCAGTGTTAAGCCGGATTTTTCCACCCCACATGGTTCCTAACCAACTGAAAATTTTAATTCCTGTGGGTACGGCAATGATCATGGTGGTGATCATGAAGAACATCCGCAACCAACCGGGAATACCACTGGTAAACATGTGGTGCGCCCAGACAATTAGCCCTAAAAAGCTGATAGCCAGAGATGAGTAGGCGATCGCTTTATAGCCAAAAATCGGCTTGCGGGAATGCACGGGGATAATTTCTGAAATTGCTCCAAAGAAGGGCAAAATCATGATGTAAACTGCTGGGTGGGAGTAAAACCAGAACATGTGTTGGTACACAACTGGGTCGCCACCGCCAGTCGGGTTAAAAAATGTCGTTCCTGCTAATAAGTCAAAAGCCAGCAGAATTAAACCAGCTGCTAGCACTGGTGTAGATACCAAAGTCAATGCTGAGGTAGCAAACATCGCCCAGCAGAACAAGGGCATTTGGTGAACGCCCATACCAGGGATACGCATCTTGAGCAAGGTAACGAGAAAATTGATTGCCCCTAAAATCGATGACGTACCTAGTAGGAGGACGCTCATAATCCAAATTCCCTCACCTACTTGACCTGTTACCAAGCTCAGGGGAGGGTAGGAAGTCCAACCCGCATCCGGTGCATCGCCTACCACTAAACTAGCGATCAACAATACACCCGCAGGGGGAATCATCCAAAAGGCAACAGCATTCAAGCGTGGGAATGCCATATCCTTTGCCCCAATCATCAAGGGAATCAGGAAGTTAGCAAAACCCGCACCTGCTGGCACAATCCACAAGAAAATCATGATCGTGGCGTGCAGCGTAAATAAGCTGTTGTAGACTTCAGGGGTGACAAAATCGACTTCCGGGGTTCGCAGTTCTGTACGAACCAAGTCAGCCATCACCCCACCAATACAGTAAAAAATGAACGTAGTGACTAGGTATTGAATCCCAATCACCTTATGGTCGGTGTTGAAACTAAAGTAGTCTTGCCATTTTCTGCTCCCTAGCTCCTCATCAAGAGCAGGGGCGTTGGCAGTTTCTTGCACTTGAGCTTGGGTCATAGTCATTAGTCATTGGTCATTAGTCATTAGTCGTTAGTCATTGGATTTTGACTAAATAACATATTGACTAATGGTGAACTTGATGGAGGATTTCTGGTTTAATTCCCATGTCCTTGGTGTAAGGAGCGAGAAATTCATTTGGAGATAAATCAGCACTGTTAAGAGCAACGGCTTGATTTAGTGTTTCTTTGCTGGCAACTAGCTGTTCTTGCATCCATTTGTCAAAGGCTTCTTCCGGCTCAACGACTACTGTTGCTCTCATTGCACCGTGGTAGGGGCCACAAAGTTCAGCACAGATTAAGGCATAGTCTCCTGCTTTTTTGGGAGTGAAGCGAATCTCGCTTTGCCTACCGGGGATCGCATCTTGTTTTAGACGGAACTCTGGCACCCAAAAGGCATGGATGACATCGTTGGCTGTCATATTGATTTCCACTTCTCGCCCGATGGGTACGTGCATTTCACCTGTAGTTATACCAGTTTCGGGATAGGTGAAAAGCCAAGCATATTGTAGACCTGTGACGTTGACCTGTAATCCTGGTGGTTTGCCTGCTTTATCAGGAGTTCCCCCAATTGTCGGAGCAACACTACCAACACCAGGAGCATTCCGCTTTTGGGGAATTTGATCAGCATTACGAACTGCTGCGGTAGCTGGGTCTTGCATTGCCTCATCAGATTTTTCTTGATTGAGGTTGGGTTCGGTGCTAGGAGGAGTATCACTTAAAGTTGCCGCCATCGCACTTCCAGGCATTGCCATTGACTCCTGATTCATCATCGGCGCTTCATGAATAGCATGGGGATCAAAGCCACCGATTTCGTTGTAGACATCAAAGCTGTAAACAGAAATACCGATAACGATAATTGCTGGGATCGCCGTCCAGAGAATTTCTAGAGGTACATTGCCCTCAACTGGTGGGCCGTCTTGATTGTCACCTGCACGCCGACGGTATCTAAATGCAGAGTAAATTAAAATACCTTCTACGAGCAGGAATATACCTGTAGAAATGATCATCATCGCGTTGAACAGACCATCAACCAATACGGCTTCATCCGTGGCTGCTGCTGGCAACAGACCGTGATTTTGACCGTACCAAAGGCTGACTAGCGTTAGCACGATGCCAATGAGTAATGTCCAGATTGAACTTGGAATCTTCACGGCTTACTTAATTGAATTTACTACGTTATCTTAAAGCTGCTCACTTACTAAGGTAGTCTAGGCTGTCAGACATGGGGGAGAATGGTCTGAAATTTTTATTAATTTTTTTGGCTATTTCACTAATTTTGAGTATGAGTTTACTATCATACAACGCCAAAAATAGATGGGAATCAGTAAAAAAATTTAAGGAAAAATTTAGAATGTTTAAATTAATTGTGATTAATCAATTTTTCACATCTTGAAAAATACCTAAAGCTTCAGGCAAAACCTTTCTGGAGTGATTCAAAGTATAAGTGAGTGCTAATCTATAAACCCTTAGCCTATACGCTAGGGTGGAGATGGGACACTAAAAGAAAATTGAAAATTTTAAGAGAGCCACCAAGAACGGGCAGAAGGTATCATTCATGAGCGAATTTGTCCTACAACAAAATGAAGCGGCAGTTGAGCAGCAAAAACCCAAGGAAATGATTCGTCGCTTGGTGTGGAAAATATGCATAGCCACCTTAATTTTGATGGCAATAGGCAGCGCCACCCGTGTGATGAATGCTGGACTTGCTTGCCCAGACTGGCCCTTATGCTATGGCGAACTGGTGCCAGCCAAGCAAATGAATCTCCAAGTGTTTTTGGAGTGGTTTCACAGATTGGATGCAGCTTTAATTGGTGTAAGCGCGATCGCACTTTTCGGTTTGTCCTGGTGGCATCGTCGTTTCTTACCCAGATGGCTGCCTTGGGCATCTACATTCGCCCTATTTTTAATTGTCTTCCAAGGCATCTTAGGGGGACTCACCGTTACCGAACTGTTGCGGTTTGATATCGTTACCGCCCATTTAGGAACGGCACTGTTGTTTTTTTGCACCCTGCTGATTATCGGCACAGCACTTACTCCCTATCAGGGCACTGGAACTGTTGGTAAGTTGCCTTGGGTTGGTTTAACTGCTGCTGTTCTGGTTTACCTGCAAAGTCTGCTAGGTGCTTTGGTAGGCTCTCGCTGGGCGCTGCACCAATGCCTCGGCGGTTCTCAACTTTGTACGGTAATGTACAGCCATATTGCTGGTTTGGTGCCGCCAACAGTGGCAACATTGGCAATGGTATTTATCTGTTGGCGGACACCAGCACTACATCCAGCCTTGCGGCGACTGGCAAATTTGGCTGGTGCATTACTAACCTTACAAATCTTGTTGGGATTCGCCACTTTCAAATTACATCTCCAAGTCGAGCCTCTCACCGTCTCTCACCAAGCTATAGGAGCTACTTTGCTGGGTACTTTGGTGGTTTTCACAGTTCTTGCCCTGCGTGACTCTGTGAGTGCTGAGTCACGAGTACTGTTAGCGGAAGCGGGGCGTTTAGCCCGTGCTGAGTAGGGAGTGGAGGAGATGAGGGAGCAGGAAAAGAAATCCTGACTCTTGTACAGACGTGATTAATCGCGTCTCTACTCTTAAATCAGCCCTGATGATGCGTCTGTGTTTTCATTTGCCTGAAAGAGCCAGCTAGAGCGGGGGCTGCATATACAGCAGATTTCAAGGAAGTGTTGTACACAAGCTTGCGTCTCAAAGCCAGGTATAAAACCTGTTTTACTTCTGAATCCTGACTCCTGAATTCTGCTGTAAGTTGTTGAAAAATAAGGAACCAGAGCCAAAATGATTGAGACTAATGTCTCTCGCCACCACGGAACATTTTTACAGGTAATTCAAAGTTACTACCAGCTAACCAAGCCTCGGATTATTCCGTTGCTTTTGATTACTACGGCTGGGAGTATGTGGATTGCTGCTAAGGGTGAAGTAGACCCATTGCTGTTGCTAGTAACTCTCACTGGTGGCACATTGGCTGCTGCAAGCGCCCAGACGATTAACTGTGTCTATGACCGGGATATTGATTATGACATGGAGCGGACGCGCCATCGTCCGATGCCATCCGGTAAGGTACAGCCGCGCGATGCTCTAATTTTTGCGATCGCACTAGCAACGATTTCCTTTACACTCTTGGCAGTATTTGCCAACCTGTTAGCCGCGCTGCTAGCTTTCTCTGGTATCGTCTTTTATATTTTGGTTTATACCCACTGGCTAAAACGCCACACCCCTCAGAATATCGTTGTTGGTGGTGCGGCTGGGGCGATTCCGGCTTTAGTGGGTTGGGCTGCTGTCACGGGGACATTAAGCTGGTCAGCATGGCTGATTTTTGCCATCGTCTTTTTATGGACACCACCCCATTTCTGGGCGCTAGCTCTGATGATTAAAGATGACTACGCAAAAGTTGGGATACCAATGTTACCTGTGATTGAAGGTACTACGGCAACTGTGAAGCAGATTTGGTACTATACGCTGGTAACAGTATTTGCAACCGTGTTATTGGTTTATCCTTTGGGCGCGAGTGGAATTCTTTATGCTGCGATCGCCCTAATTCTGGGAGGATTATTTATCCACAAATCTTGGCGTTTGTTGCACAACCCAGAGGATCGTGCTGTAGCTAAAGAGTTGTTTCTCTTTTCGATCTCCTACATGATGCTGTTGTGTCTGGGGATGGTAGTTGATAGTCTTCCCGTTACCCATAATTTAATTAGTGCGGTGAGTAATCATCTGCATTTTATTGGATAGGGGATGGAAAATTTAGCGATCGCGTTTGGTAAAGGGGCGCGATCGCATTTTTGGAAGTTCACTCTCGTCATCGTAGCCCATTTAACTTTTTAGTTAATTTGATGGCTAGTTTAGCTGCTTATACCTACTTGCTTAAAAAACCTCGATTGACATTTACCCAAAAGATTTACCTGTACTACCTTTTGCCATTTTTTAGTTCCGTCGAACTCACGTTAAATTAAGTATGGAGCATGGGGAATAAGAATGAGTCTTTGATACTCGTGAACAAGTCTTTACTCCACTTTCCTGCCTCCCCTGCTCCCTCATCCCCACTCCCCACATAATGAAAACTTGGCAAGTTGATTTTTATCGTCGTCCATTACCAGATGCATCTGGACAAATTTTATGGGAGTTGTTGATTTGTGATGCAACTCGCAGCTTTGAATATGAAGCTAGCTGTCTCCAGTCAGCAGCAAATTCTAATTGGGTTGCTGCTCAACTTGAGCTAGCCGCAGGTGAAAAATTGCCAGATGTGATTCAGGTATTTCGTCCTCAGTCTCTAAGTTTAATTGAGGCGGCGGGACGCAATTTAAGTATAAATGTCGAACCTACCCGCCATACTTTGGCGTTGAAGCAGTGGTTACAAGAAAAGCAGTATCCCTCAACCCTCGATAAACCACCTCCAGCACCATTACCAGAAAATCTCTGGGGAGAACAATGGCGTTTTGCAAGTTTAGCTGCTAGTGATGTGGAAACGAGTTTTAGCGATCGCCCCATTCCCATTTTGCACATCCCAGAACATCGAAAACCCATCAATTTGGGTTTAGCGTCAACAGTACCTGTCCCTGGTGTAGTAATTTATGGTGGACGGCAATCGATGCGCCTAGCGCGGTGGTTGCAGCAAGCCCGTCCCGTAGGCTTGAATTACATATCTGGCGCGCCAGACGGCTTAATATTAGAAGCTGGCTTAGTGGACAGATGGATTGTTGCTACTTTTGAAGACCCAGAAGTTACAACAGCAGCTCAAACATTTGAACAACGAAAAAAGCAAAGCCGAGGATTGCATTTTTTATTAGTTCAACCCGATGATTCCGGGATGACTTATAGCGGCTTTTGGTTATTGCGGGCAGAAGATTAATATTAATTACCAATAATATTTGTGCTTAAAGTTAGGCAAATGCGATCGCTTTTCTCTAATAAGCCAATGAGAATATTGCTTCTATATTTGTGTATATAAATTATTTATAGTAATTTTATGTACTAAAAATTATTGAAGTAAAAAAATATTTTTTGTATTTCATATTACTAATTTATTTAATATTTCTCCAGCCTAAAAACCAAACGACCAAAAAGACTATAAAGACTATTTCGTTAAGTACCTTTCCCTTGCTGCTATTGTTGCCGTTATTTTTGTATCAATTGCCTTCTCTACCTGGGCGATTTTTAATTATTTTTTACCTGATCTTCTTTTTCATCCTATGCCATGACATGAGCGATGATGATTTAAAACCGTTTTCATCACTATTTCATTGTTAGTAACATTTTTGTTGACACTAAAAAGCGCCCTCCTTTGCAGGAGAGCGCTTTTTAATTTAGCTAAAGCTTAGAATTAACCGTTGATAGCAGGAGCGCTCATTGCCACAGGAGCAACATCA
>NZ_JAVRBS010000011.1:30801-220935 GCF_034531155.1 Nostoc sp. ChiVER01 | reverse complement strand
CCCTTTATAAGGGGAGGGTTAGGGTGGGGTAAAAAATATGTGATACATGAATCATTACTTTTCAAACATCCTCTAAGGGCGATCACTTTTCTAATGTGGAAGAGGCATCACTTTTTTAGTCATCATCATTCATTTTTCTGCTCAAGCTAAGTACTAAGCTTAATTTAATACTTTATTCTCTCTTAACTTTTCAGCGAAATTTATAATTGACAAAAGCAATGTTATCCTAACTGGTCACGAATTAACCGATTTAATTTTATTCAATGGTAAGAGGTATGGAACCGACCATCGAACAACTTAAAGCATTCTTTGACTTTTGCGTTCGGGCTAGTAATTTGTTTAGAGATATAGCATTGGTTGGATTTGATGAGAGGACAAGCCGGATCGTAATTTTGATAGGCGAAACCATCCAAGTAGAAATTTTTAGTAACGGGGAGAACATTATCCGATGACAGACTATTTAACTCTTAATGAGCAAGAATTAAGACAATATGTGATATCAAACCCCGAGGACGAGGAGGCATTTCAGCATTACCTCAGTATCATGAGAGCCAAACCGGGGGTAGTGGTCAGCACTCCAGAACAATTAGAGGCTGAATTAAAACGGCGTATTAATCAAGCTAGTTAACATAAAACCCGTTACTGAAATTCCAGCAACGGGGTTTTTTCAATTTAGCAGCTTGACTCAATGTGAATTTTGGAACTTGCCTTCAGCTATCATCTTCTTGGATATTCCCGCGATCGCACACCCTTATATCTGTGCTGATTTGGTGACTTGGATCTGGATGCAGCAGGCTCAATTTTTTCCGTTTTACCAACTTTCGGTGATTGGCGATCGGCTATGATATCCAGGGCAGACAAATGACAAAACTCGACGGAACAAGGGGTAGCGTTACCGTCAGTATCTCAAATTTTTATCGTTTTACCAACATTCGGTTAAAAGTTGGTATTACAAAGGATCTGTCCCACTCTTGAGTGAATATTACTCACTCCCAGGAGAGATTTATCTGTTTTACGATCACAGTGATGGACAGGTCAGGTAATGTAGATATTAATTTAAAAAACAACCTTAAAAAATCAAGTTTCAATTTTAGCTAAGAAGATTTTTATATGGATGACTACGATCAGACAGCTAAAAACAATTTCCTCTACGAGCGCTATCGCTATCTTGGTAAGTTTACGCCTCAAAGTTTTTTATTCAATGCTAATCTTCAAGAATTTTCTCAACGTGTTTGTTATCTGTGCAATCTACAGACTTTGGGAAAACTTTCTTCACAAGAGTGCTATGAGGAAATTGAGTCACTCTGGCAGAAGTTAACACTGAGTTTTAAAGCGCTACAGACTGATGACAAAGACGTAACTGAATAATTAGACCTGGGAGCAGCAGCAAGCTTGGCGAGGCTGTCCCCAGTTAGGGAAGATGTCGGAAAAGTGGAATTTGATGACATCAGCAGGGGGCTGGGAACAAGCTGAAAGCCAAAAAGAGCGCCTTTTAGACCAAATGCAGGCAGATGTTAATTCAAAGCGCGTAACTTTCGGAATCACTGCTCACAGAGAAGGCGTGTATTCCGGGTCTGGAACTGGTAACTCAATCCCTCGGCTTTGCAGTGCTTCAACTATCTGAGATACAGATTTATTTCCCAGATTTTTCAGCGTTCGCAAGCCTGTGACACTATATTTCTTTAAATCTTCTATTGTGTTAACTTGTGCCTCTTTAAGCGCCGTATAAGTATTTTTTTTCAAATTCAATGACTCAATACTGTTTTCATCAACAACGCCATTCGGTTTATTATCCCCATTTATTTCCTCTACGGGGTGTACATTACTATTGGCAACCTCTACAAGCTGATTATCCGACGAGATTGAGTCTATGCTTTGAGGCAAGCTGATTTTGTCAACACTGTCTACATTGGCATCAACAACACCATTCGGCTTATTGTCCTCAAGTATTTCTAGAACTCTATCTATTTTTACTAGTTGCTCATAAACAGTATTTACACTCACAGTCGGTTCTACACCAGCATCAACAGAGGCTAACCAGTCATTTTTGATTAGGTTGGATAACTCTGACTTTGTATGGTTAGGCTTCAATCTGCCATCTGTAATTAACTTTTCGACAACAGAATGTGGCACACGGAAGCTTACAATAGGCGATTCCTTGGTTTTTTTTCCCATATCTCTCTACCTTGTCAACAATGTACACATTGAATATATCAATATGTATACAGTGTTGACAACATGGACAAATCATTACGTCTGCCTTTTGCCTTCCCCCAACCAAGATCACCAAAAGTTGCCAAGAACCTTGGGAGTGTAGTTTTGTCCACTGTTTGGTGAATAGCCTTGACCGTAAATCGGGTTAAGGCACAATACGGTTCAGTTAAGGCTAAAACTCTTTGTCAAACTCAATTTTTTTAACGAACCGCCAAGGACGCCAAGGACGCACAGAGAAGAAAGAAATGCTTAACTGAACTGTATTGGGTTAAGGCAAGAAAACTCATCATCTAGTACCTCAAAACGACTTTGGAGTACCTCAATACGACTTTGGAGTACCTCACTCAAAACGACTTTGAAGTACCTCAAAACGACTTTGAAGTACCTCAATACGACTTTGAAGTACCTCAATACGACTTTGAAGTACCTCAAAACGACTTTGGAGTACCTCAAAACGACTTTGGAGTATCTCAATACGACTTTGGAGTACCTCAACACGACTTTGAAGTACCTCAACACGACTTTGAAGTACCTCAATACGACTTTGGGGTATCTGTTGCTCACTTTATGTAGTTTTTTTGACATTTTCAATAAATGTCTAAGTATAATCCACTAAAAGTAATTAGGTCGATCTTAATTTGCTTTAATTTTTCCGAATTATCTCTCAGAGAAGTTTATTGTTGCATTGGCTACAGTACATACAGTAATCCTATAACTTCTTCAGGAGCGCATCTCATGGCACGACTAAAACGCAGTTCACCAGATTTAGAAAAGGCTCTCCGTCGAATTGCAGGAATGCGATCAATTAGCCCTACACTAGAATTTGGCAACGGATTAAGTTTGAAAGACTACGACAGCTACATCCAAACCTTGCAAACCCAGCTATCTACCTACAACACTTTACTCTCTAGCATAGATGAAATGGCAGGTCGCCTCTCTCTAATTGAAGAAGAATTGCGCGGCTACTCTGAAAAGATGTTAATGAGTGTGGCAACCCATTATGGCAAAGACAGTTTGCAATATATCCAGGCGGGAGGTAAGCCACGCAAGAAATCATCACGCCGTTCTAGCAACACCCAATCCCCATCTGAGAGTACAGCTACAATCTTGAATGGTGCAAACAACAATGGTAAACAAGAACAGTTAACAGTGAACTGATTTAAATCTCCACTCTCTACCCTGGCTTATGATCCAAACGGGTAGCTTGCTCTAGGGCGGCTTTTTCTTTGGCTCGGCGGACATAAGGTTGTAATTGGGCGCGATCGCAACCTGTTAAAATAATCAAGTTTTCCAAGCTGATCCCCCGCATTAACATTTCTACACGCCAGGTTTGTTGTGCTTGTGCTATATCTGGCGTTTGTCCTTGGGGAGTTAACAGTCCATCACTCCATATTTGCCAACGTGTCTGAAGCTCTGATTCTGAAAGCGGTTTGCCTGTTTCATTCAAAAACATGGCTGTTTGAGAATCTTTACGACTTTTCAGCCATTTGATTAAAGGATTATTAGTAAAAGAACCGTAGCGTTTACCCAAAATCCACTGATTCACAGGTACTTGACGGACAAATCCGGGAATTGTAATTTGCAAAAAGTGTCCTTGAGTATCGTAGATTTGGTGCGATCGCTCCAAGCTAATTATTTCTGTAGCGGATAACCCAGCCCCAAATAACACATAAGCCAAGGCATAATCTCGTACTCCCGATTTCCTCGCTTGTTGCAGAATTTCGTGAACTAAACTAGCAGGCAAATCAGCTACTTCTGTGCTAATGAACCCGCCTTGTAAAGAGTTCATTGCTGATTCTGTTGAAGATGACATGGCTCCATTTAAAAACAACTCCACCAAATTTTCCAGAAAATCATCCCGATCCTCCCAAAGCTCGTGAAATTCGCTGGTGAACTCAATTACGGCATATCCCAAGATCATCCCATTCAGCAAACTGGCTAATTTTTCTGCCGGTAAATAGGTATTTAGGTGGCCTTGCTGGATTACAGTAGCTAAATACTGTGCTACATAGCGGTTTGCCTCTGTTACTCCCCTACCTAGTGCGCGGCGATTTTCTGCCGGGAATTGGTCGGCTTCACCCACCACAGACCGGACGAACTCTGGCACTCGTTCTAATGCATGTAAGCTATCACTTGCATAATCTTTAAGAGCTTGGTAGACATTGCCGGGAGGCGTTGCCCGCCGCACCAGCGACTCACCTAAATCCTTGAAGGCTGCGGACTCTTCCAGCACAGCCAAAAGGAGTCCATGCTTATTGCCAAAATTCCGAAATAGAGTCACTTCGTTGACTTCGGCTTTTTCAGCAATTTGGCGGGTTGTGGTTGCGCTGACTCCGTGAGCAGAAAACAACTCAAGTGCAGCTTGAATCAGGCGTTGACGAGTTGAAATGAGATGAGATGACATACAGAAATGCAAGTGGCACTTGCACGGATATCAGAGTTCTGCTAGCATAACAAATGTAAGTGATACTTGCTTTACTCTACTGTAATGAACTGATGTACAGGGTGGGTAAATCCTAGTGGGGTTATGCCCAAGAAAAAGCAAATCGCTTCATGATCCATCAACAGGAATTTTTATGACCGCAAATTTTGGGGCGATCGCCCCTGAGAGAGGCAAGTCACCTCAACTCAGTTGGACGAATGTAGTATTTTTTGCTACATTTCATGCTTTAGCACTTCTGTCTCCTTGGTTTTTCTCCTGGTCAGCATTAGGTTTGCTAGTGTTTCTGCACTGGTTATTCGGGAGCATTGGTATTTGTTTGGGATATCACCGACTACTGAGCCATCGGAGTTTCCAAGTTCCTAAGTGGTTAGAGTATGCGATCGCCCTGATTGGAGCGTTGGCTATGCAAGGTGGGCCAATTTTTTGGGTAGGTGGACACCGCCAGCATCACGCCCACACAGAAGATATTAATTTAGACCCTTACTCTGCCCAAAGAGGCTTTTGGTGGAGCCATATACTATGGATTTTTTACCCGCGCCCAGAATTTTTTGACTATGACACCTATAAAAAATATGCCCCCGATCTAGCAAGACAACCCTATTATTGTTGGTTAGATCGCTACTTCTTGCTGTTGCAAATACCCTTCGCCTTACTGCTTTATGTCTTAGGAGGATGGCCTTTCGTATTCTACGGAGTGTTTCTCAGATGTGTCTTACTTTGGCACTCAACCTGGTTTGTGAACTCAGCATCACACCTGTGGGGTTATCGCACCTTTGATGCCAATGATGGCGCTCGTAATCTTTGGTGGGTATCTATCGTCACTTATGGAGAAGGATGGCACAACAACCATCATACTTATCCTCACATGGCAAAATCTGGCTTTTCTTGGTGGGAGATTGATGTTACTTGGTGGAGCATCTCAGTTTTGCAGACTTTGGGTTTAGCCAAAAAAGTTGTTTCGCGTCCTCCTCAAGGTGCAACTCACGGCTAAATTGCAACTAAATTATCATGAATTTGTTATGCCGATTGCTTCTTGCAGTCGGCTTACTAATTTTTATCAGTAGTATTTCACGATAAAATGACAACGCGGCAAATCTCAGCAATACATCAAGCGTGAAAACTGACAGTATTTTTTATCGCCTTTTTCAAGAACTTCCTGGCATCTTTTTTGAATTAATTGGTAATCCACCCCAAATCGCAGAGGCTTATAAATTCTCTTCAATTGAAATTAAGCAAACTGCATTCCGTATAGATGGAGTTTTTTTGCCAACCCAAGGGGAAGAAAATCCGATTTACTTTGTGGAAGTTCAGTTTCAAACCGACACAGAAATTTATTCACGCTTATTTTCAGAAATTTCTTTATACTTACGCCAAAATAAACCTAAGAATTATTGGCGAGGAGTAGTTATCTATCCTAATCGCAGTTTAGATACAGCAGATATCAGAAATTACAGTGAATTTTTCACAAGTGGGCGCGTTAGTCGCATTTATCTTAATGAATTAGGTGAAACTGCATTATTACCAGTTGGAATTGCTACGATGAAATTATTGGTCGATGAAGAGGAGACTGCAATCACATCTGCTAGGCAGTTAATAGAGAGAACCCAGCAAGAAATCAACATTGAACCGCAACGGCGGCAATTATTAGAATTAATAGAGACAATTTTGGTTTACAAATTTCCGACAATGAGTCGAGAGGAGATTGAAGGTATGTTTGGGTTAAGTGATTTGAAACAAACACGAGTTTATCAAGAAGGCAAGCAAGAAGGCAAACAAGAAGGCAAACAAGAAGGCAAACAAGAAGGAGCGCGTGAAGAAAAGTTTAGAATGATACCTTTGTTGTTGAAATTGGGATTGAGTTTTGAAGAAACAGCGAAAGAGTTAGGTTTGAGTCTAGAAGAGATTCAGCAAGAAATCCAAAAACAGCCTCCAAGTCAGGATACATAACTTACAATTAGCAGCGATCGCAGATACCTCTAGATATTCCTGCTATTTTCCATTTCCATTAATTTTTAATTTTTTATATGATTTCGCTCTCTCCCATTCTCCAAGCTAGACTCTCCCAACCCCTCAAAATTGGCTCGTTTGAAGTAAAAAGTCGGGTTCTCCAGTCGCCTCTATCTGGGGTGACAGATATGGTATTTCGTCGTCTTGTGCGTCGCTATGCGCCAGATTCGATGATGTATACCGAAATGGTAAATGCTACCGGGTTACATTATGTCAAGCAATTACCTAAAATCATGGAGGTAGACCCAAATGAGCGCCCAATTAGCGTTCAACTATTTGATTGCCGTCCAGATTTCCTGGCAGAAGCAGCAATAAAAGCAGTTGCAGAAGGTGCTGATACTGTAGATATTAATATGGGTTGTCCGGTAAATAAGATCACTAAAAATGGTGGTGGTTCTTCGTTGTTGCGGCAACCAGAAGTAGCAGAAGCAATTGTGCGGGAAGTGGTAAAAGCTGTTGATGTACCTGTGACAGTAAAAACCCGTATAGGCTGGAATGACAATGAAATTACTATTCTCGACTTTGCCAAATGGATGGAAGATGCAGGCGCGAAAATGATCACAGTACACGGTCGTACTCGTGCCCAAGGATACAATGGCAATGCCCGTTGGGAATGGATTGCCCGTGTCAAAGAAGTGCTTGCTATCCCAGTTATTGGGAATGGAGATATTTTTTCCGTTGAAGCGGCGGTGAAATGTTTAGAACAAACTGGCGCTGATGGTGTGATGTGTTCCCGTGGGACTTTGGGTTATCCGTTTTTGGTGGGAGAAATTGATCACTTTCTGAAAACTGGGGAGATATTAGCATCACCAACTCCGATTCAGCGCTTGGAATGTGCAAGAGATCATTTACAAGCCTTGTGGGAATATAAAGGCGATCGCGGTGTACGTCAAGCCCGTAAGCACATGACTTGGTATGCTAAGGGTTTCGTTGGTGCAGCCGAACTCCGAGGACAGTTAAGTTTAGTTGAAAAAGTAGATCAAGGTTTGGTGATGATTGACCAAGCAATTGAAAAATTGGCTAATGGTTATGAACTAGAGGAAGAAACACAAAGTAGTTTGGTAATGCTTTAAAAAATGCATTTTACCAGAAACTCTATCTCAAATAGAGCAATTTTGATGTAGATATATGACAATTAAAATTATTATTTTCTACGTAAATAAAGTGGGCGATCGCAATGTTAATCTCCAAACAAAATGATGTTGTATCCATCCCCGAAATCTTCTCATTAGAAGACTTCATGGCAAATCCCCCAGAGGGAATGGAGTGGGATTTCATTGAATTGCAATCACAATGCAAGTAAAGCGAGTGAAAGTTTTAAAAACGTTTCAATCCCTAATAGGGATTTTATTGAATTGCAATACCAGCACCCCGAATAAAAGGGGCATCATCGAAGCCGATGTTTCAATCCCTAATAGGGATTTTATTGAATTGCAATTTTAACAAAATATCCTATAGCTAAATCATCTAGAGTTTCAATCCCTAATAGGGATTTTATTGAATTGCAATGCTACTACCAAAGAAGCTTCTCGGATTACAGGCAGTTTCAATCCCTAATAGGGATTTTATTGAATTGCAATAGAGTTACGAGAACTACTTGCTGAAGAACGCTTTGTTTCAATCCCTAATAGGGATTTTATTGAATTGCAATCCAACTGGACGCGCTGCCCAAAGGTTAGGCGAGATGTTTCAATCCCTAATAGGGATTTTATTGAATTGCAATCTAGGAATCTTGCCCGTAGAATACGCCAATGTACGCGTTTCAATCCCTAATAGGGATTTTATTGAATTGCAATTTAATTGCAAAGCAAATGCAGATATCCAACAACGGTTTCAATCCCTAATAGGGATTTTATTGAATTGCAATGTGCGATCGCAATCATGATGTGCCATCAAGGTAGTTTCAATCCCTAATAGGGATTTTATTGAATTGCAATTCGGTAGAGATACATTTTTTGACGGTATCTTTGAAGGGTTTCAATCCCTAATAGGGATTTTATTGAATTGCAATGTAACTTGCACCCCCCGCATAAGTTGCACCAGCAGCTTCGTTTCAATCCCTAATAGGGATTTTATTGAATTGCAATTGTACGGCAACCTTTTTTTGATACAGTAAAATCATCGTCATGAGCGTTTCAATCCCTAATAGGGATTTTATTGAATTGCAATCCGACCATTGGCATAGTGAGCGTCCCATTTCTGTTTCAATCCCTAATAGGGATTTTATTGAATTGCAATCTGAGCGATACCGGATAGATTGATTCTCATGTCAGTTTCAATCCCTAATAGGGATTTTATTGAATTGCAATCGATTTTTGGATGAGCAAGCGCATGTAAGATTTGTTTCAATCCCTAATAGGGATTTTATTGAATTGCAATCACTCAGCCCAAGCATTGCGGCAATCAAACCACGTGTTTCAATCCCTAATAGGGATTTTATTGAATTGCAATTTCCGTAAAAAATATGGCTAAATTGTCTAGTGAAGTTTCAATCCCTAATAGGGATTTTATTGAATTGCAATTTTAGACAAGTTGGTAATTCTATACCTCCATTATTGAGTTTCAATCCCTAATAGGGATTTTATTGAATTGCAATTGGTCTTTTGTCAATGTCAATAACTAAAATTTTGGTTTCAATCCCTAATAGGGATTTTATTGAATTGCAATATTCTCTCGTGAGAACGCGGGTTTTTTATTCATGTTTCAATCCCTAATAGGGATTTTATTGAATTGCAATTTGTGGCAGTGTTGCCATTTTCGATAGAAGCCAAGTTTCAATCCCTAATAGGGATTTTATTGAATTGCAATTTGCAATTTTACTCTCTAGTATCTAAAGGCGGTCGTAGTAGGTTTCAATCCCTAATAGGGATTTTATTGAATTGCAATTGGATGAATCCACAACCTAATTTAAAAGGTAAATTCTTTGTTTCAATCCCTAATAGGGATTTTATTGAATTGCAATTCTTTGGTGGCTTAATTGTCAGTATTGGTCAAAATAGTTTCAATCCCTAATAGGGATTTTATTGAATTGCAATTCAAACACGAGGTAGATTACCTAGCCGATAGAGTGCGTTTCAATCCCTAATAGGGATTTTATTGAATTGCAATCCAATGGTTCAAAAGTTTTATCTAACAATGAAACGGTTTCAATCCCTAATAGGGATTTTATTGAATTGCAATGCTCGTAATATCCGTAACGGTGTGTATCTTTTGGGTTTCAATCCCTAATAGGGATTTTATTGAATTGCAATTCGATTCCGGCCAGGGACATGCTCATCTTCTCAACGTTTCAATCCCTAATAGGGATTTTATTGAATTGCAATATCGAGTTCGACGGACAGGTATTCGATGGGATTAATGTTTCAATCCCTAATAGGGATTTTATTGAATTGCAATTCGAGTTCGACGGACAGGTATTCGATGGGATTAATGTTTCAATCCCTAATAGGGATTTTATTGAATTGCAATTCTTCTCAGGGAGTTGTATTCGTTTATGAAAATTTGTTTCAATCCCTAATAGGGATTTTATTGAATTGCAATGCGCGAACCTTGATATGTGCCATCAGGATACCCAGATAGGCGTTTCAATCCCTAATAGGGATTTTATTGAATTGCAATAGCAAGAGTTTTTAATTCCCGCTACGCCTACCGGTAGTTTCAATCCCTAATAGGGATTTTATTGAATTGCAATTTTAGCTGAGAGGGGCATTCAAGCTTTAAAAGGTGTTTCAATCCCTAATAGGGATTTTATTGAATTGCAATGTACAGATTACGCCATTAAGCTTGATGAAAGCGTTTCAATCCCTAATAGGGATTTTATTGAATTGCAATAATAGCTGGGCTGACTGGGGGTGATTTAATTGATCAATTGTTTCAATCCCTAATAGGGATTTTATTGAATTGCAATTTTATAGATGATTTGGGAAGGCTTCAAATGCCTGTGCCTAGTTTCAATCCCTAATAGGGATTTTATTGAATTGCAATACTAATCCAAGAACTTTAGCGGCAACATTTGAGCCGTTTCAATCCCTAATAGGGATTTTATTGAATTGCAATAAATTCTCCATTTGGGAAAAATCGTGCTATAATGCTCATAAAGTTTCAATCCCTAATAGGGATTTTATTGAATTGCAATTCCCATCAGTACCATTAACAATACAGGGAGTCGCAAACGTTTCAATCCCTAATAGGGATTTTATTGAATTGCAATGTACCATCGACGCATCCATGATGTACGAATCTCATGTTTCAATCCCTAATAGGGATTTTATTGAATTGCAATGAGACAAAGACCCCATTTACAGCAGTTGCCCCCTCATGTTTCAATCCCTAATAGGGATTTTATTGAATTGCAATCAGTTAGTTTA
The DNA here is from genome assembly GCF_034531155.1 of Nostoc sp. ChiVER01. NCBI lineage: Bacteria > Bacillati > Cyanobacteriota > Cyanophyceae > Nostocales > Nostocaceae > Nostoc > Nostoc sp. ChiVER01. The sequence continues at coordinate 209,904 of NZ_JAVRBS010000011.1, read as the reverse complement.
TGAGGCTAGGGGACAATCACTTAGTTTCAATCCCTAATAGGGATTTTATTGAATTGCAATCCGTTAGTAAAATACTCAGAAACAATAAAATGTTTCAATCCCTAATAGGGATTTTATTGAATTGCAATCATATCTATATACTATTGAAAATTCTTAGAGTAACATCCGCGCATTTGGCAAGGAAATTAGCCTAATTACCGATCGCTACCTCTATTAAAATAAGCGATCGCCTAATCCTTGCACACCTTAATTTACCAAATCAGGGAATACCTCTTGCACAGCAGGATGCACTAAGCGATGGTTCTGCACATTTACACCCTTAGCTAATGCTGGGTTAACTTCAAGTGCCTTAATTCCTAAATTTGCCAACTGGACAACATAAGGTAATGTACTATTATTGAGTGCCTGGGTTGCTGTCCAAGGTACTGCTCCTGGCATATTGGGAACGCCATAATGCACCACACCCTCTTCAACATATACCGGATTGGTGTGTGATGTGGGGTGTAAGGTTTCTATGCAACCACCTTGGTCAACAGCTACATCAACTATTACAGAACCAAGACGCATTTGTTTAACCAATTCGCGGGATACTAATATTGGCGCTCTCCGTCCCAGTACTAAAACTGCACCGATAAGCAAATCAGCTTCTTTGACTGCGGCTTCAATATGAGCAGAGTTGCTGTAAACCAATTCGACTCTAGAGCCAAACAAGGTTTCTAAATAAGATAAACGCTCGACACTCACATCTAAAATCTGGACGCTAGCACCCATGCCTACAGCAATTTTAGCTGCTTCTGTGCCGACAACGCCGCCACCTAAAATTACTACTTTACCTGGTTGGACTCCAGGGACACCACCTAAAAGAACTCCTCTACCACCTTGTTGGCGTTCTAGAAATCTCGCCCCAAATTGTACTGCTAGCCGACCGGCAATCACGCTCATGGGTGTGAGTAAGGGTAGTCTATTAGCGCCTGGTTGTTCTACAGTTTCGTAAGCGATCGCAGTTGTGCCACAATCAATTAAATGCTCTGTCAATTTGCGATCGGCTGCTAAATGTAAATAAGTAAATAATATCTGCCCTTTTTGCAAAAATTTATACTCGGATGTCAAAGGCTCTTTGACTTTAACAACTAATTCCTGATTCCAAGCCGTTTCTGATGTAGGGACAATTTCGGCTCCAGCACTTCTGTAGTCGTCATCTGAAAATCCAGCACCATTACCGGCTTGCATCTCAACAAAGATACTATGACCATTTTCTCGCAGTACCCGCACACTAGAAGGACTTAAACCTACCCGAAATTCTTGATCTTTATTTTCCTTGGGAACGCCAATTTCCATATATCGCCTCTGATAATTTTTTTGTTTAACTGTAGCCTGCGAATTTCAAGCTTGCTACTTTCGTCTTACGACTGGTCTATTACAGATAGCTGTATTAGAGATATTTAATCTGTGTCCTAAGTTTCTCAATTTAATCTGAGTAGCTCTAAACTCTTGCCCTTGACTATTGCCCCAGTATTTATACAATATATAAAGAATAGTAACAATTTATTAAAAGACCGATTGTATAGCTCCCTACTAGGAAGCTTTTGCTGAATTTATCAAGTTATCTTGACATTCAAGTACGCAATCAGCTTTTAAGCTACCTTAACTTTTCACGGTATCTGGAAAAGCCCAGGAAAAATCTAACTTCCTGACTCCCTTACCGATAGAGAAAGGGAAAATTCAAAGTCTCTCTCCTTAAAGGAACAGAGAAATAGAAGTGAGGTTTTCCACCCTGAAAAGTTAGATAAGCTACCAAGTCAAAGGTAAAAGTTAAGGGTAAAAGAACAAGTCTATTCCTTTAACTTTTGTCGCTTATCTTCGACAACTGCTGCTAAGTCTAATATCAAGTCCTGTTTGCCGAAAAAAGGTTTCTTAAAAATGACACAAACACAACCAACGATTACACCTAAATTAGAGGAGCCTAAGTTTGGCTTTAACGAATATGCTGAACGCTTGAATGGTCGAGCGGCAATGATTGGCTTCGCTTTGCTGCTGGTGATTGAATACGTCACCAATCAAGGGGTGCTATCATGGCTGGGTCTGAAGTAGTGCCATTAACAAGCACAAGGTAGAAGTTGTAAGCTAGTAATTAAAGGAGTTGCAACCAGCTGGAACAACCAGTTGGTTTGACTTTAACAGTTGATAGCCAATTACTTCGCCCTAGATACTTTAATTAAACTTATTCGTAAATTATTGCCCTAGAATGTAAGCAAGAGAGGAATTGAAATATTTATCAGTGATATATATATTATAAACTTGCAACTAGTACAGTCGGGTGGAAATCCAGCTACTATGTCAATTAACAAGACTTGACAAGGGGTAAAATCCCATAGTTAAAGGTAAGCAAAGTTCCGCGAGACTCTACTAATATATACAAGGCGATTAATGAGTCCACTTCCTCCCCTACTAAAGAAAATCATAATTTGTATCTGCCTTACATGAGAAAGGCAAATTACGGGTGAGGTATTCTTGGTAAATATACACAAAAGGTGAACTGGAACCAACCAAGCTGTGATGAATGCTGTATTACCTCGTTTTTTGAAGTTAACCTACCGAAAAGAGCCACTAATCAGTGTATTGATGACGATGGGCGCTATAGATGCCCTGATTGGTGGACTGAATGATAGCTGGTCGTTGTTTGCTTTTGGTTTGGGAACAACAGGGATAGCGCTAGCTTTTAAGTTGTGGCGTTTGCAGCAGCGTCGTCCTCTACCAGAGGAACCTGTAGTGCAACACTATTTGCCCCCTCGTTCTTCTAGTGCGCCTTTACCAATGTTAAGCGTTTCTAAGAAAAAACCACCTCTCTAGGAAGTGCAGAGTTATTACTTAAATAACTCTGCAAAATTGATTTGAGTAACCGTATTTATAAAAGTGAGGAAAAAGAGTGAGTAGTGAGGGAAGAGGTGGGGATAATTTTCTACGCCCGTATATTATCCTGGCATTTATGGCAGCTGTTGCCCTTCCAGTGACTACCTGGCAAGGGTTTTATATTCATGAAGCTCATGCTGCCATTGAGGTAACACCAAACTCTCAAACTACCAACAGCTTTGCTAATGCCCAACTACTTTACACACTCATAGGACATACCGGAACCGTTAAATCCCTCGCTTTCACTCCAGATAGCAAAATTCTGGTGAGTGGAGGCGCAGAAAACGAGGGTGTAATTCGCCTGTGGAACTTAGCAAAAGGCAAAAAGTTGGCGAATATTAATAAAGCACACCAAACAGCCATAGAATCTTTAGTGATTTCACCAGATGGGCAAACCCTCGCTAGCTGTAGTGATGACAACACGATTAACCTCTGGAACCTGAAAAATTTTAAATTTACCCGATCTTTTGTTGGACATACCAGTAATGTATTATCTTTAGCGGTGTCTCCTGATAGTAAAGTTCTCATCAGTGGAGCTTTAGATGGGATTCGGATCTGGGATTTGCTACAGCAGCGCCCGCTTGGTACTCTAGTACGTTTTGACAATTTGATTTATACCCTAGCCCTTAGTCCTGATGGGCAGACCTTGGCTAGTGGTGATAATAAGGGTGTAATCAAGCTGTGGAATTTGAGTACTGGTAAATTAATCAGTGAATTTGTAGCTCATGATAATGCTGTTACCAGTGTGGTCTTTACACCAGATGGACAAACATTAGCTACTGCTAGCCGCGATCGCACAGTCAAACTATGGAATATTAATACTGGAGAATTAGTCCGCACCCTCACAGGACATAATAACTGGGTAAATGCGATCGCCATTAATCCCGATGGACAAACTCTTGCTAGTGCTGGCAGAGATGGCATTAAATTGTGGAATTTAACTACAGGTGAGTTAATAAATACACTGAGCGAACATACAGATTGGGTAAGTGCGATCGCTTTTAGTCCTGATGGTAAAATTCTTGCCAGTGGTGGATTTGATAAACAAATCAAGATTTGGGGAAATCCACAAAACCTAATTAACAGCGCTCGTACAAAATAATCATGCTCAAAAAGGTACATTTTTCATATCTATGTTGTACGCCAATAAACCCCATTCTCTCGCTGCATTAACTGGCAAGCAATGAACTCCCGTCGTAGGGTGGCGTAGTCGGGATGGTAGCGTTTAAGAATGTCATTTACCATGCGTTCAGGGTAGTTGACTCCTCTATCAAACTGGTTTGCTAACCACTTGAGAATTACTAAGCGCTTTTTGCGACTAGCAGGGATTTCCTTAAGGTATCCGTCCTCGAAATAATTTTTCAACACTTTACTTTCCCAAGCCTCAGTATCCACATCCTCAATCAAAGATGCTATCTTCTCAGGTGTAAAAATTTCCTTACTGATGCTTTGTAAAGCCTCGCTATCCAATTGATATAGACGGCTATTACCTTCAGGGCGCACAGTTACCAAATTTAGCTCTTTAAGTTTCGCTAAATGATGAGATACCGTAGGTTCTTTGAGTTGCAGTAGTGCCGCCAATTCTTCGACGCTGCACTCCTGATTCGCCAGGATACCTACAATCTTCAATCGGCTATCATCCGCTAATGCCTTGAAAAAGCTGAGTAAGATGTTAAATTGCTCTGGTTGCATAACTAACTTCTAATTAGACATCTATCTAATTAGAAGTATATCTAATTGAAAGCTCAGATCCCCGACTTCTTTAAGAAGTCGGGGATCTTACTTGTTGTTAAGTTTAACTAAATTGTTCCTCTGCATCCAGGTTAAACAGCATTTGTAGAGTTTGCATACAGCGCCGTCTGGCTTCCACATCTTGCTGCGATCGCAATTGCACCATCGGGTCATGTAAAATTTTATTGACAATTCCCCGCGTTAATGCTTCGATCACCTCTTGATGTTTTTCTGCGAATTCCGAACCCAATCTTGACAAAGCTTTTTCTAACTCTTGTTCGCGGATAGTTTCGACTTTATTTCGCAGACAGCTAATAGTGGTAACAGTTTCAAGAGAGCGCCACCAAATATCAAAAGCTTCCACTTCTTCTTCTAAAAGTCTTTCTGCTTCTTGTGCAATCTTTCGACGGCTTTCGTAGTTTTGCGCTACTACTGCCTTCAAATCATCCACATTAAATGCTTGCACATTTTCTAATTCATTTACATCCGCATGAACATTACGCGGCACAGAAATATCAAATAACATTAAAGAACGCTGAACTTCTAACACCATTTCCAATTTGGCCCGGTCAAGGATTGGCTCTGTTGCCGAAGTACTTGTAAATACTAAATCGCTATTGGCAATTACAGTCATCATTTCTGATAACGGATGAATTTCGATCGGTTGCTGAGGGAACTGCTTAGTTAATTCTAGGGCGCGATCGCGTGAGCGATTTACAATACTAATTTCCACAGCACCCTTAGAAATTAGGTGTTGCACCAGCAGCCGCGACATTTTACCAGCGCCGAGAATTACCACTCGACAAGCTGCTAAATTTGCTACTTTTAGCTGTGCTAACTCTACAGCAGCCGAACTAATAGAGACAGCACCAGTACCAATACTAGTTTCAGTGCGAACCCGCTTACCAGCAGTCAGCGCTTGTTTAAATAATCGATTTAAAATGGTTTTTATACCGTTATATTGCTGTCCCAGTTTGTGAGTAGTTTTCACCTGAGCCAGAATTTGACCTTCTCCTAGTACCAGACTATCTAAACCACCTGCTACGCGCATTACGTGCATTACTGCATCATCATGTAGCAGCATAAATAAATGTTGTCGTAGAGAAAGTACGGGTAATTTACTGTATTCTGCAAGAAATTGTGTTACCTCCCGGATACCTTGGTCTGCTTCACTGGCAACAATGTAAATTTCTAAGCGGTTACAAGTGCTAAGAATTGCAACTTCGTCAATATGGGGATAGCTGGCCAGTTGAGCGATCGCACTTTCAATTTGTGGTTCTGGAATGCTCAATTTTTCCCGGACTTCGACTGGGGCTGTTTTATGGCTTAACCCCACTACTGCTATATTCATTTGCTAAATCGTAGTTACTAGTTGGTAGTTGATAATAGGGCATTGAGTGAGAATAGGGAATGGGGAGTTTTTGTTTATTGGTTGGTAGTTATCCCCAGCAACAAACAACTATTAATCACTAACTACTAACTACTAACTACTGTAAGGGTAAAGCATTTTGGTGAATATTTTTCCGTTTTAGAGAAAGATTTATTTCCAAATGCTTCGCCTCTACTTTTACCATTCCCCATTCCCTAAAAATTAGTTCAGTTGGAGAGTCTTGGGTTGACCAAACATGTGAATTGTATCAACAAATCGAGCCGTATTCGATTGGTTGGAAATTACCAAGCTTTGAGTTCTTGCTCCACCACTGAAGAAACGTACACCTTCCATGAGATTACCACTGGTAATGCCGCAAGCAGCGAACAGAACAGTTTCACCAGATGCCAGTTCATGAGCATCATAGACCTTATCGGGGTCATTGATATTCATAGACTTTAAACGATCAATATTGGCTTCTCTGCTTTCTCCAATCAGACCTGTTTTTACTATTGCAGGATCGTAAATCAGTTGACCTTGGAAGTGTCCGCCCAAAGCACGCATTGCGGCTGCTGAGATTACACCTTCAGGAGCCGCACCGATACCCATCAGAGCGTGGATATTAGTTCCAGCAAAACCACAGCTGATAGCTGCACCCACATCACCATCTGAAATTAGGGCGACTCTCGCTCCAGCCTCACGGATTTCTTTAATTAAATCGTTGTGGCGTTCGCGCTTCATAACCACAACTACGAGTTCTTCAATAGAACGTTCTAGACACTCAGAGAGAATCTTCAGGTTTTCTGTTGCTGACTTGTTGATGTCTACCTTGCCTTTAGCTGCGGGGGGTGCTGCTAACTTCTTCATGTAAAAGTCAGGAGCAGCAAATAAGCCACCCTTTTCAGAAATTGCCAACACAGCCATCGAACCAGGTTGTCCATAAGCTACCAAGTTCGTACCTTCACAAGGGTCAACAGCGATATCAATTTCGATTAATTCATCAGGGTTACAGAGAGCTTCAGCATTTGGTTGAGTACAAATACCAACTTCTTCCCCGATGTATAACATAGGCGCGTCGTCGCGTTCGCCTTCCCCGATCACAATGCGACCCCGCATATAGATTTTATTCATCCGCTCCCGCATAGCTTCCACAGCTACTTGGTCAGCGATATTTTTTTCGCCTTTACCCATCCATTTTGCGGATGCGATCGCGGCTTGTTCCACTACTTCAATAATCTCTAACCCAAGTGTATTTTCCACAGAGTCTGCCCTCTCAACTGCTTGAATTTCTGCCGCTTTATCTGGCTATTTCAGTCTTCAAGTCTACCAAAGGGCGGATACACCTGGAAGAAAGTTAAGTTTTACTGCTAACTCGTTAAAAAAGTGCCATTTGTGACATTGTTTTTTGATCATAACTATTCCAGCATCAAGCGTGTTCAAAAGTAACTAAGTTTTGAACCATCCAGAACATTGCTTTTCTTCAGTATCTATCTTTAGGTATAAAATAATAAAGAAAAAAAGCTGGTGAGTTCTCTCAAAACTGAAGAGCAATCCAGAAGGACATTAAGAGGTTAATCGTGTTTATCGACTACATCACACTAATGTTAATCAATATGGTAGCTGGGCTATTTCTACTAGCTGACTATGTGTATCGTGGTATAGATAGTTCTAATCAAAGACAGTGGATTCCCGGCTTTGGAATTACAGGTGCGATCGCCTTAACAACTGGTTTACACATGATCTTCACCTGGCCAGTCATGGGTAGCTTTAACATTGCCTTCGGTGAGACAACTGTTTTATTTGGTATCTTGTTTATTGCAGCAGCGATCGCACTTGCTCAAGGTTGGGATTTATTGACAATAGCAATTTACGGCTTCTTTGCTGGTGCAGTTGCGATCGTAGTAGGTATCCGCATCATCAACTTGAATATGACAAAGCAACCGATTTTATCGGGAATCGGCTTTATTTTAACCGGCTTAGGTGGTATTTTTGCAGCGCCAACTCTCTATTGGAAAACCAATAGAACCTGGCGACTAATTGGCGTAGCAGTACTGATAGTGGCCGCTCTAATTTGGGCATTAACGGGATATTTGGCTTACTGGAATCATTTAGAGGGTTTTCAAAAGTGGGTTCCAGCGCCGATGCGGTAAGCAATGATCTAGGCTAGAGACGTAGTTAAAACTTTGCTTAATAAAACATGCTGGACTTTCTTAATCCCCTTTTAAATCGCCATCCAGAGCGAGTTAAAGCCAATGTCGAACTTTACACATGGCAAACTTGTCCATACTGCATTCGCGCCAAAATGCTGCTGTGGTGGAAAGGTGTAAATTTTACTGAATATAAAATCGACGGCGACGAAGCAGCTAGAGCGAAAATGGCAGAACGCGCTAATGGACGCCGTACTGTACCGCAAATTTTTATCAATAACCAGCACATTGGCGGCTGTGATGATCTTTATAAACTAGACACACAAAGTCAACTCGATCCCCTTTTAGCCCAAGCCGCTATTTAGCTTCAGATTTTTAGTCATTGTCATTACCCCAATTTTTATAAAAGTTAAGATATTGCAATGACGCATATCCCCCCTAGAACTTAAGTTCTAAGCTAATACCTAAAGTCCACTTAAGTGGACTGAAATTCTTGTTTAATCCTCTTAAGAGGACTTGAGCTATTAGCCTTGGAATTTATTCCAAGGCGGGATAACAACGAAGCGAATATTGTCAAATGTAAGTTCTGCGGGCTATATATACTTTTTCTTTCTTGTAGCATCGGTGTCTCGCCCGTCCGCGAACATAATTTTAAAATTTTTATAAACAAGGCTTGGGGGACTGGGGTTGGAGAAAAGGTAAAAACCTCGCCCGAAGTCAAGCGACTTGTTCATCCTTTTCCCCTTTCCCCCTCGTTTTTATATTGATAAGTATATGTTAACTAAATACTCAGAATATCTTATACATCAACAATGGATGAGTTCTGCCTTAGAATTAGCAAAAGTAGCAGGTGAAGCAGGTGAAGTCCCTGTAGGTGCTGTTATCATTGATTCAACAGGCAAATTGCTAGCACAAGGAGAAAATAGAAAAGAGCGTGACAAAGATCCTACGGCTCATGCGGAAATTCTCGCTCTCAAAAGAGCAGCAACAACTTTACAAAATTGGCATCTTAATGAATGCACCCTCTACGTAACTCTTGAACCTTGCCCGATGTGTGCAGGTGCGATCGTCCAAGCGCGTCTAGGACTACTTGTATACGGAGTAGACGATACCAAAACTGGCGCAGTTCGTACAGTTATTAACATACCCGATAGTGCTGCTTCTAATCACCGCTTACAGGTAATTGGAGGCGTTCTAGAGTCAGCTTGTCGTCAACAATTACAGGCTTGGTTTGCTACTAAGCGGCGTAGTGTAAACTAACGGACAGAGGTAAAACTGTCCATCTAGTACCAGACAAGTCACGCAAGAGAATCTACGGTGTAACTAATCAGACTTTTCGTTAAATTTTACCCGTCAATCAGCTGCATTCGTCATGATGGAATTTTACTCTTCATCCGATACCTGCCAGGAGACACCAGCAAATCATCAGGTGACTGGTACTACCTCAAGGGTTTCTCCTTGGCTAAGTCCTCTGGCATATTTATTAGGGCGTCAGTGCCTATTACCATTATTCTTTGGGCAAATTAGCATAACCGGACAAAAAAATATCCCGACAACCGGGCCTGTGATCTTCGCGCCTACTCATCGGGCGCGTTGGGATGCATTGCTCGTACCCTACGCTACCGTTGATTGTCGGAGAGAACAAGACCTGCGGTTTATGGTGACTATCGACGAATGCCAAGGTTTGCAAGGCTGGTTTGTCCGACGTTTGGGAGGGTTCCCTGTAAATTCTAAGCATCCGTCAATCCGCACGCTGCGACATGGAGTTGAGCTACTTCAGCAGCAAAAAACCCTGGTTATCTTTCCAGAAGGTAATATTTTTCGTGATGGTCAAGTTCACCAGTTGAAGCCGGGAATTGCTCGTCTTGCTTTGAGTGCTGAATCTAGTCATTCGGGGCTGGGAGTGAAAATTATACCCATAGGCATCAATTACAGCCAACCTTATCCAAATTGGGGTACAGATGTGAGTATTAACATTGGCTCCCCAATCAGAGTCAAGGATTATATGAGTGGCTACATGAAACAAGATGCTAAAAGTATCACAGTTGATTTAGCAAAGGCACTGCAACAGTTAAGCCATCAAGAAACAAAAATTACTAATCGTGCATTTGCAGAAATTACTAATTCTTGATATTCTCAAAGGTCAAATGTCCAAATGACTGGCTCTTACCCATTGAGTATTAACTGTGCATGATGATTAAGAAACTGGACGTTTTCAAGGTTTGACACTGATTACTTGGTATATTCATCCTGAAAACGTCACAAAATATTAGGGCTTGTTTGCAACCTTTGAGGATGTATACATAATAGATTACCCTCTTTTAATGGAACATTTAGCCAAATTGGCATTTTTTTGAGCCAATAGCTAATAATTGTCTCGAAACAACTGAATTAGTTGATGATAAATATTTTTACTATTTGGTCAAATAATTAAATGAAAGTCTTGAGATTTTCCATAATTTTGTAACCATGACTGGTAAAAACAAAATTTTGGGAAGCGCGGGCTGGAAACATCGCCATGTTTAAATGGTTTGGTGCGATCGCCTTTCACGCCCGATGGAAGCGATCGCAAATACTTCAAGCAGCGTGAAAAGATTCTCGTGCCAAATATTCCACTTAACCTGAGATAATTATTGCAAAGGAAAGTCGGTAGCGGGACGGATGGTGAAGCAGTCTCAATTTTTTCTTAAAAAAACTCTTCATCACGGCGTTGTCAAACTATTCCCAAGCTGCTTGCTGGTAAACCGATGATTAAAAAATCAGAGGAATTAACGCGATCGCTCATAACAACGATTTTAGTTAATTAGTATACAGGGGCAATGGGAACTCTATTAAACCGATTTTCAGTCTAAATCAGAGAAACTTAGGATACGGCTTTGCTTTGTCCAAGACCAAAACAGAGTTAAGATACCCGAAGTTTCTATAACTTTTCTGTATAGTCGTTGCACTACTTGACCCCATGAACACTGCTGTCGCTGTTACCTTGATGCGCCGTACTCTTTTATCAGTCATAGCAGTCCTCAGCCTGCTATCACCTGTGAATGCTCAGGTATCACAGTTACCAGGCACTAATAGCCCACAACCTATTGACCCCAACGATCCCAATAACCTGCGCCCCATAACCCAAAGTAACAGCCTTTTGAGCATTGAAGGTGGCGATCGCTTACTGAAAGAGGCAGACCAAGCCGTTTCTGCTCAAAACTACCCCCTAGCTGTCAAGAAACTGCAAGAAGCGCGTCAGGTTTATAATCAGCTATCTAATTTTTATCAAGAATTAAACTCTAGCTTTTCGGGAATTGACAATAGGGTTTCTGATTCTCAGCGTCAGAAAGCTCTAGTAACAGCGCAAAAGCGAGATGAAGCTACCTTTCAGCTAGCATTGGTACATCGCGCCCAAAATCAGCCAGAATTAGCTGTACCATTGTTGATTCAAATAATTAAGAGTCAAAACCCGACGCGCGATTTAGGTAAAAAAGCCTATAAACAGTTATTTGAATTGGGTTTTGTTGATTCTCCCTATCCTAGAGAAGGTGGTGCTTCATCTTCCTCATCCCCAAAAAAATAAGTTTTTCCCCTCCTCCCGCATTTCTACCTCTCCTAAAGCAGTAGCTTGAGAAGTTCCCAGTGCTAGGATAGGATTATCTACCGTAGCTTTGAGCGATCGTCCTCAAAAATCCATCTCAGATCTGCGTTTATTTCTAGCCTTGCCAAAACCTGAATTTGGCACAGCCATTGCTCCATATCTGTTAATAATAGAAAAGTAAGTTTTTTCAGGAATAGCGATGATTAGTCCGCAGCAGGTTGAGGCAATGATCAAGGCGGAACTGCCAGACGCCCAGGTTCAGGTGCAAGACTTGACTGGTGGCGGTGACCACTATCAGGTAACAGTAGTTTCATCGCACTTTGCAGGTAAGGGACTAGTGCAACAGCACCAGTTAGTTTATGGTGCTTTGGGGCAAGCTATGTCAACTGAAGCAATTCATGCCTTGGCAGTAAAAACATATACTCCTGAATCTTGGCAAGCAACACCAGCTTCCTAAAGTAAAGACGCGATTAATCGCGTCTATAGAGGAGTTAGGAGTTATGAATTTTTAACTTCTCACTCGTCATCGTTGAATGTAACATAGGAAACACAAATACCATGACGCCAGAACTCAAAGAGAAAATTGATAACTTGCTACAACAGAACAAGATTTTAGTTTTCATGAAGGGAAACAAATTAATGCCCCAATGTGGTTTCTCCAACAACGTTGTGCAGATTCTCAATACCTTGGGTGTTCCCTTCGAGACAATTGACGTTCTATCAGACTCTGAAATCCGCCAAGGAATTAAAGAATACTCTAACTGGCCGACAATTCCCCAAGTGTATATCGATGGTGAGTTTGTTGGCGGTTCCGACATTTTGATTGAAATGTACCAAAAAGGTGAATTACAGCAAAAGGTAGAAGTAGCTTTAGCCTCGTAATATTCCTTTACGCAAACCGAAGGGTATACTGCTAAATTTGCGCTTCGCAATCAAGGCAATTTCCCATTTTTAATACCCTTGAAGGTCAGAGAACTGGTATCTCCTCTTTCAAGGGTTTTTTATGGGTTCATAAAAAAATACTTGATTCTGTGTTGGAATTGATTTCAGAGATAGTCAACAATCCCCTCAGTCGTATTGGCAAGACCAATATAGGGCTGAGGGGATGCGTTTTATCAATACAATATCTCCAAATCTCACACCACGGCACTAGTTGACCAATACAGATAATATGCTATAATCATCTGCGGTAATTAACGGTTACTATCAAGGACTAGGTAAATAGTACTTAGTAGTAATCGGGTTGTGGCTGTGGTTGTGGCACTGCAAAATTTGATCCATCGTACAAGTAGCGGCTGGCTTCCTCTTCTAAGCGATGAATCAGGATAGGTTCAAGAATATTACCATGTCGTAATGCGGCTAGATATCCATCCAAATACATCCGCATGTCATCCGTGCGATAACCGCGATTCCATAACTCGACGAAGGCGTCGGTGAGTCTTTGGTAATAGCGGATGGTTTGTGTGTCTTGGAGCATAACTGCTGTATTAAACTCTTTGGAATGAGAATTGTAAATGATTTACGCTCAAATGTGAACTGTAATTTCACTTTGGCATTAACTCAAAGTAAATACATCTATTTTGGACAGTACCCTCCTAACAGCTACAAGCTACTCTAATCCTATTCCAGAAAACATCGATTCTAGTTATCTGCTAAGTTATTTTTATGATTTTCATACACTCAGCAGCCCAATTGTATTGGTGATATATTCGTGGGTGTAGAAACTAATTTCTGCAAGATAGCAATCCACTATATCATCATGGTAAGAAACTGTTGTGGTAAAAGCTAGCTGCTTAGGCTATAGTTTTTTGGCAAATAATATCCATCTAAAAGCAGAATGTTAAGCTAGAAGAACTTTCCATAAGTTTAACAAATATTTCGATAAATTTAACAAAAATTTAAGGATATTTCTAATTGCTTATAGGCAAGGCATAAATTAAACATCTTGCCACTCTTGTTATGAGGAAATGTAAAGTTGATCGCAATTGAAGTAACAAAGGCTACAAAACCTTAGAGATGAGCTTGTTACTTTGAAAGTCATCGACGCTAAGGGGTCTTGCCACTGTGGGTTCGGTTTGTATAGAAATCATTGAGGGGAATCCCCATCTGAGGTCGTTGCTGGGTTGGCACTTGCAACAACTAGAATACCGTGTGCATCAAGCTGCCAGCATTTATCAAGCAAGGGAAGTATTTTTAAGCCATCAACCAACACTGGTAGTTTTAGATGCAGACCTGCCTGATGGTGATGGCATTGAGTTTTGTCGTTGGTTGCATCGTCAGCAGCAACCTCTAATCTTAATGCTATCTGCCCGTAATAGTGAAGGTGATATTGTCGCAGGTTTAAAGGCGGGTGCGGATGATTATCTGAGCAAACCTTTCGGAATGCAAGAGTTTTTAGCACGGGTAGAGGCACTAATTCGCCGGAAGCGCACACCTACTGCACCAGCTTACTTGGATTATGGCACTTTGCAAATCGATTTAGTTCAGCGCCGTGTCCGTTTCCAAGGGGAGTTTATTGACTTAACGCCCCAAGAATTCAGTTTGCTGTATGTTTTGGCACAAGCTGGGGGAGTACCTCTGAGTAGATCAGAATTACTGCGTCGTGCTTGGCCTGATGCTATCGATAATCCTCGTACCATTGATACTCATGTTTTATCGCTGCGGAAAAAGGTTGAACTTGATCCTCGCCAACCTAACTTGATTCAAACTATCCGCAATGTAGGATACCGTTTTAACATGGAAATTTTGAATAGCAATATTTCACAATCACAAACAACAAAGTTAACTAGAGAGAGATTTAATAATCAACGTTCAACGCTTAGTAGTGTGTGATGGGAATGGAGAGTGGGGAATAGGAAGTAGGGAGTGGGGGATGAGGGGATAAGGGGATAATTATTAACTCTTAACTCAGCACTCTTAATGCCCAATGACGATTGACTAATCCAAATTTAAAATCCAAAATCGTCTTGAGCTTCTGCTTGAATTAAGCTTTCTCGTAATTCAACCCAGTTTATTTCAGAGACTCTTTGATTTGACAATAAATGACCTTGGTGTAGGTGTAATAAGCGAGTACAAAACATCTGGGCTAGTTCCAGTTGGTGGTTTACCATCAAAATGGTGGTTTGATGAGTTTGACTTAACTGGGTTAAAACTTGCATTAGATGAGAAGCTGTACCAGCATCAAGGGCAGAGGTTGGCTCGTCTAATAACAATATTTTAGGCTGGATGACTAAGGCGCGAGCGATCGCTACTATTTGTCGTTGTCCCGCAGAAAGTTGCACCTCTGTTCGCCCCAACCATTCACTGGGAATATGCAGTTGTTCTGTCCAGTGACTGACTCGTTGCTCAATTGTCTGTTTGGACAAACCACGCAAAACTAAAGGATAAGCCAAGGCTTGCCCAACTGTCATCCCCAACAGCTTCGATTCTTGCAATACAAGTACAAGCATTTGGCGTAGCTGGATGACGGGAATTTGGCGATATTCTTGGTTTTCTAGATAGATTTTGCCACTAGTGGGTTCAATGAGACGGTTGATGAGTCGTAGTAAAGAAGTTTTTCCAGCGCCTACTGACCCTACAATTGCAATGCGTTCGCCCTGGAATATCTCCAAGGAGATATCTTGCAATATGGGGTATCCTTGCTGATTGCCTGGAAGTTGGGTTTTCAGCTTCGTAAACAGATTAATTTGCTCTAGCCTGAGTGTGGCTTTTGCTGTATTCAAGGGGAGTGGGGAGTGGGGAGATGGGGAAGCAGGGGAGGCAGGGGAGGCAAGAAAAAATAACTAATTCCCAATGCCCAATGCCCCATGCCTAATGCCCAATTTTAAGTTAATTGTCTGGTAGTTAAGGCTGTAGCGATCGCCCAGCCATCGACCAATAATAACAGCAGTGTGAATCCTAGTAAAATCAGGTACATCCACGGCTGCGCTAAAGGGCGAACATCTGTAGTATCAATGCCTGTCTTTGCTTGGACAATTTGCACGAAACGCGCAAATCCAACTACACGCATCGGTAGTAAATAAGCTTTCCCATCCTGGCTGACAAAGTAATAAACTATTCCTCCTTGACCAGTGGTGCGGGGTTTTAACTCTTTCACCTCTGACCAAGGTAAAAACCAGCCTTTACGAAAAAAGCTAGGTACCCAGGCGGGGTAAGTAACCTGAATTCCCTGGTCATCTACCGTTACTCGTTCAGTCAATACAGCATACAAGGCAACGAAGCCGATGCTAATCCCTATCCACAATAATTCTGGGGGTACTGGTGCAGCTGTTACCTGCGATAAGAAGGGTAATGGAACTGTGAGTGCTATGTATAGACTCAGCAGCGTCATCCGAATCAAAGGAGACAGACGAAAAATAGAAGCTGAAATATTGGCTGAGTTTGCTGTCACGGCTCAATTACAATGCTTTTCTTCATTGTACGGTAGGTCTATGTCCTACCTCGCCTGCCGTATATAAGCTATGCCACTTTAATAATTCGTAATTCGTAATTTTTTAGGGTAAATATTTTTGCACTACAATCCAACCAGTAAGGGATACCCAGGCAAATCCTATAAAAAGAATAATATTTACGCCGATGTGTAAGGGTCTAGCCCAAGGTCGTCTGGGACTAATTTGTGTCGCACTGAAAGCAGATAGTAAAACTAATGCTACTACTATCAATCCAGCAACTAAATGTGATGAGTGACCCAAGGAGCCAAAGTGACCGAAAGTGCCAACAACGCCGATCGCTAGCAGTAGTAATACTAAACTTACCATGCTGATGCCCATTGTATAGTGGAGCGATCGCACCCCTTTATTTCCGCCCATAAATGGCGTAATAAAAGGAAATTGCTGCGAAGTTCTCGCCCGAAACATCCAAACGCCGGTGACTGCTAACATCAGATATGCCAGCAGAGACAACCCCATTGACCAGGCGGCAATTTTCCACAACCAAAGAAATGAAGGCAGATTCATAAGATTGATTGTAAATGAAATGCGGAAGACGGGGAAGCAGGGGGGCAGGGAGCAGGGAGCAGGGGAAACAGGGGAAGATGAGGAGGAAGGAGAATAACCAATAGACTTCTTGCATAAGTCGGGAAAAGGGGAAGGTGGGGCCCCCTCTGGGGATAAGGGGCGGGGGGAAGGGGAAAAAGTTCTGTATCGTCCTTTTCCCCTTTAACATGAACCCTTTTCCCCAAGAGTGCAAAAAGCACTTTTGCAAGAGGTTTAATGCTTCATGCCCCATGCCTAATTCTCAATTTTCAATAAATAAAAAAGGCTGCTGAATTAGCAACCCTTAAATGTAGTAAATTTTTTTTTTAATCAACCGATGCTAAACCAAGGAATTGTAAGGGTTTTGTAGTATCTCCGATTTTTGTATTAATTTGCTGCACCATAGGTCTGGTGTTAATAAGGTCATTCTCATCTGCTGAGTCTGCATCAAACTCATAAGCACTGGGTTCGTCGAGCATTAGGCGATCGCACGGGATCTTATCGGATAAAATTGCACTTGCCATCATCCCTGTATGAATCTCCAATTGAGCTTTTCGCGGAGCTTCAAACACTAAACGTTGTCCAGGAAAAACAACCCTTTCAAAGTACCAGTTGGGAATATTGGAGATGCGAGCTATCTGTATTTTGCTCGTGGCATTAATGTAGCAGCAGAGAATTTTTCCCGATTGCTTAGGTGGTAGAGGATCTAATATTTGAGCCATAACTGCGGAGGAGCTTTACGCCACAATTTTACATTACACTAGCCAAGCCTAGCATTGCCTGATCCCCAGTTGCTGTAGCTCCGACTACCAACTGAACTTTTATAGATTATTTTCACCCTTAAGATATATCGCAGGTTATAAAAATTTTGTAAAAATTTACGCCTTGTCTGCAATTTTACACTATGTGAACATCTTTGAATTTTTAATTTCTGGCAAAAAATCTTTAACTTCCTCAGAGCAGATAATTACAAGATAGCTATGGCGAAGATCCCCTTAGCTTGAGCCTAGTTCAGAAGTGTATTTTTGTGTTTCATCTATCGCAGCATTAAAACCCTGAGATCATCGCTTAATGAATGAACTCGATGTTATCGTAAAGCTATATGAAAAATGTCTTCATAAAACTTCTCTTGATCCCATGCGTTTGGTATAGAAAGCAATTTTATTGATTTTTGCATCTGTGAACACAAGTTTCATGCATATCAATAATTTGCTTCAATGTCAAGCAAAATTGTCAGAAATTAAGAGCAGCTAAAACAAAAACACCCTTTAAAACTGGAATTTATCTCGCTTTCCCCAAAGATTGGCAAGATGGAAGTCAAAACACCCATGATGGAAAATCGAATTCTTTACGTTCGCCTTCCTTGTAACCCTATCTTTCCTATTGGGGTTGTCTACCTGAGCGATCATGTCCATAAACAGTTTCCTAATATCGAACAGCGAATTTTTGATTTAGGAACAGTGCCACCTTTAGATTACAGTTCTGCTTTGGATCGCTGTATCGATGAATTTAAACCGACACTGCTAGTATTTTCGTGGCGGGATATTCAAATTTATGCCCCAGTTGGTGGACGCGGTGGGAACCCACTACAAAATGCCTTTGAATTCTACTACGCGAAGAATCCTCTATTGAAACTACGCGGGGGATTAGGCGGTTTGAGAATCTTCATCGCTTACTATGTAGAGTTATGGCGGAACCAAGGCTTAATCAAACGCGGTTTAAAGCGTGCCCAAAAATATAATTCTAATGCCCGTGTAATTGTCGGTGGTGGTGCAGTTAGTGTCTTTTACGAGCAGTTGGGTAAAAGCTTACCTCAAGGGACAATTATTTCTGTGGGTGAAGGGGAAACCCTCTTAGAAAAACTTTTAAGTGGCAGAGATTTTCGAGATGAACGCTGTTATGTTGCGGGAGAAACTCAACCACGGAAAAGGCTAATTCATGAACAACCCACTCCACTAGAAAAAACAGCTTGTAACTATGACTATATCGAAAGCATCTGGCCGGAATTTAACTTTTACCTGCAAGAAGAAGACTTTTATATAGGTGTACAAACTAAGCGTGGTTGTCCTCACAACTGCTGCTATTGCGTCTACACTGTCGTTGAAGGTAAACAAGTCCGCATCAACCCAGCAGATGAAGTAGTGGCTGAGATGCGCCAATTATACGATCGCGGCATTCGCAACTTCTGGTTTACCGATGCCCAATTCATCCCCGCACGAAAGTTTATCGACGATGCCATAGAACTCTTGCAAAAAATCGTCGATTCTGGTATGACAGATATCCACTGGGCAGCATATATCAGAGCTGACAATTTGACACCCCAGTTGTGCGACTTGATGGCAAAAACCGGGATGAACTATTTTGAAATCGGCATTACCAGTGGTTCTCAAGAACTCGTGCGGAAAATGCGGATGGGGTATAACTTGCGAACCGTCTTGCAAAACTGCCGCGATTTAAAAGCAGCTGGTTTTAATGATTTAGTTTCCGTCAACTACTCCTTTAACGTTATTGACGAACGTCCCGAAACTATCCGCCAAACCATCGCCTACCACCGCGAACTAGAACGGATTTTTGGTGCTAATAAAGTTGAACCTGCTATTTTCTTTATTGGATTGCAACCCCATACCCATTTAGAAGAATACGCATTCAAAGAAGGCATCCTCAAACCAGGATATGATCCCATGAGTTTGATGCCGTGGACAGCCAAAAAACTCCTCTGGAATCCCGAACCTCTTGGTTCATTCTTTGGAGAAGTCTGTTTGCAAGCTTGGCAACAAAACCCTAACGATTTCGGACGCGAAGTCATGAAAATCTTAGAAGAAAAGCTAGGTTGTGCCGACTTAGAAGCAGCCCTTTCTGCACCAATAGAGACAAAAGACAAACAGTTAGCAGCTGTTTGATAAAATTTGCAAAACTAGATCAGAGCAAATTTCATCTATCTCCTTGTCTCGCGCCTACTCCCTACCCTAATCACTCCCCCTCTGCGGTTATTTTCTACCCAATCCCATGTTAGAAGGTTCAATCCTACAAAAACTAGAAACAGCCCATCGCCATAGCACTAGGCCAATTCGATTCGGTGTTTACTACAAAAATACCTTAGTTGCCCTGTGCCATGCTCTTGAAGACCATATTTTAACCGACGACGGTACGCCCCTAGTAATTACAGCCTTCCAACAGGGGAAATGGTATCTACAAGAAGCCGGGCGATATGCAGATATCGCCCAGCGCAGCGCCGAAATTGCCATTATGGCTGCTACTGAATCTGGCTTTGCTGAACATCCTACAAGCCTTTTACCCAATGTAGACTTAGTGGCATTAGATTCAGTCGATCCAGTCGCTCAGGAGTGGCACTTAATTATTTTATCTCCTAAATACACAGCAATGGTAATTTGTCAAGAATTATCAGAGGCTGATTATGGCAGCACTGGAGTTCCGACATCAGACTTAGAGCGTAAATTCTATGGCTTGTGGACATTTGAGCCAGAGTTAGTGCAAGAGACAGCAGAAATAGCGATCGCTCACATCAAAAAATACAACCCAGAACTGGCGGAAAAACTCACAGCAGATAAACAGCAAATTGTACCGTCAATGGACAGATCCCAAAATTTAGGTGCAGTTGTCTCCCGTGTTGTAGATTACCTCCAGGCTGGGCAAGATAATTTATCCATCCCTACAGCCCTTCAGAAACAAACCCTAGATCGCAACTTGGTTTCTAACGAAATCCAAGCCTTTTTGCGAATGGCGCAACTGATGGATATGGCAGATGTCAACAATCCAATGGCAGCTGCGGAAGTAGTAGCTCTTGCTGAAGCGATCGGCCAGCTTTTGGATCTTCCTGCATGGCAGATTAAGAGATTACGGCTAGCGGCTTTGTTACATCGCATAGATCCTTTACAAAAAGCAGAAAGCGTTCTCACAGATAGTATATCTACACGCTACCAAGAAGATGCTCCCAGTTGTCCCCTAACTTGTCCCTTAGTACCGGGGGCACAAGTATTGCGAACTATGCCACGACTACGAGCCGTTGCCCAAATTATCACTCACCAAACCGAGTGGTGGAATGGTACAGGAGAACCAGCCGGTTTGGCTGGAGATGAAATTCCCTTAGAGTCGAGAATTTTGTCATTATTGGCAGACTTTCAGTGGCGAGTCAATGAGCTAAAATCGTCAAATCAAAGCCGGGAACAGATATTTACTCAAGCTTTAGATGAGTGCAGACAGCAACAATCTACCCGCTTTGACCCTAAACTTGTAGATACCCTAACTTTATTAGTTATGGGTTTACAACAGGGACTCGACTTACCCATCATGACACCCAAAGTCAGCGCCGGTATCTGGATACTTGATTCCCAATGGGATAGCCATAGCAAGATCAGTGAGGAGATTGGTAGTTACTTTACATGAATATTGAAGCCATTAAATTAGGAAAACTCAAACAGCTTCCAGGGGCAAATTTAGAAGACGAGGAACTCTCTCGACTAGATTTAAGCCGGATTAATCTTGCTGGTGCTACCCTTGTTGGCACTAATTTCGCTGCTTCCAAACTCGAAGGTGGGCATTTGGAGGGAGCAAATTTGATGGGGGCTAACCTCCAAGAAGCTGACTTGCGGGCGAACCTCATGGGAGCAAACCTGATGCAAGCAGATTTAACGGGTGCTGACTTGCGAGGTAGCAATTTGCGTGGCGCTAACTTGATGGGAGCTAGACTCAGTGATGTGTCATTGGTGGGTGCTTTCTTGAGTGGTGCCAATTTGATGAATGTGAACTTGCAAGGCGTTGACTTGCGCGGTGCTGACTTGCGCGGTGCAAACCTGACTGGGGCAAATCTCAAAGGTGCAGACTTGAGCCGCGCCGATTTGCAAGGGGCATTATTGAGTGAAGCAAACCTCGAAGAAGCCGACTTGCGGGGGGCGAATTTGGCGGGGGCGAATTTAACGGGGGCGAATTTACTCTGTGCAGAGTTAGAAAGTACAAATTTGAGCGGCGTTAATTTGAATAAAGCTTGTGTGGTGGGGACAGTTGTAGAGGCTACGTTTTAAATAGGGGTTAATTTATACAAACTGCAATGAATAATATATTAGACTACCCAAATGTATGTCCTCAAAGTAGCCAATTTTCTACACTTAAACCAGGTACACGCTCAAATTCGCGGATATTTGCTGTAACAAGCGTCAGGTTAAGGGCTAGGGTATGGGCAGCAATCAGTAAATCATTGGGGCCGATGGGCTTTCCTGTTTGCTCTAGGTGTGTACGAATTACTGCATAGTGCCGATCCACCGGAGGCGACAGCGACAAAATAGGTAACACTTCAAGAATGCTCTCTAGTTGCTGAAGAAGACGGAGAGAGCCACTTTTAGCTGCACCAAATCGCAGTTCACACACCACAATAATGCTGGTACAAATGCAGTTTTCCTCTACGGCTGCGAGTCGCTGAAACACCAAACCTTGAGGATGTCTTACCAAATCTGAAATGATGTTGGTGTCTAGCAGGTATTGATAGGTCATTGGGTAGGATTAAAGCACAATATCATCGAGTGGCAGTAACCCTTCATCTATGTTAGGAAAATTTTCTGTAATGTCTTCTAAAGTAGCAAGCAGTGAAAGTAGAGAACCGGAAGAAATGGGTTCGATGATTAATCGATTACCTTCTTTGCGTAACAAAACTTCTGTACTGGATAGAGCAAATTCATCAGGAATGGTTAGGACTTGATGTTGCCCATCCCGTAATAGGTAAACATGATATGAGTTTGGCATCAAGCAATCTTCTTAAAATTATAATTATTTCGCCGCAGTGTGTTGCTTTACAATATCATATCAAGTTTTATGCTGCACGGTCGAAATAACTGATGGGTATTAAGCGTTAATTGTTGGGTTTCACTTGGTTGAACTGAAACGCTTTTGCAAAGTTGTATGTGCCTTAAAAATATCTTCTAATAAATCTTGTGGCAATTCTGATATTAAAGCAACTCTATCAGGATTTTGCTTATGTAATATGTACTTTTTTTGAATTGATAATAAACACAATACCAGCCCTGTGAGTTCATAAAAACTTTCTGGTGTTGCCCACCTGTATATATTAAAAATCCTATCAGTAATACACAGAAAGTCCAGAAAACTAACTTGGTAATCTGAATCAAGACTGACTAAATAAGTTTGGTTAAACTCATATCTAGCAATTTGCCAGTATCGCAGGTTTTCCAGAAACTCCGTTTCATCACTTAAATCAGCGATCCACTCCCATTCAGTAGATTCATTGCTATCGTCAACAAAGAAGTTTGTATGGAACTTTCGCAAATGCATTTCTCTTACTCCGATAGAAAACACTACCTCAACTTTTAGCTGATAATACATTTAATAAGCTGTAAGTTAAACAGCTTATCTAAGCTCCTAGTGAAGAATGGGCTAGCTTTCTACGGGAGGATATTTGATGCTACGTGCTGTATTATCAATATATTCTTGTGGGAAAATTTTCCTTCCTAATACCAACGCTTCTTGCCTTTCCTCATCTGTCATATAATCATCTCCCTTGAGTCCTCTTGGGGTATGTCGAGGATTTCCTCCTGCATCCAAATATCGCTGACGTGCGATCGCAAATAGTTCTAATATTCTTTGCGCTTGCTGCTGTCTAATGGCATTAGGTTGCGTCATCGTTTTATTCCCATCCGAAGGTCACTACTTCGCCGTTTTGTAATATCGTTGCCAAGGGTAAAACAGTGCTAGGAGTTTGAATGTGCCAATACCCTGTGTCTTCATCATATAATCTCCAAACAAGTAAATTTAGAGCTTCTAGGGCATTTATTACTAAGTATTGCTCTTGGAGTGGGTTCCACAAATGGTGAGTGTGTATGTAAGCCAGTGCTGATCTTATCAGAGAGGCGATCGCTCAGTCCTTCCTCGTATCCACAAAGCTAGTACACTCATTAACAACACCCCCATCACTCCTTGCAGGGGATTATTATTCACACCAGTTACCCAATCAGGAACTTGGCCAGAATATTTCACTAATTTACCTACATTAATAATGTAGTAACCCCAAACTAAACCGCCATGTAAACCAATTGGAAAACCCAAGCGTCCCCTCCGCCAACGCTTTCCCCATACTTGCGTTAATCCCAGCAGTACTAAAGCTGGAAATTGCGGCAGTGTATGAATAATTGCCTCCAAAGGTTTAATAAAATGCAATGTAGCAAAGGCAGTCGCATCTGTCCACAATGCCACACGCGGACTGTAATCTCGTTGTAATTCATTTAGCAACCAGCCTCGGAATAACAATTCCTCAGCAAATCCAACACCTAAGCCAACAAGTAAACCCTCTAAAATAACTTTCAGCAATAAAACTTTCGGTTGTTGCCACACCAACCAACCCAACAAACTTTCTACCCCAAAAAGTATCAGAATATTAATTATTCCCAGAGCCAAGCCACGCAGTAAATCCACACCGTTTTGTCGCGTGAATTCTAAACCATAATGCCGCAGAATTTGGGACTGTTGATAGACATATTTACCCCATATTCTCAGGAGGCAAATAAATA
The DNA here is from genome assembly GCF_034531155.1 of Nostoc sp. ChiVER01. NCBI lineage: Bacteria > Bacillati > Cyanobacteriota > Cyanophyceae > Nostocales > Nostocaceae > Nostoc > Nostoc sp. ChiVER01. Next base: position 185,659 of record NZ_JAVRBS010000011.1, on the reverse strand, counting down.
TCGCATATAACAATACCAATGTCAATATACTTTCTAAGTTTGAATCATGCACTAGAAAGTATATTGGTGCAGCCAATGGCAACCATAGCAGCAATAAAATCAAAATAAAACAGCCCAGCCTGATAGGGGCAGGGCGTTCAGCTAAACGGACAAGGTTTTCTTTCATACCAATGTGAGTCACCAGCCAATACTCTATACTTCGACTAATGACCAATGACCAATGACTATTCGTCAGGTTCAATCGTGCTACTTAAACCGTGACTTTTCAATGTTTCGCAATAGAACTCAGCGTGTTCTAGAGCGCAAGTAATAACTAAAGCTAGCCCGTTAGTATGGGCTTCCATCATGATGCTCACAGCTTGGGGTTGGGTAAGGCTAGGTACAGTGGCTATTAGTGATTGTACAACATGCTCCATCGAGTTGTAATCGTCGTTATGGAGCAAAACGCGATACCGAGGCGCGAGCTTACGGGTTGTGGAAGGCTTTTCAATGGTTTCAACTGACACGGCTCTTTGCTCTTTTCTTGTTGATTCACTACTACAAAGTATCTGTGTAGCGATCGCTTAACAGTTATTTACCTATTCTATAGTATTTCTGTCCAAATCCTATGTTAAGAAAACCCTTTGCTGGCAAGGATTGGTCGTATTAGTTTTGTGTAGGCACTTGTGAGGCATGGTTGCCGTGAGAGTGCTACCCTAATGTAACAGAAGCTCCTTTAAAAGTAGCGCATTCTCACTTTTCAATTAAACAAGTTACAAAACAATCGTTGTCGCTGCCCAAACTGCATAATGATGGACATTAGCCTAAATTTTCTTCAACCAGGACAAATTGTGTCTTTAGAGCATGGTGACAGGAATCTGTATGCAGAAGTCATTCAATTTGTAGTTTCCCGCCAGTTATGCTGGGTGCGTCCTTTATTAATGGTTACTTTCATTCAAGAATCGCCGCTAATTACTGATTTGCGAGACGCGTCTGACCTGCTTTGGCCTGCCAACTTATTTCGACCAGCATTAGACACAGAAGTAATTACCTTCTTGAGCCAAGTTTTAGCAAAAGAACCAAAAACGGAACCTGACTCAGCCGCCAAGCAGCAACTCAATCAATTTATTCACCAACTTTGGCAAGCATACCAATAAGAATTAGGGCATTGGGAATTAGGCATTGGTTATTAATTCTTCTCCCCCTACTCCCGACTCCCCATTCCCTTTTAGAGAAGATGTTGCTGAAGCTTTGATGTTAATAACAATACTTTTAAATATCCTCTTACTAAAACATGTTTTATCTACTTGAAATTTTAATTGCTTTAGCCATAATCAAATTCAATTGATATAAGTAATAAATCTCTATACCTAAGCAATTAGGCATATCCTAAATTAGGAACCAACTGAATTCTACCAGCATCCATCTCTGCCATTAATAATTCCAGAGCTTCGTAATCAACGTCAGAAATGTAACCCAGTTCCGTCAATTCTGAGTTGATTTCATTTTCTATCTCAGGAGTTAGTTTTTTAATGTCAAGAGCTTTTTCTACTAATTTACGAATAGCGTACTTAGTTCTCATAAATAATAACCCAAGTTTATATGATACTAATTATTTCCGATTTTTCTAAGCAGAAATAGTGATCTAAAAGTCATATAGATCACAATTTAACTAGTTAAAGAAATAATTTGCTATGAGGATATCGAATGCCATCAGCAACGCTAAAGTGAGGAATTTAACTTACCGTTAAGACTTGACTAAATTAGCTTTGGTTATAGACTAAGCAAGTTTTATCAGCATACTTACTGATGATTTATTGTTTCTACGGCTGTCTATAGTTGATTGTTTTTGAACTAGCATAAAAAAAAAGTATATATAAGCACATTTTAACCTGAAATTATGACAATCTTTAAACAGAGATACTAAAGTAATAAAGATTCAGCAAAGAGAAGTAAGACATATGGGCGATGCAACAAAATAAAGTTTATGTTCAAATAATTCTTAGCTTGACGCTTTAATAATTCTCAATAGGATGTGACTATGCAGGCAGTGCTGAACTATCCGAAGATTGCAGTGATTCGCCCCCAAGGCTTTTTGAATGCTACAAATGCCTTAGAATTTGAACGAGACATGACCACAGCGTTAGCACAAAATGGTATTTCCATCTTGGTAGTAGACCTCGCAGCAGTAGAATCGTTAGACAGCGCTGGGTTGATGGCATTGTTATCTATACACAAGCTGGCTCTTAGTTTAGGAAGGGGTTTTCGACTCTGCGCTATTGCTCCGTCAATAAGAATTATTTTTGAGTTAACGCAACTCGATAGGGTGTTTGAAATATTGGATGGTGAAGTTGAGTTGGCTGCAACATAACTTTATATAAAAGCACCAAGTTTTGGATATGAAAGGGACTTTATGTAAAGGAGTTATAAGTTGCAACGGTAAACTCGGTTATAAGACCTAATTCAATGCTAAGGTTGGGTTTGAGTAGCTGTAATTAAGGTAGCTAGAAGATAGCACAGTGGCTGTTGCAGTTGAAAAATTAATAACATCGGATATTTTAAAACCAGGGCGTTACCTGGGTAATGAGCGTTTAGCAGTACACAAACCTTGGGATACGGCAGCGATACGCTGGGTATTAACTTATCCAGAAGTATATGAAGTCGGTGCATCCAATTTAGGGCACATCATTCTCTATAACATTTTGAATGTCCAACCGCGTCAATTGTGCGATCGCGCCTACCTGCCAGGAAAAGACCTCGCAGCCAAACTACGCGAAACTAATACGCCATTGTTTGCTGTAGAGTCAAAGCGATCGCTCACAGAATTTGACATTTTAGGTTTTAGCCTCAGTTACGAACTGGGTGCAACTAATATCCTAGAAATGTTGGATTTAGCTGGAATTCCCTTGACGTGGCAAGAACGGCAAAATGCAGCAAGGGATGCAGGGGGAGAACTTACGAATCTCCAATCCCAGTTTCCATTGATTTTTGCCGGTGGGCAAACAGCAACATCTAATCCTGAACCTTATGCCGACTTCTTCGACTTTATCGCCCTTGGAGATGGAGAAGAACTGCTGCCAGAAATTGGCTTGGTACTAGAAGAAGGTAAACAAGCAGGATTGAGTCGGGAACATCTGTTACTGGACTTAGCACAGATACCAGGTGTATATGTGCCTCAGTTTTACTACATGGCACAGGATGGCTCAGTTCATCCTCGTCGCCTAGACGTACCAAAACGAATTTTGCGAAGGGTTGCAACTCCCATACCCGCGTATTCCATTGGGTTAGTTCCCTACGTGGAAACGGTGCATGACCGCTTGACCATTGAGATTAGGCGTGGTTGCACTCGTGGCTGTCGCTTTTGTCAACCAGGAATGCTAACTCGACCAGCACGGGACGTAGAACCCAATCAGGTTGTAGATGCAATTGAACAGGGGATGCGGGCAACTGGTTACAATGAGTTCTCCCTATTATCTCTGAGTTGTTCTGATTATTTGTCCCTGCCAGCAGTGGGGATGGAAATCAAAAATCGCTTAAAAAATGAAAATATTTCTCTGACTCTACCAAGCCAACGGGTAGACAGATTTGATGAAAATATTGCCAATATCCTTGGGGGTACGCGGCAAAGTGGACTGACTTTTGCTCCAGAAGCTGGAACTCAGCGAATGCGAGACATTGTAAATAAGGGTTTGACAAATGAAGAATTATTGCGAGGGGTGAAAACCGCTTGGGAGCAAGGCTGGGATAAAATCAAGTTGTATTTTATGATTGGCTTGCCGGGTGAAACGGATACTGATGTTTTAGGCATTGCCGAGACAGTAAGCTGGCTACAGCGAGAATGTCGGGGCAAGGGCAGAAAACCTCTAAACTTTAACCTGACGATTTCTAACTTTACGCCCAAGCCGCATACACCATTTCAATGGCACTCAGTTTCTACCACTGAATTTAAACGCAAACAAAACCTGTTGCGGCAAGAATTCCGCCGAATAAAGGGAGTGAAGGTAAATTTTACCGATGTTCGCATTTCGGCAATGGAAGATTTTGTGGGACGAGGCGATCGCAATTTGAGCAAAGTAGTCAGGCGTGCCTGGGAATTGGGTGCAGGTATGGATTCCTGGTATGAAAATTTAGATCAGGCTTTTAGCGCTTGGGGAGATGCGATCGCTGGGGCCAATCTAGACTGGAAATACCGCCAAGTAGAAAATGGCGAATGGAATTTGTTTCACGCACAAGATCAGACGAAATCGCCAGATGCAGAAAATACCCAATTTTGTACAGACGCGATTAATCCCGTCTCTACCCACTCCCTCGATATTCCCCTCCCTTGGGATCATATTGATACCGGAATTGACAAAAAGTGGCTCAAAGAAGACTTGCAACGCGCCTTAGAAGCTGCAATTGTACCCGATTGCTCTTTTGAAGGTTGTTCCCACTGTGGCGTATGTGGAACCGACTTTGGCCATAACGTTGTGATTGAATCACCAGCTATTCCGAAGTTCGCTGGCGAGTTTGTCCCCAACACAACTAAGGTACAAAGACTGCGAGTTTGGTTTGGGAAACAAGATAATATGGCTTTGGTAAGCCACCTAGATTTAATCCGTCTGTTTGACCGAGTTGTGCGGCGAGCAGGCTTACCAATCGCTTTCACTGGTGGATTTCATCCAATGCCGCGAATTTCTGTAGCAACTGCTTTAGCTCTAGGAGCTACTAGTAGTGGTGAAATTGCAGATTTTGAGTTAACTGTACCAGTGGCAGTCGATACTTTTCGAGAACAGTTGGTTCGGGAAATGCCCACAGACATACCTATATATAATGTGGAGCAGATAGATTTAAAAACTCCGGCAGCTACTCAACTGCTGGAAACAGCAGAATATTTAATTACCGTAGCAGCACTTGAAGAAGTAACACCTATACAATGGCAAGAATGGATTGATACCATCAAAGCAAAAGATGAACTGTGGTACGAGCATACAACAAAGTCAGGCAAGAGCCAGTTAATAAATCTGCGCGATCGCTTATTTGAACTGGAATTAGTAGAAACCCACAAAGGCATTGCAGAATCCATATCTGTTATCCGTTATGTAGGTAGCTATCGCCAAGATGGTTTTCTATTGCGTCCTGAACAAATCCTGTTTATGCTAGGCATGGTGGCTAGTAGAGAATTCCAACTCCTGCACATCCACCGCAATCGGCTAATTTTAGGGGTATAATCCCTGTAGGGCAGCTTGCTAGTAGTTGTCCTAACATGGCTATATCGTTGGAATTGATTTTTAGCAAGGTTGCGTTAGAATGGGGTGAAGAGAAATTTTCTGGCGCTGCATTGAATTTAGCTGGTTCACTACCCTGGTGTTCAGGGGGCGAAAGCAAAGATATTTAGAGTGCAAATTCTAGGATTTTATCCCAGATAAACTGAGGCAGATTAAAGAACCCACACTCTCTCTATAGCTACCTTGTGAATCAGTAACTAACAGCAGGTTCGCTTAAATTCTCTAAATCCATGCTTTTTAAACAGCTGCTGAATGTTTAATCCCCAGTAGTGCCAAAGAGCTAGTGAGCTACTTTTCTAGAGTTGTTCGCCTTTGGCATTCCCGTAGGTTAAACAACTGCTCTCGGTTAGGTCGAATTTGCAGACGTTCACTAGACGCGCAAAGCGCGGCTTAAAGTAGAGTAGCAGCTGGCGTTGCTGAGTATAACCCTAAGGAGAAATCCGGGGAATGGAAAATAGAAATAGTTTCTTTTTCTTAACGACATCAGTAGGTTACTCTCAAATAAAGCTTCCTGAGTTAAAAACTCACTCAGGATTCAGAACTTTTAAACTCAGAACTCTCTTTATTGAGAGTATGGCATCACAAATCAACCACGGATGGTTGATTTAATTGCTTAAACATGCAGCCGTTCTGGAATAATCCACCGTAAAAATGCTCTTAAGAGCGCCAATAGCTATTTAATTTAGAAGCTCAGGTTTGCGATTTTTATTATCAGTAGCACCTTTTGAGGGTTGCAGGGGCAACAAAGGTATAACAAACCTCCAGACCTATTGGTGCTGCCAATTTTGAGGAAATTGAATGCCAAAACAAATTATCATCGCGGAGCAGCACCAAATTGCTGCTGTCTTTTCTGAAGATCAAATACAGGAACTAGTTGTTGCTACGGGTCATCATCAAATAGGTGATATCTACTTAGGAGTAGTAGAAAACGTATTACCTGGGATAGATGCGGCTTTTGTCAATATTGGCGACCCAGAGCGCAACGGTTTTATTCACGTCACCGACTTAGGGCCATTAAAGCTAAAGCGTACCGCAGCAGCAATTACAGAATTACTAGCACCACAGCAGAAAGTTTTGGTGCAAGTAATGAAAGAACCAACGGGGACAAAAGGTCCCCGACTTACGGGTAATATTACTTTACCTGGACGCTACGTAGTACTGATGCCCTATGGTAGAGGTGTAAATTTATCCCGACGGATTAAAAGTGAAAGTGAGCGCAACCGCTTACGGGCACTAGCAATTTTGGTCAAACCGGCGGGAATGGGTTTGCTTGTGCGTACAGAAGCAGAAGGCAAACCCGAAGAAGCGATTATGGAAGATTTGGAATTGCTGCAAAAGCAATGGGAAGCCATTCAGCAAGAAGCGCATTCCACCCGTGCTCCAGCACTACTCAACCGTGACGATGACTTCATTCAGCGCGTATTGCGGGATATGTACGGCGCCGATGTAAATCGGATTGTGGTGGATTCCAGTACTGGTTTGAAGCGCGTGAAGCAGTACTTGCAGAACTGGAGCGGAGGTCAAACACCGCAGGGATTGTTAATTGACCATCACCGCGATCGCTCCCCCATTTTAGAGTATTTCCGTATCAGTGCCGCCATTAGAGAAGCCCTCAAACCAAGAGTAGACCTACCTTCTGGCGGCTACATCATCATTGAGCCGACAGAGGCATTAACCGTAATTGATGTTAACTCAGGTTCCTTCACGCGATCGGCAACAGCTAGAGAAACAGTTTTGTGGACAAACTGCGAAGCTGCAACAGAAATTGCTCGCCAGTTGCGTCTGCGGAATATCGCCGGAGTGATCGTTGTTGATTTTATTGATATGGAATCACGACGCGATCAACTACAAGTTCTCGAACACTTTAATAAAGCACTCAAAGCAGACAAAGCTCGTCCGCAGATTGCCCAATTAACCGAACTGGGTTTAGTAGAACTGACCCGCAAACGGCAAGGTCAAAATATTTACGAATTGTTTGGTGAAATTTGCCCCACCTGTGGCGGTTTAGGACATACTGTGCGTCTGCCTGGAGAAATCGAAAACCGATTACCAATACCAGCAGAAACACCAGAGCGTGAACGTGAACGTTTTGTACCCTTGCCTCATCGAGAACCACGTCAGCCTACTGCCCGCATCCCAGAACCACGAGAAACTTATGATGGATTTGGGGAAGCATTTGACAGCGATCTAGAATCGGGTAACTTAAATCTGATCAATCATCCTAGTTATCAAGACCTTAATGATAATAAGCGTCGTACCCGCACTCGCCGTAGTCGAATTGCTATTAATGGATTAAACGGAAAAGATGAAGCTAGGGTTGTAGCCAATCCACTGGCTTTTGTTAACGAGCCAGACTTAGACCTTGATATTGAACCAGAACTAGGAGTTGCACCAGAGATTTCCTCACCTACCCTTGGTAAACCAGGTTGGAGTGAAAGAGTAGAGCGCACTGTAGTAGATCGCACTATAGACCGGACTGTAGAACGCGCTAAAATTATCAAAGCAGAGCCAGTCAAACCAGTGGTAGAACCACCGGAGATTAGAACTGTAGAAATGAGCCTCCAGGAACAGGATATCTTTGCTTTGATGGGAATATCTCCCTTGGTGAAGTTAGAGCAAGAGGTTAAAAATCCCAAGTCTGTGATTATTAACGTGATTCAACCTGGCCAACAGCCAACGACTCCAACTGAATCAACCTCAGAATCAACTATTGTCCAAAAAGCAACACCTGAAATAATCCCAAGCAAGATACCAATACCAAAAGTTATTGAGCCAGAACCAAAACCTTTGATAGAAGAGACAACTGAACCATCTGAGACTGCTAGCCCAACGAGTAGCTTGTCTGCGAAAGCTTCTGCTAACGAAGATGAAAGTGATGCTAACAGCGCCGCCACTGCTAGCCGTCGCCGTCGCCGTCGTTCCTCAGCCATCGAGGATAATTAGTTTGCTTTATGGTAGAAATGTCGCCAACGTCCTTGGAACAATCCAATTGGCTGGAGTTTTCTACCTTGTCAGGGCTGCCAGGGTTGGTTGCAGGTGTAGATGAAGTAGGGCGAGGCGCTCTATTTGGGCCTGTGGTGGCGGCAGCAGTGATCCTACCAGATCATGCTTTGCCAATACTAATGGCAGCTAAAATCAAAGATAGTAAAAAGTTATCTAGTTCTCGTAGAACTCAGCTAGCACACCAAATTTGTGAGCTGGCTATAGACTGGAAAATTGGGTTTGCTTCTACTGCCGAAATTGACAAGATAAATATTTTGCAAGCAACGCTCTTAGCAATGAAGCGGGCTGTACTGAAGTTAAAGGTACAGCCTGCACTTTGCTTGGTTGATGGTAATCAGTCAATCAAAGATTTGCTATTGCCCCAACAAACAATAATCAGGGGGGACGAGCGATCGCTCGCCATTGCCTCTGCTAGTATTGTTGCCAAGGTTTGGCGTGACAATTTGGTACTGCGTCTAGCATTAAAATACCCTATGTACAGCCTGGAGTGTAACAAGGGTTATGGTAGCCAGCAGCATTTGCTGGCTCTGCAACAATATGGGCCCTCGCCTCTACATCGTCAGTCTTTTCGTCCTTGCCAAATCAAAATACTAAACGCTGAGTGATTAAATAATTACTCAGCATTCAGGATTGGCAATTCAGTATTGTTACCGCTAAGTCCTCTATCTTTGGTTTGTGATATCACCCAATAGCGATAATCCGCCAAAAGTTGATTTAATAACCGTTGTTTGACTGATAACAACACGCTTTTGAGCAAAGCATTACCAGTAGTTTCTAAAATCGGCTTGGGAGTGAAAGAAAATGGCGGTGGCAAATCGACCAGCACTTCTAAATCAGCCCTTCCTTGCAGGCGAGTACCACTGCTTGACTCTTTGGGAGACAAATGTCCTTTTAAATTCAGAGCAAAACGCTGGTTAATATACTCGAAGCCCAGGATTTCACAGCCTAGCGATCGCAAATTAATTATTCCATTTGATTCTGCCCAAACTCTCATGTCTACAGTAGGTTGAATACTCAATGACATAAAACTTAACGGACGCATTTTCAAACGAAATACTTCCTCAGAAAGCTGCTCAATTCTACTATTGTCAGCCAAAGCCTTAACTAGACGTTGAGGCTGGCGTAAGTAGTGCTGAATGGGAATAGGCTGCTCTGGAACAGCGATTTCAACCGATTGGGAGGCAGTAAACCGGGTAGCCATGAGCGGATAAAAATATATGTTTCTTAATTTTAATATTTTTTAATAAATTAAATCTGATTATTAGAAAACTACAAAATTTATTGACTATAAAAATGATTGTTGCTTATCAGCTATACATTATTAGCAAAAAGTTGGTACGCTCATTACTATCTTTAGTTCAAAAAATATATATTCTAATTTAACTATTGACAGGAAAACAATAATATGCATACTTATAATATCAGAAACCAATATAATAATTGCTTTTAAATCTTTAGAGGAATCTAGCAAAAAAAACTACTAGGAAATCTATCTGATAGAAGTGCTGTTTTCCATAAATTGTTTTCTTAGATACATATTTCGCTCTATTCGCTTAGTGCGTAAATTTTAGAGATAACAGTGTTTAGTAAGAGTAGATTTGGATATATTAGCTAAGACCAAAACCTTATAATTTCTTAGGACTTACGCAAAAATTTCTAAAAAGCTTAATTTATCGAACCGCCAAGACGCCAAGAGCACCGAGAATTCGTAGAGTGTGCGTAAGTCCTATTTCTGTTTACCGATTAAACTCGCAAATCAAGGCTAAAAGCATGACTTTATTGATCGCACATTTAGGGCCTCCCGGCACTTATACAGAACAAGCAACTGTTTTTTATGCCAACTGGCTAACTAAAAATACGGCAGTTGAAGCTAGTCTATGTCCCTATCCCAGCATCTCCCAGTCACTGCACGCCGTTGCTGATGGTCAAGCCCACTTGGCTGTTGTGCCAGTAGAAAATTCTATTGAAGGGAGTGTGACTATGACACTAGATACACTATGGCAGTTGGACAGTTTGCAAATTCAGTTAGCCTTAGTATTACCTATTGTCCATACGTTAATTTCTTGCGCTTCTAGCTTAGATAAAATTAAAACTGTTTACTCTCACCCGCAAGCTTTGGCACAATGTCAGGGATGGTTAGAGAGGTTTCTCCCGACTGTACAGATTATTCCTAGCAATTCTACAACCGAAGCATTACAGCGATTGGAGCATGAGACAACAACAGCAGCGATCGCTTCTAGTAGAGCAGCTCAACTATACAACCTGCCCATACTTGCTAGTGGCATCAACGACTATCCAGAAAACTGTACTCGTTTTTGGGTAGTAAGTCAGGGTGAAGCAGATATTGGATATCAGGCATCAACAACAAGCGCCAGTCACACATCGCTAGCTTTTAGTATGCCTGCCAATACACCCGGAGCATTGCTCAAACCCTTGCAAATATTTGCTCAACGAGGAATTAACCTCAGCCGGATTGAATCTCGTCCGACGAAGCGATCATTAGGCGAATACTTGTTTTTCATGGATTTAGAAGCGGATACCAAAGAAGCACAAATGCAATCTGCTTTAGCAGAATTAACTATGCACACAGAAATTTTAAAAGTTCTTGGCGCTTACAATGTTTTGCCGATCAGCGCTGTTACTTCATAAGTTAGGAGTTAGGATTTTGGAGTTATCAGTTATTAATTATCAGGTAGGGAATATAAATTATAAGTTGCCAATCTTTTATTTTTTGTTATTTATTCCTAACTCCTCACTCCTCTACAGACGCGATTAATCGCGTCTTTACTCCTCACCCCTGTACAGACGCGATTAATCGCGTCTTTTCACTTTTGATTAAACGTGTCTTTAAGAACAGAGCGAGCGGCCAAGTGATTCCGAGTAGAGGTTAAAATTTCCGCTTCTCGCTCAAGACGAGTTGCAGTATCTTGCATTTCTAGCAATAACTGCTGCTCTGCGGCAACACCATAAAGATTACTCGCTACCCAATAAGATAACTCTGTTGGTAGGTCAGGCAAATCTTCTGGCAGTTCGATATTTTGTTCGGTTAATTTGGCTGATAGACGCACAACATCTCGCAGTAGTTGTTCTACCTCAGTTGATAAAGGTCGCAAATCTTTAGCAGGTGGTTGGTCTTCAATCCACTCAACTAAGCCAACGCGGTATGGTTTTTCACGAACATACTCTAATACCCGAAATCTTTGCTGCCCTAAAGTTAACATCTTGATGCGATCATCTGGCAGCCGTTGATGATGAACAATTTCCGCACAGCAACCAGTGTTTGCAATTGTACCTTTAACAGGATCGACCATCAAAACACCGAACCTGCGATCGCTCTCCAAAATCGTGTTCATCATGATTCGGTAGCGAAATTCAAAGATGTGCAGAGGCAATGGTCTGGTAGGAAACAGAACTACTTCGGGTAACGGGAACAGAGGTAGTTCACGAACTGCAATTTTAGAAGATGATGTCATTGTTATCTTGGTATAAACTTAATCTTTAAAATTTGTTTTTCTCTGCTTTTCCCGTACTTTATCTACATTCTATCATTTGTTTCCTAGCTAAATAAAAGCCCTGAGATATATTTCTTCAGGGCAATGTAAAAATTCATACTAATGTCATTTGTCTTTTGTACTTTGTTTGAGTACTTATGACTAATGACCACTGATTAATCACTAAATTAAAGTTTGACTTCGATATCTACACCCGATGGTAGATCCAATTTCATCAGGGCATCAATAGTCTTAGAAGAGGGCTGGTAAATATCAATAATCCGGCGATGAGTACGGGTTTCAAAGTGTTCCCGTGAATCTTTATCTACGTGAGGTGATCGCAGCACACAATAGATCCGGCGTTTTGTTGGTAAAGGAATTGGGCCTACGGCTGTAGCATTGGTGCGGTTAGCTGTGTCTACAATCTTCTCGCAAGATGTGTCTAATAAACGTCGGTCAAAAGCTTGTAAGCGAATTCTAATTTTCTGCTGCTGTAGAGTTGCCATCTTTAATTTTCCAGGTTCTGCGTAATTAGGGGTATGGTGAATGAAGGAGAGACGCGATTAATCGCGTCTGTACAAGAGTGGTAAGTGGGGTTAAAGGAGACAAAATTGCTTGGCTTGTTCCTACTTACTCCCTACTCCCTTTAATTAAAAAGGAAGAGAAAGGAGCAGAGAGGCACAATAAAGACCATCTCTGCTCCTTTGTTATGAGCGAAATGCTACTTGATAATTTTGGAGACGACACCAGCACCAATGGTACGGCCACCTTCGCGGATAGCGAAGCGCATTCCTTGTTCAATAGCGATCGCGTTGATCAATTCTACTGTCATCTTGATGCGATCGCCTGGCATCACCATTTCTACTTCTTTGCCTTCATCGGAGGTGTAAGCTTTGATGGTACCAGTTACATCAGTTGTCCGCACATAGAATTGGGGACGGTAGCCAGCGAAAAATGGAGTCTTACGACCACCTTCTTTTTCTGTTAGGACATAAACCTCACCTTCAAATTCATTGTGAGGTTTAATCGAACCAGGTTTAGCGATGACCATACCCCGTTCAATATCAGCCTTTTGGATACCCCGGAGTAGTACCCCAGCGTTATCCCCAGCCATACCTTGGTCGAGACTCTTCTTGAACATCTCAATACCAGTTACGGTAGTGGCGCGAGTATCTCTGATACCCACTAGTTCAACGTTATCGCCAACTTTGACTACACCCCGCTCAATCCGACCGGTGGCAACAGTACCACGACCTGTAATTGAGAAAACGTCTTCTACAGCCATCAAGAAGGGTTTATCAACATCCCGCTCAGGAGTGGGGATGTAAGAATCTACAGCATCCATCAATTCGTAGATTTTGTCTACCCAAGGATTTTCACCGCGTTGGGTTTTAGGATTCTTGGTCATTGCTTCCAGAGCTTGCAGACCAGAGCCTTTGATAATGGGGATATCATCGCCAGGGAAATCGTAGCTTGAAAGCAGTTCTCTAAGTTCTAGTTCTACTAGTTCCAAGAGTTCTGGGTCATCCATTAAGTCTTCTTTGTTCAAGAAGACAACCAGACTGGGAACGCCTACCTGTTTTGCTAACAGGATGTGTTCGCGGGTTTGGGGCATAGGGCCATCGGTAGCAGCAACTACGAGGATACCTCCGTCCATCTGAGCAGCACCGGTGATCATGTTCTTCACATAGTCAGCGTGGCCTGGACAGTCTACGTGAGCATAGTGCCGATTTGCAGTTTCATACTCTACGTGAGCGGTATTGATGGTAATACCCCGTGCTTTTTCTTCTGGAGCATTATCAATTTGGTCGTAGCCCTTAGCTACAGCCTGACCCATAGCTGCCAAGGTCATGGTGATGGCTGCTGTCAAGGTAGTTTTACCGTGGTCAACGTGGCCAACTGTACCGATATTAATGTGGGGTTTATTCCTTTCAAACTTTGCGCGTGCCATGAATGCTCATTTCCTTATTTTAACTAAGCGTTCCCTTTGCTTTTTGCAATGATAGTTTCAGCTACGCTGCGAGGCACCTCTTCGTAGTGGCTGAACTCCATCGTGAAGGTACCCCGACCTTGCGTTTTTGACCGGATATCAGTGGCGTAGCCAAACATGCTCGCCAGTGGAACTTTAGATGTTACCTTAGCGAGTCCCTTTTCGGTGCTTTGGCTTTCAATCTGCCCTCGACGGGTGTTGAGGTCGCCAATGACGTTCCCCATATAGTCTTCAGGAACTTCAACTTCAACTTTCATCATAGGCTCTAAGATGACAGGTGAAGCTTTCAGCACAGCCTCTTTCATCGCCATTGAGCCGGCGATTTTGAAAGCCATTTCTGAAGAGTCTACATCGTGGTATGACCCATCAATTAAGGTCGCTTTAACGTCAATCAAAGGATATCCAGCTAGAACACCGGATTCGCAGCTTTCTTTCATCCCTTGTTCTGCGGGGCCAACGTACTCTTTAGGTACTGAACCACCAGCAATTTTGGAAACGAATTCAAAGCCAGTACCGGGTTCTCCAGGCTCCAAATTGATCACAACGTGACCGTATTGACCTTTACCACCACTTTGGCGGATGAATTTGCCTTCAACTTTGTTCACAGCTTTCCGAATTGTTTCTCGGTAAGCTACTTGTGGCGCACCTACATTCGCTTCCACCTTGAATTCTCGTAACATCCGGTCTACTAGAATTTCTAGGTGTAGCTCTCCCATTCCCGCAATTACGGTCTGGTTTGTTTCCGGATCGACGCGGACTCGGAAGGTGGGGTCTTCTTCTGAGAGAGATTGTAGAGCTTTGGACAGTTTGTCCATGTCGTTCTTGGTTTTGGGTTCAACCGCCACCGAGATCACAGGCTCAGGAATGAATAGGGATTCCAGAATTACTGGTGATCCATCATCACAGAGTGTGTCACCTGTCAAGGTGTCTTTCAATCCCAGAGCTGCTCCCAAATCACCCGCTCGCAGTTCATCGACATCTTGCCGATCGTCTGCCTTCATTAGAACTAAGCGGGAAATCCGTTCTTTTTTATTCTTACTAGCGTTGAGAACGTAGCTGCCCTTTTTCAGGACACCAGAATAAACGCGAACAAATGTCAGGCGACCGTAAGGGTCAGCCATAATCTTGAATGCCAGAGCAGCTAGAGGTTCGTCGTCATCAGCCCGCCGCTCAACAGTATCACCATTAGGAAGTAAGCCTTGAATTGGCGGTACTTCACTGGGCGCTGGCAGGTAATCGACAACGGCATCCAGCATCAACTGCACGCCTTTGTTTTTAAATGCTGAACCGCAAAGTACTGGTACAATTGTCCCGTCAATTGTGCCTTTACGCAGGGCTGTCCGAATTTCCTCTTCTGTAAGTTCTTCGCCATCGAAGTACTTAGTCATCAGAGCATCATCGGTTTCTGCTGCGGCTTCTACTAGCTTGGTGCGGTATTCTTCTACCTGCGCTTGCAATCCTTCCGGGATATCGGTTTCCTGGATATCAGTACCTTGGTCATTTGCGTAAATATACGCACGTTGCCGTACTAAGTCAACGATACCTTGGAAGTCGTTTTCACTACCAATCGGTAGTTGAATAGCGATCGCATTCGCCCGTAGGCGATCGCGAATTTGTTCATGAACTTTATAAAAGTTCGCTCCGGTGCGATCCATCTTGTTGATAAAGGCGATCCGAGGAACTTTGTAGCGTTCTGCTTGCCGCCACACTGTCTCAGACTGCGGTTGCACGCCGCCCACAGAACAAAATACTGCGATTACACCATCCAACACGCGCATGGAACGCTCAACTTCAATTGTGAAGTCTACGTGACCCGGAGTATCGATAATGTTTATTTGATGATCTTTCCAACTGGTACTGATAGCAGCAGCTGTAATGGTGATTCCCCGCTCCCGCTCTTGCTCCATCCAGTCTGTGACGGCAGTTCCTTCATGAACTTCGCCAATTTTATGAATTATCCCAGAGTAAAATAATATTCTCTCTGTTGTTGTTGTTTTGCCCGCATCTATATGCGCCGCAATACCAATGTTGCGTACTTTCTCTAGCGGGATCGTGCGTGCCACAGCTACCTCCTATAGTTTTTGCCTCATGATATCTTGTATATTACTCTTTGTTAAGATTCTATACTTTTAGGGAAAACCGTCTTCTTTTTGTAAATCATACGATATACCGCTTCTGGAGCGCGATATATCGCTTTTCTACTTAGTAACGATAGTGTGCGAATGCTTTGTTAGCTTCCGCCATCCGGTGCGTTTCTTCACGTTTCCGAATCGCATTGCCAGTTTCGTTGGCAGCATCCATTAATTCATTTGCCAGTTTGCTTGCCATTGTCCGGCCTGGTCTTGAGCGAGAATATTGCACTAACCAACGCAGTGCTAGGGTAGTACCCCGTTCTGTACGCACTTCCATTGGTACTTGGTAGGTTGCTCCACCAACTCGCCGAGCTTTTACTTCTACTAAAGGCGTGGCATTTCGCACTGCTCTTTCAAAGGTTTCCAAAGCACCAGCACCAGTGCGTTCTTCAATAGTTTTTAATGCATCATAAACAATCCGTGCGGCAAGTGATTTCTTGCCATGACGCATGATCCGCCTGATAATCATGCTCACAAGGCGACTGTTATATACAGAGTCAGACGGAACTGGGCGCCTTTGAATAACACCACGACGAGACATACTTCACCTTTAATTCGGAATTGGCAACGAAATTATATGCTATCAGACACCGGAAACTAAAAGCTGTGGAACTAAACCCTCAGACTTTCTCAATTTTGTTTTCGACTGTTACAGCAAGGCTGACTTAAATTGACTGCTAATTTTGGATTAGAGTTTTTGGTAGATGTTCCGACCACAAGGATTGGAAAAAATCAAAAGTCTGTAAGCCTCATCCCCCTGTGGGTTCGACCAATCCAAAAGTGCAAATCTAAAATTTAAAATTCATTGAATTACTAGCTGCAACTAAATACTCAAGGCGACAAGACTCTAAACTTTAATGTCCAGATTAGAATTCTGCTGTGGGTTACAGCATTCTCCTCAGAACTTCTACACTTGCTCGCTTAGTGTAGGTGTAGCCTGCTTGATTTTTTTAACAGACTTGAGCAGCTTTCGTAACTGCTCTTAGTACACAGACCTTGATAGTTTTTTTGTCTTTGAGCGCTTGTAAGCTAGACGATTAATCGTGTTGGATGCGATTAATCGCCCGATCCTATTTTTTCGCTTCTTTCGGACGCTTGGTTCCATACTTGGAACGCCCTTGTTTACGGTCTTTGACTCCGGCTGTATCTAGGGTGCCACGGATAATGTGGTATCTCACGCCTGGTAGATCCTTAACCCGACCACCACGAATCATTACAACTGAGTGTTCTTGTAAGTTGTGACCAATACCTGGAATATAAGCTGTGACTTCAAATCCAGAGGTAAGTCTGACTCTTGCTACTTTACGTAGAGCTGAGTTAGGTTTTTTTGGTGTAGTCGTGTATACTCTGGTACAAACTCCCCGACGTTGGGGGCATTGTTTCAGAGCTGGGGACTTGGTTTTCTGACGCGCTTGTTCGCGCTCGTTACGTATTAGCTGCTGTATTGTTGGCATGAGTTACAGCGCGTAAAGCTGCTTATATGTCTAAGTTTTAACAAATCCTAATTATATCGTTTTTTACGGTTTTATGTCAATTGTAATTTTTCCTTAATTAGTTAGTCATTTTTCCTTTATTATTGGCAAATGATCGCTAAATTTTGGACTATTGACTAGTTATGGAGAATGAATTACCACAGCCACAGGTTGCGATCGCCTGAGGGTTTTGGAAGCGAAAACCACCACCCATTAAGTCTTCTGAATAATCCATCCTCAAACCATTGAGGTAACTTAAGCTTGTGGCATCTATGACTACTTGAATCTCATCCAAGTTAAAAACCTGGTCGTCAACTTTTATTGCTTTATCGAAGGACATATCATAAAAGAACCCGGAACAACCACCTGGTTTTACTGCCAATCGAAATAAGACATTTGGTTGCTGCTTGGACTTTATTCGCCCAATCTCACTCGCGGCTGCTTGACTCAGATGAATCATGGAACTCGTTTTTTATAATTGAAAACCCTATCTTGATTTTACAGACGGATGGATTAATCCTAGCTTCTTGAAAATTCCAAATCATCGAAGCTATGAGGGCGATCGTTATTACTACATTTATAGCACAAAATATTTCAGTCCCCACCTAGTTAAGGTGGGGATTTCTGGGGTGTAGTGGTTCCCAAAGACGGTTTGCACAAAAATGTATTCAGTTTTTAGATTAGAGCTTTAATCTTTGGTACGAGCATAGTCATCTTGGTAGCGAATAATATCATCTTCTCCTAAATATTCGCCATTTTGCACTTCAATCAACACCAAAGGAATCACGCCAGGATTCTCTAAACGATGAGATGTACATTGGGGTACATAAGTTGACTCATTATTACTCAGTAGTACTTCTCTCTCGCCACAAGTTACCCTAGCTGTGCCAGATACGACAATCCAATGTTCGCTGCGGTGGTGGTGCATTTGGAGACTGAGGCGGTGTCCGGGCTTAACTTCAATGCGCTTGATTTTGTATCCGCGCCCTTCTTCCAAAACTGTAAAAGCACCCCAAGGACGTAGCTCTGTTGCAGCAATGCCTCTGGAAGTGATATTTGAAGGTAAATGTAGAGTTTCAGTCTGTGTAGTTTCTTGATATCGAGCCATAGTTACCTCATTTGAAGACATAACAAACCGTTGGTACTCTTACTATTGATAGAAAAATCTGGCGCTATCTTGCAACGTTGGAAACCAGCAATTTTGTCGCACCTTGATAAAGATAGCAAAATCAAACGTGACGGTGTAAATCATCACTCCTAAAACTCTTGCATCTACACTAAGTCTTCATCAAGCAAAATGGCAGCTTGTTGTAATCTTTAAAAAAATAGGAAGTGAGGAGTGGGGAATTGGAGTGAAGGATTATCTCCCTTATGTCCCATTCCCTACTCCTTGATTATCGTGGTTTTAGGAAAATACCAATTCCATTATGAACACGGGCAGCTGTACTAGGGGAGCGATCGAGTAGTTGTCCTCCTAAATAAAGGCTGGTAGAACTACCACCATCTAAATTTAGGGCATCCACACAGCCCATCTGTTGCAGCAATTGGGCATGTTCTCCCAAATTAGGGCCATAACCGCCCGGACGATTATGTGTGGCAGTAATCATCAATGTACCTGTTGCTGTTGTGCAAATACCGCTACGAATAGCCTTTTCGGCAATAAAAGCATTGCTGAATTTTTCGCCTTTGGCATCGAGGACAATTTGACGGTTTTGGACTAATAGCGGCCCGGCTCCGATTATGTGGGGATAACGACTAAAATCAGCCGGGGTAGTGGTGCTGGAAATGCTTACTGCGCTTCCAATAAGTAGCTGTGAGGCAGCACTAGCTGCGTTGGCACGTAAGGTTAGTAGGTAGCCATCCTGAGGAATGGGAACGGCCGTCTCACCAACTTTGCCGCCTGGTAATTGTTGAGTAATTTGGTTTTTCTCTACCACTAGGATAATTTCGTTATCCGTCAAGGGCGTATAAGTTGATCCCCAAGCTGGCGTGTAACGAGAAATACCACTTTGGATGTAGCCGCTATTGAGAAACAGAATTGGTAGGCGCTGGTCATTTGCCGTGATTAAAGTTTCTTCTAAGGTGAGACGACCAAAGTAAAATTGACCAGAATCATTCCAAGCGATCGCACCTCGGTTGAGAATAGGGCCTGATAACCACTGACCATCCCGACGAATCGCACCCAAGGGGAATCTGTTATTGCGGTTAAAATAACCACCATTAATTCCAGCTACTGCTAGGTAACGTTGTGCTGTTTGAATTAAGGGAGCAGTACCCGCAAGTCCATTAGTACTAGCCCACATAGGTTTTAGAGTTAGACCAAATTTACGAGGATTAACTTCTAACCAGACTACTGGAAAGCGTTCTGTACCTAAGCTGACATAATGCTGTCGCCAGCGCAATCCTGGCGCCCAAGTAATATCTCTTTCTTCTAGGGGATCGGGTCGAATATTGATAATCAGGCGATTGGGGTTATCTACAGTACTAACTTGAGGCGATAGACCGAAGGGAACGCTCAGACTAATTATGGTTTGGTTTTTCACGACCTCCACTTGTTGAATTAGTGGTTCAGGTACTGGTGCAGGTGCTGGTGCTGGTGGTATTGGTTGTGTTGGTGTAACTGGTAATAATTGTTTGAGCAAGTTTGGCAGCAATGTTGGTGGTACTGCTGGTGCTGGTGGTGGCTGGGGGGTATAGCGTTCTATCAAAAGGGGATCGGCTATTCCATCCAGCGTAATTGTCCACTCTCGATTTGGAGGTGTAGTGGGTTTTAGGGTTGGTGTATCTGGATCGAGGGATGGAGTTTCAATTTTTTTAATAATTGACCCTTGTGCAACTTGCCAGGGAGTTGGATGATCTAAATTGACAAGAATCCGAGTCTGTTGCAAAGGGGTACTCGCTTCTGGAGGTTCCTGGCTTTGAACAATGTTTGTAATTTGCACTTTTGGGGTAGCAATCACCAAAATGTTGCCATTGGTTCGGATTTCCCATCCAGATGTTTGAGCAAAATTAGTAATATCAAGATAGCGATATGCGCCTAGTAGCTTAGTGGATAAAATCAGTGGCTTTGTCACCGATGAAAACCACTGTATTGGTTGCGTTGCTGAGTTACTACTGTTTAAGAAATTTACTCCAATTAACTGCCTAAATGCCCCATCACTGAGATGAGTTGTAATCCGACCAGCTTTTCCAGATTGCTGTAACCAAGTTCCTGGTAGAGTACGACCATTGAGGGAAATTTGATTACCAGAGGATACTACGCCTGTTAAAGCAGGTGTAGGTGACTGGGAGATAAGCCTGGGTCTTGATTGGGCGTTTTTTGAGGACTCTTGGGCGATCGCAGCACATGTAGTAGTTAAGCATAGTGTTATTAAAAATATTGATGACACAGTAGCCCGGAAAAATCTGCGTTCGCCATTCTCTGATTGGCAATAATTCGGCATTTTTACCATAATTTACTAGGTTTTTTGAAAACTATCAGCCAAGGTATAAACTAACTAATTATTTGGAAATATAAAAAAAACATGAGTTTATTTTTGAAAAAACATGCTATTGTATATATTGGCTAGTTATCTCTTTTAAAAGCCAAGAAGTTTATTTAGACGCTAAAGCAACTGCAATGAAGTGTTTTAACTGGCACTAATTCTAACCACACTATACACGGTAGTTTTGATTATCAAAACTGGATTAAGATATTTAATCCTGACTGAACGTTGCTAATTCAGTAAGGTCTAGTTAATAGTAATACATGCGCTAACTAGTAAGCGGAAAAACTCTAGATAACAAAGATATTTGGGAATTGTCAAATGGGTATATATTGTAATACGCTGATTTTATTGCTGGATCGGGATAACTAAATAATTACTAATTCGTAATTAATAAGGGTACAGCAGCCCACACTAAATTAAAGATTTAGTGGTTAACAAGACAATGGAGGGTGCGACCCCCCACTGATTACAACTACGAATTAAGGTAGCGTAACTTAAAGCCTTCTCTCTGCCTTGGCGCTAGCCTCTCCCTTTGGGAGAAGGAGAGAGGCTAGCGCCAACGTTTAAAGCAAGTCCTTGATTGTCACGATCAATTATGAATTATTTCGACTTTGGCTTTAAAAAATACTACAGCGTTTAGTTTTGTTTCAGGTGAGCCGAAATAGGCTCTATGAGTAGCTAGCGTGCATCTGGAAAAAGAGAATTGAGAAAATATTTAGCTTCACAATATAAAAAAGAAACTGTCAGGGCAAAAATAATGTCTTGGCGGAGGTAAGTTGTCTAACACCGCATAAATACATAAAAAGTACGCATAAATTTTAACACGGGTGAACTAAGAAAGTAAAACCGAAGTTAAAATTTTTTTTCCCTAAATTTCGGTGCTTTTATATTTTTCCATCGCTGAATTTAGAAATTTTTTCCATAACGTAGTGGCAAAATTGGTAACTCAATACTTCAGGAACAGGGTATGAATAATAAACCGATGAATCAAAACCAACAAATCACAGCGAATATCAACTCAAGAGATACCTATCAGGGGCAAAAGTGGTTAGTAGAGGAACGAGATGCCTGTGGTGTGGGTTTTATTGCTCATCGCCAAAATCATACCAGCCACGAAATTGTCGAAAAAGCCTTAGCTGCTTTAACTTGCTTAGAACACCGGGGAGGTTGTAGCGCCGATCAAGATTCTGGTGATGGTGCTGGAGTATTGACAGCTATCCCTTGGGAGTTGTTCCAACAAGACTTTGCCGAAAGTGGAAAGGAACTTCCATCCATCAATAATATAGCTGTTGGGATGATCTTTCTACCACAAGACCAGGAAGCAGCACAAAAAGCTAGGGCGGCAGTTGAGCAAGTGGCTGCTGAAGAAAAATTCACTGTACTGGGTTGGCGAGTTGTGCCAGTGCAACCTGATTTGCTTGGGGTACAAGCAAGAGAAAATCAACCCCAGATTGAACAAGTTTTATTAGCTTCTGTTGACAAAAGCGGCGATGAATTAGAACGGCAATTGTACATTACCCGCCGCCGAATTAGTAAAGTTGCAACTAATATCTCAGAAGAATTTTATATCTGCTCGTTGTCAAGCCGCACAATTGTCTATAAAGGCATGGTGCGTTCTGCCGTATTGGGCAGCTTTTATGACGATTTAAAAAATCCAGCTTACAAAAGCGCCTTTGCTGTCTATCACCGCCGCTTTAGTACCAACACAATGCCCAAGTGGCCCCTAGCTCAACCAATGCGGCTTTTGGGCCACAACGGCGAAATCAATACTTTGTTGGGTAACATCAACTGGATGATGGCACGAGAAGCTAGCCTAAACCATCCTGTATGGGGCGATCGCATCAAGGAACTCAAGCCATTAGTTCATATTGATAACAGCGACTCAGCTACCCTAGACAATGTGCTGGAATTGCTGGTTTGCTCTGGACGCAGCCCTTTGGAAGCTTTAATGATTATGGTTCCAGAGGCTTACCAAAATCAGCCTTCTTTAGCTAACTCTCCAGAAATTGTTGATTTCTACGAATATTACAGTGGTCTGCAAGAAGCGTGGGACGGGCCAGCACTTTTAGTATTCAGCGATGGCAAAAAAGTTGGTGCAACACTAGATCGTAATGGCTTAAGACCAGCTCGCTACCTGATCACCAAAGACGACTACATTGTGGTAGCTTCGGAAGCTGGTGTAGTAGACTTTCCAGAAGCTGATATTGTCGAGAAAGGTAGGCTCGGCCCAGGACAAATGATTGCCGTGGATTTAGTAAATCATGAAGTCCTGAAAAATTGGGAGATTAAGCAGCGCATTGCCAAGCAGCACCCTTATGGTGAATGGCTGCAACAGTACCGTCAAGAACTAAAGTCATTAGTTGGTCATCCGTCATTAGCAAATGGCAATGGCAAAGGACAAGTGACAATTGACAAGCAAACATTGCTTCAGCTGCAAACTGCCTTTGGCTACACCACAGAAGATGTAGAAATGGTGATTCATCCAATGGCGATCGCAGGTTCAGAGCCAACTTTCTGCATGGGGGATGATATTCCTTTAGCAGTGCTGTCAACAAAACCCCACCTGCTGTATGACTATTTCAAACAGCGTTTTGCTCAGGTGACTAACCCAGCGATTGATCCCCTGCGGGAAAAGCTAGTGATGTCTTTGAAAGTCGAACTGGGTGAACGGGGTAATTTATTAGAACCTAAAGCCGAATATGCTCGGAGATTGAAACTTGAATCGCCAGTATTAACAGATGGTGAGTTAGAGGCAATTAAGCTGTCAGGATTTGCCACGGCTGAGTTGTCAACCCGATTTGCGATCGCTACCGGCCCTGAAGGATTAAAGGCCGCAGTCCAATCTTTACAAGCACAAGCAGCCCAATCAGTCCGCGCAGGTGCAAAAATTTTAATCTTAAGCGATAAGGCAAATGACGGTATCAGCCCAGAAGATACATACATTCCTCCCCTGTTAGCAGTGGGTGCTGTACATCATCACCTGATTCGGGAAGGGTTGCGAATGAAAACATCCCTAATTGTCAATACTGCTCAATGCTGGAGTACTCATCACTTTGCTTGTCTCATTGGCTACGGTGCTGGTGCAGTTTGTCCGTATATGGCTTTGGATACAGTGCGTGATTGGTGGTCTGATCCCAAAACTCAAAAGTTAATGGGTGTAGAAAAAATTCCCACCCTCACCCTAGAACAAGCTTTAGGAAACTATCGCAAAGCAGTAGAGTCAGGTTTGCTAAAAATTCTCTCCAAAATGGGAATTTCTCTGCTCTCCAGCTATCAAGCAGCCCAAATCTTTGAAGCTATTGGCATTGGTGGAGATTTAATCAAACTGGGATTCCGGGGTACGACTTCCCGTATCGGTGGTTTGAGTGTTAACGAACTAGCTGATGAAGTGCTTTCCTTCCACTGCAAAGCTTTCCCAGAAGTGACGGCCAATAAGTTACAAAACCTCGGCTTTGTGCAGTATCGCCCTGGCGGCGAGTACCACATGAATAGCCCAGAAATGGTTAAGGCGCTGCATAAGGCTTTAGATGGCAAAAACTACGACCACTACGAAGTTTACAAGAAGCATCTTCAAGGTAGGCCAGTAACAGCCTTGCGCGACTTGCTAGACTTCCAAGGCGATCGCACCCCAATTTCTATAGAAGAAGTTGAGTCGGTAACTGAAATTGTTAAGCGCTTCTGCACCGGTGGCATGTCTTTGGGTGCTTTGTCAAGAGAAGCCCATGAAACTTTAGCGATCGCCATGAACCGCATTGGCGGTAAATCTAACTCTGGAGAAGGCGGCGAAGATCCAGTGCGCTATACGGTTTTAGATGATGTAGACGAGTCTGGTCACTCGCCAACCTTACCTCATTTAAAAGGATTGCGGAATGGCGATCAAGCCTATAGTGCCATCAAGCAAGTTGCATCAGGACGCTTTGGTGTCACGCCAGCGTACCTAGTCAACGCCAAACAAATTGAAATCAAAATTGCCCAAGGTGCTAAACCTGGGGAAGGTGGACAGCTACCAGGGCCCAAGGTGAGCCAATACATAGCGATGTTAAGGCGCTCGAAGCCAGGTGTCACGCTGATTTCACCACCACCGCACCACGATATCTATTCCATTGAAGACTTAGCACAACTGATTTTTGATCTGCACCAAATTAATCCCAAAGCCAAGGTGTCGGTGAAGTTAGTTGCAGAAGTTGGCATTGGCACGATCGCAGCTGGTGTAGCCAAGGCAAACGCTGATATTATCCAGATTTCTGGACATGATGGTGGTACAGGTGCATCGCCACTAAGTTCGATTAAACATGCTGGTTCACCGTGGGAACTGGGTTTAAGTGAAGTGCATCGCGTCTTGATGGAAAATAGCCTGCGCGATCGCGTGATTTTGCGCGTAGATGGCGGACTCAAGAGTGGCTGGGATGTGGTAATAGGTGCATTGATGGGCGGTGAAGAATTCGGTTTCGGCTCCATCGCCATGATTGCTGAAGGCTGTATCATGGCGCGAGTTTGCCACATGAATACCTGCCCTGTGGGTGTTGCTACGCAAAAAGAAGAACTCCGCAAGCGGTTTACCGGAATGCCGGAACAGGTTGTCAACTTCTTCTACTTCATCGCCGAAGAAGTGCGTAGTTTGTTAGCACGACTTGGCTACCGTTCTTTGTCAGAAATTATTGGACGTGCAGATTTGTTGAAACTGCGCCCAGAGGCAAAACTCACCAAAACGCAGTCATTGAACCTAGATTGTTTACTGAAGCTACCAGATACCAGAGACAATCGTGATTGGTTACTGCATGAAGAAGTCCACAGCAACGGCGTGGTTTTGGATGACAAGATGCTTGCCGATTCCGACATTCAGACTGCCATTAGGGATCAGTCCACTGTTACCAAGACTTACCCAATTATCAATACTGACAGAACAGTAGGTACAAGATTAGCGGGAGCGATCGCTTCTCAATACGGTGACAGCGACTTTGAAGGACAAATTAATCTCAATTTTACAGGTAGTGTTGGGCAAAGCTTTGGTGCGTTCAACCTCCCCGGTATAATTTTGACCCTGACAGGAGAGGCAAACGACTACGTAGGTAAAGGAATGCATGGTGGTCAAATCATCATCAAACCTTCACCCGATGCTACCTATAACGCATCACAAAACGTCATAGTTGGCAATACGTGCCTCTATGGTGCTACTGGTGGCATGTTATTTGCCAACGGTTTAGCAGGAGAGCGCTTTGCTGTGAGAAACTCCAAAGCCATAGCAGTGATTGAAGGCGCTGGAGATCACTGCTGTGAATACATGACTGGTGGTGTGATTGTCGTCCTCGGCAAAGTAGGACGTAACGTAGCAGCTGGAATGACTGGTGGATTGGCGTACTTCTTAGATGAAAACGACTCATTTCGTGAGTTAGTCAACCCGGAAATTGTCAAAATCCAACGGGTGATTACAGAAGCAGGTGCAAAACAACTGCAAGAGTTAATCAAAACTCATGCTGAACGCACTGGTTCACCAAAGGCGAAGAAAATTCTGCAAAACTGGCAAGAATTTTTGCCGAAATTCTGGCAGTTAGTTCCGCCTTCTGAAGCTGATAGTCCAGAAGCCGATCCTGAGCAAAAAACAACTAAGTTTAGTTTAGTAAGCAGTCATTAAGAGACTTCCAACAAATAAATTATCCAATCTTATGAGGCAGGCCGGAAAGCCTGCCTTTTGATAAAACAAGGTTCTCATACCCCAAATAAGTAAAATACCTCAAGAGAAATACCCTTGAGGTATAAGCATAATTGTTTAAGAATAAAGTTTAGATTCTTAGACAATCATTCACTCCCCAGCAAAATCTATAAAAACCTTGATTTCTTGTTGAGAGGTGGAGAGGAGTGTGAACGGTTACATTTTTTCAGAAAATAGCTCTACTGTTATACAGGCTCTACTCTCACAGTGCGCCATCTCCTCGCTTGCTTATCTATTACTTGAATATTTCTCAACATTTGTAATAGCGATCGCTCTCGTTTTTTCTAAACTTTATTCGTTCGTTATTCATTCTCAATAAAAATCTAACTTTAGCGATAAAACTAAGAGCTGGTCAAGTGTATCTGAAACTTAAGTGTTCAACATACTTATCAAACAAGCTTTCCAATATTAAGAAAAATGTGGTTAACAGATAGCTTGATTGCTCTTAGGCAAGGATATTTCATACAACGAGATAAAAATAATAATGATATCTAGAGGTGGAAAAAAATCGGTAACTAACAAGTGTGAATCTTGTTGAATAATCGCAGGAAGTAGCAGACTATCGACAAATCTGGGAACGAAGATATGAATTATGGTTAGTATTTAGCCAATTACTATTAACTAATTACCTATAATTAATAATTATTACTTTTTTTTAGCAATGAACTTTTGGTCTGCATCTTCCATTTCTAAAAGTTCTGGAATAGTAACAAAGCGATAGCCTTGCTTTCTAAAGTTGCTAATAATTTCTGGTAAAGCTTGCACAGTTCTAGAACGGTTACCGCCACCATCATGCATTAGGACAATACCACCAGGTTTTGAATCTCTAATCACATTATTTATCAACTTTGGTACAGCCGGCAACTTGTAATCTGTGGAGTCAGCTGACCACATCACCACAGCATATTTTTCGCCTTTCGCATAAGCAGCTAATCCATTGTGCAGAATGCCACCAGGCGGTCGGAAGAGGTTTGTTTTAGCACCTGTAACTTGATAAATGAGGTCTGCTGTGCGATCTATTTCAAAAGCAGCAGCTTGTGGATTCATGAAGTGATACCAGTGATGCCAAGTATGATTGGCAATGACGTGACCTTGAGCTACAATTTGCTTTCCTAACTCTGGATAATTTTTTAGGTTCTGCCCGACGACAAAAAACGTCCCTTTGATATTATTTGATTTTAGAATATCTAGCACTTGTTCTGTGGTCTTGGGCCAAGGGCCATCATCAAAGGTGAGAGCAATTACTTTTTCCCCCTTAGTAAGTTTTGCAGCGTTAATTATTGCCCCTTGAAAACGTGATGGTACAGAGTAGGCTAGTCCCTTTACTTGTGCTTCTTGCTGCCAAATTGTAAGCATCGCCGCCTTTAATTTCTCAATGCGCTGCTGAGTTCCTGCGTTTGCAGCTACCTCCTTGAAATTTATACTCTGTCTACTCTGAGCCTCCGAAAGATTTGGCCTTAGAAGCATCATGAAAGCAAGGCTAAAAACACCACATAAGGCAAGCAGTGCAACTAATATTCCTTCTGGCCACAGAAACGACTTATTGTTTTCCACCTCATAGCTCCTTCAAATATCGAACCATCAGCCACGTTATGACGGTACGTTATAGCACACTTTTTTTAGATATTTTAGATACCATTTGCTTTTTGGTAATCCTGAAAACTGGAATTGGGAATAATGAAAATTCACAATTTAGAAGACAGACTATACAGCTTTAACTGAAATCTAGATGCTCTAGATTTGGGCCATCGCTTATACAATACCTAATACTGTTTAATGTCAACCCATTTATAACAAACAAGATTCTTACCCCTAGCTTTAATAAAAAGCGCAATCGAATAATTAATGACATCCCAAAATCTTCTTTATCACAGTTCTGAATTAGTTTCTGTCTTTCTCTTCACCGCTAAGGTAGGATTATCCTTTCAACTTTTATAGCTTTCCAAATAAGATGTAGCTTAACTATCAATGCCTACAATTAGCATTTTTTGTGGGCTGAAGTTTTTAGAGCAATACTTTCTGACAGTAAAGCTGTATAAGTTGTAGCTGAGTAAATTATTTAATTAACATACAAAACTACTTATAAAGGCTGGAGTATCTTTCAGAAAAGAGTCTAATAAACTATTAGCTCTATTCTTGATAAGATATATCTTACTGCCTACTAGCATTCCTTCCTTTTTAAGAAAAAGTTAAATTTTTAACTTTTAGAATGTTGCCTTGAACTTTCTATGAAATAGACAGACGAAAATCCATTAAATATAGTTTCTCATTGCCAAGGGGCATTTATTCGTTAATTTAGATGCTTTTAAAGCATTCAGCAAAAATGATTCTATTCAACAGCTTAACTCTGTTTTTGATGCTGGTACTTAAGCCTAAATTCCTAGTAGCTTTTTGTCTGTTAATTTTCTTCTTGATAGTAAGGGAGATTTATATATTATTAATAGTACAATCTAGTATATACTGTCACAGTAAAATTACGCAATTTATTCAAATCTTGATAGCCCTACTGTTAAAGCAGTACCTAATTGGTATAAAACATACTAATGTTGAAACTCAGTAGAATTAGTTGACGTAAAATTCAGAATATGTAAAATTTTTGAAATACACGTAATCGCGTGATACAGATAAAATTATGAAACGCAAAACCCAACATTTATCGGAGTTGCATCTCATACTTCGCTGTGCAAAGCTGACGCAAACGACCCAGCCGACAAAATTTATTGCACTAATTTTAGGTGGCTCACGTCACTAGATATACTTAGATTTTTTCACCCAATCAAATTAGATCACTATATTTAAGTAAAGCATTCGCTAAGGGACTTTCAAAAAAAAATACTCGGCTATTTGTTGTAGGGTGAGCTGAAAATACCGCCTTGTCCTATCGGCAGGCGAGACAACCACCTTACAAAATTGGGTAATTTATTTGTTGGAAGTCCCTAAACTGTATTTGCCATTCAATGAGCAATTTTCTGCTCAAAGAAAAAACCGACTGGCTGTATCGCTCTACCAATCGGTAACTACTTTTTTAGCAGTAAGAAGCAAAATTGAAAATCATCTCATAACTTGCCTTATAATTGCAGCAATTAGAATTAAAATTTTTAATTATCTATTTAAAAATCCTAATTATTACCTTATGTTGCCTTAAACAGGTCATAGTTGATTTACAGTAGTTTTGCTTATCTTTGGTAGATGCGATAATTGTATTATTTAATATCTAGTATGGATTTATGCAGAATCCAGCTTGTTTATTAGTATACCTTTTGAGTCAAAATAATCAAGGTATTTGTTCCACTTCTTAAACTGGCTAGAAACTTTTATGATTCCTCACGAAAGTGATGCAAAAGAAGATCGTCCGTCGTTAAAAGTATGGCGTAGTTGGCAAGAAAATCTGATTTTAATTGTGATCGCATTGTGTTTGGCATTTTTTATCAGGACTTTTATCGCCGAACCCCGCTATATACCTTCTGATTCGATGCTGCCTACCTTACATACAGGCGATCGCTTGGTAGTTGAAAAAATATCCTACCATTTTCACCCTCCCATAACTGGGGATATTATTGTTTTTCAGCCACCCGCAGAACTACAACGTCGAGGATATCCCAAAGACCAAGCCTTCATCAAGCGGGTTATTGGCCAGCCTGGTGAGGTAGTTAGTGTTGCTTCTGGCAAAGTCTATCTCAACGGTCAACCTTTGACAGAAGACTACATCGCTGAACCCCCAAATCAGCCATATCGGCCAGTGAAAGTTCCAGAGGATGAGTTTTTTGTTATGGGAGATAACCGCAACGATAGTAATGACTCTCGTTATTGGGGCTTTTTACCCAGAGAAAATGTCATTGGTCGAGCAGCGTTTCGCTTTTGGCCTCTTAATCGTATTGGGTTCATTTAAATAGTTAGGAGTTAAGAATTTGGAGTTAGGAGTTAGGAGTTATATAGACTTAACCCCCAACCCCAACGCTACAAGGGTTGGGGAGTAAGATTCAAAACCTCTCTTCTGTAAGGAGAGAGGTTTGGAGAAAGGTCAAAATATATTGCATACAAACGAAAAGCCCTATATTTTAAAACTTCTAACTTAAAACCTTAAATAATACATCAATTGAGTGATCGCATCACCAGTTAACTCCAAACGTCGTTGGAAATCAGCCAGGTTACGGTAAGGCCCGGCTGATTGCCGATTTTGAATCACTGCTTGCGCTAGAGACAAATCTATAAATGGAATTTGGGCTAAATTTTCAACTGTTGCTGTATTTGGATTGATTAAATGGGCTGGACTTTCTAAAGATTCGTGGTCATAGTAAATAAAATTCAGCAGAGGCTTTAATGGTTCCAAGCGCGGCGCTGGTACAGCCAAAGCCGCAGCGATATCTTCAATACAGTAAAATTTAACACCCGAACGCGAAAGTTCTACAAGCGATCGCGCTTGGTGAATTGACAAACCTGGTAAGCGTAACCAATCATCTACAGTCGCTTGATTAGCATCAATGCGGATACCTAATTTAGCCGCTAGCTGAATTTCTTCTCCAGATTGTAGGCGATAGTAAGGATCGTTGAGGAGCTTGGCCCGAAGTTTTTGCAGTCTGGGATTCAAAGGTAGCCAATTATTCATGATTGTCGCTTACCTCAAGAAATCTGGTCTAGCAATTGGCGGCGCTTTTGCTCAAATTCATACTCTGAAATTAACCCATCCTGGCGCAGAGCATCTAATTCCCGCATTGCGTCAGCGATCGCTCCTACCTGATTACTCACTTTTTGTGAGTTTCTTGTTGCTGACTTGCCTAGATTAAAATTTTGATCAAAAGCTTCTTCATTTTGAGCTAAATACCAAACTCCCTCAATGGCACTAGCTACCTTGGGGATCGGTGTCCATGAAAGCAACACATACAAAACGCCCCATAACCTCTGTCCCAGATAGAATTTATGTAATCCTGAAATTGGTGCCAGTGTGCCAGAAAAAGCTAAAACAGCAGCAACACTTCGACTTTTGCGCTTAGTCAACATATTTTTAGTAAATATACCAATACCATAGTTCCTACAATCAGACAGTCAACTACCCTGTCTTGTCCTTGAGACTTTTAGATAGGAAGTCCCAGACATAATTTAGTATTTGCAGAAATTTGAGTAAGTTTCACATGACTGTGCATTGAGCTTTGATGCTAATTTTAAGTTTTTAACAGCTTAATTACTACTATGTCACAGACCTTCCTACCGCCAAAATGGCTTGAACAGCTTTGTGATCCTTACGCTGTGCTAGGAATTTCTGTAATTGCTAACGATCGCCAGGTTTTAAAACGCTATCACACTTTAGCGAAACTACTACATCCCGATCGCCATACCAAAAACTGCAATCCAGACCAAGAATTAGCAACGGCAATATTTAGCCATTTAATCAATCCAGCTTATGAACAACTGAAACATCCACAGAAGCGCTTGATGGCGATCGCTATGCTGCGATCCCTAGCATTTGCTTCTGAGCAGAAGCCTTTGTCTTCTCAAAGTGCTATAGCTCAGAAAATTATGGAAATGTATACACCCCAAGCAGAATTATTTTACGAAGAAGCGATCGTCTGCTATGCAGAAGAGCAATACAAATCATTAGATCAGTTTTATCGGGTGACGCAACAAATTAATAGACTGAATTTAGTATACTTACGGTTACATAAACCAGACCTACAATCAACACAAAAACCTGTTAGCATCCTTTCTGAGGTAGAAGTTAAGCCACTTGAATTGACATTAAATGAAAAAACTAGTGTCAAACCAGTTGTGACATACGCTCAACGTCACTACCAGCGAGCTATTGAGTACGTCAAGCTAGCCAAGTGGCCCTTAGCCGTGCAAGAATTGCGCGATGCCATCAAATTAGAGCCAAATAACAGCGACTATTATGCCTTATTAGGTTTGGTACATTTCAAACAAAAATTTCTCGGCATGGCTAGGGTTTACATCCATCAAGCATTAAAACTGAACCCGCAAAATTCACTAGCTTTGAAATACGCTCTCGAAATGAAAATTCAATCTGGTAAAAACACCAATCCCAAATCAATGGCTACAGCTATAAGTATTGCGGCTTTATTAAGTCGGTTTACTCAAAAGAAAGGTTCTCAAGTCAAGTGTTGAAATTTCGGTAACAAACCGTACTAAAACCGAAGCTTTGTTACTAGATTACTCTCCTAGACTAAAATAATAATAGAAGTAAAACTATTAAGCTGCTGAGTCTGGACACTCAGTTTAATATAAGCAATATGGGATTCTTCGATTCTGAGATAATTCAGCAAGAAGCAAAACAGCTGTTTGAGGATTATCAAGCACTAATCAAGCTTGGTAATAACTACGGCAAATTTGACCGCGATGGCAAAAAGCTATTTATTGAGCAAATGGAAGCCATGATGGATCGGTATCGCATCTTTATGAAGCGCTTCGAGCTATCAGAAGATTTCATGGCACAAATGACAGTAGAACAACTGAAGACACAATTAGGTCAGTTTGGTGTCACCCCACAACAAATGTTTGACCAAATGCACCTCACTTTAGAACGGATGAAAGCCGAACTAGAAAAACAAGCCTAAAAAAAGTTAGTAGTTAAGAGTTAGGAGTTCTCAATAAACTCATAACTCATAACTTATCACTTCTAACTTTAATTTGACTTGGGCCGAGGAAACTGGGAAGGTGGCTTAAAGTTTTCTACTGGTGTGTTCTTCAGTGCCTTCTCCATAAAATCTTTCCAGATGGGAGCAACCATAACACCACCTGTTGCATGGTCAGCTAATTGTCTGTTGTCATCTCTCCCCACCCAAACAGCAGTTGTTAGTTGTGGTACAGTGCCAACAAACCAAATATCTTTTTCTGATGATGTTGTTCCCGTCTTACCTGCGGCTGGGCGACCGATAGCAGCCCCTTTACCTGTACCTTCAGAAATTACCGATCGCATCACATCGATAATTGCTGCTGAAGCCCAAGGATCGAGAACTAGCTGTGGTTTAGGGGTATTGTCTAGCAACACGTTACCACTACTATCGGTGACACGGGCAATTACAGTTGGTGGAGATTGCCAACCATAATTAGCAAAGGTAGCGTAAGCACTAGCCATTTCCAAAGGTGTGACACCAATTGCACCGAGAGGCAAAGAAGACACAGGTTCCATTGGACTCATAATGCCCAAGGTACGGCAGGTTTCTATGACTCTATTCATGCCCACAGCCTTACCAATCTTGATCACGGGAATGTTACGCGATTGGGCTAAAGCTGTGCGGATTGGCATCGCTCCCCTAAAACTATTATCATAATTTCTGGGAAAGTACCAACCGTTACCATCTCGATAACTAACTGGAGCATCTACTACTGTTGTGTCTGGCCCATATTTACCAGTAGCAAAAGCAGTATAATATACAAACGGTTTAAAAGAAGATCCTGGCTGGCGTTGAGCTTGAGTTGCACGATTGAATTCACTGGTTTTAGGATCTATCCCACCCACCAATGCTTTAATAAAATGTGTGCGCGGATCTATTGACACCAGAGCCATTTGATTTTTAGATAATCCTTGCTCCAGAAGGGTTTTATGCCACTTACTAACGGTTTCTTCTGCCATAATTTGGAAGTTGGCGTCAACCGTAGTTTGTACCCGCATCCCGCCTTTAAGTAGTGTCTCACGCCCAAACTTTTTAGCCAACTCCTGCGCTACAGTATTGGTTACATAAGGTAGGGCACTACCTTGAAAGGATTTGATTTTACCAAGTTTGATTTCTTGTTTGAGGGCATTGTCATACTCTGACTGGTTGATCCAGTTCAACTCCAGCATCCGTCCTAGCACTTCTTTTTGTTTCTGTTTGGCCAGCTTCATGCTCACAAACGGGCTGAATTCTTCTGGTGCTTGGATTAAACCCGCCATCATTGCTGACTCACCCAAGGTTAAATATTCTGCTGACTTATTAAAGTAACTGCGGGCTGCCGTTTGTACACCATAATTGTTATGACCCCAATAAACTTGATTGAGGTACATTTCTAAAATTTGGTCTTTGGTAAGAATTTGTTCTAACCGAATTGCCAGCACCGCCTCGGCTAACTTGCGGGTAAAGGCACGCTTTTGAGACAAAAATAGGTTTTTTACCAATTGCATAGTAACAGTAGAGCCACCCTCTTTGACTCCACCTGCTACAGCGTTAACTACTATAGCCCGACCAACACCAGTGGGGTTAATACCGTGGTGATCGTAGAAGTGACTATCTTCACTTGCTAATACTGCCCGTTTTAAGTTCGGGGAAATTCTATCCAGGGGCACGACTTCCCGGTTGGCTTCTCCGTGGATACTGGTTAAAAGTTTACCTTTAACGTCATAGATGTAAGTTGTTTCTGAGGGAAAAAAGTTACGTAGCTGTCTCACATCTGGCAAATTGCGGAAACTAATGGCTAAGCCAACCAGTCCTCCGGCTACAATGGAACTTGCCAGCATGGTCATTGAGAGGAGAGTACCGCCAGCTACCTGACCGACTCCTTTCAAAAACTCAAAACCTGATGAAGCCTGACGTTGTGGCTGCTTATCTTCAAAAGTTCTAGAAGACGACACGGCGATTTCACTTCCTCACTTGTAAATTTAACTGTAATTGATTGGACGAAGCAAGGCGGTTAATTTTTTGCAATTATAGTAGTTTGGCAGATGAGAAAGCGGATAAATTGCAAGTGTTTATAACCAACTTAACTTCTGGTGTGCAAAACATAGCTAACAGTGGATTTTCTAGTATGACGCAAGATTTAGCTTGGCTGCGTCGTGGTGTGGTAGAAGTTTTCCCACAACCAACTGATGTTAACAGTGAAACTCTAGAAAAGCGCTTGGTAACTACAAACCAACCTTTGAGGATCAAATTGGGCATTGATCCCACAGGTACCGATATTCATCTTGGTCATAGCATACCAGTACGGAAACTGCGAGCGTTTCAAGATGCAGGACATATAGCAGTTCTGATTATTGGCGATTTTACCGCACGTATTGGCGATCCGACAGGTAAATCTGAAGTGCGCCGTCAGCTTACAGAAGCAGATGTAGCCCAAAATGCTCAGACTTATCTTGACCAAGTACGTCCTATCTTGGATTTTGACACACCAGGAAGGTTAGAGGTGCGTTATAACTCCGAATGGCTTTCTGGACTAAACTTAGAAAAAATTTTGGAGTTACTCTCCACGATGACGGTGGGGCAGATGTTAGCTAAGGAAGGATTTGCCGATCGCTATAAAAAAGAGAATCCAATTTTTATCCATGAGTTCCTGTACCCGTTAATGCAAGGTTTTGATTCCGTTGCTGTTGAGGCAGATGTGGAATTGGGAGGTACTGATCAAAAATTTAACATTGCTGTGGGCAGAGATTTGCAACGCCACTTTGGTCAAAAGCCACAGTTTGGGATGCTGCTGCCGATTTTGATTGGCACGGATGGGGTGCAAAAAATGTCTAAGTCTTTAGGCAATTATATTGGCTTATCAGAACATCCGGGGCAAAAATATCAGAAGTTACAAGGAGTTCCCGATCATCTGCTAGAACAATATTTTGAACTGCTGACAGATTTACCTTTGGATAATCTGCCAGAAAATCCCCGCGATCGCCAAACACTTTTAGCTTATGAAGTTGTCAAACAGTACCACGGCGAACAAGCAGCTAAAGAGGCGCAAGAAGCTGCCCAAAGTGGCGGAAAGGAAGGTGCTGTTCCAGAATTCTCTCTAGCTGAGGTATCGCAGTTCCCCGCTAAGTTAGCCTATATTCTCAATGTCACTGGCTTATGCAAAAGTACGGGTGAAGGAAAGCGGAAAATTCAAGAAGGTGGAGTGCGTTTAGATGGCGATCGCATTACCGATGTTGATACTACTTTTGCACAAGCCGCCCAGTTACAAGGTAAGGTTTTACAAGTTGGGAAAAATAAGTTTGTGCGTTTAGTTTAAATGGGGAATGGGGAGTAGGGAATGGGGAATAGGGAACAGGTAGAAAAACGAGTTATTGTGGCTTTAGATGTGCCGGATGAACAAAGTGCGATCGCTCTTATAGATCAGCTACCGCAAGTCGGTTTTTGGAAAGTCGGTTTAGAATTGTTTACCAGCACTGGCCCAAAAATTCTGGAAGTGTTAAAGTCTCGGCAAAAGCGCATTTTCTTGGATTTAAAGTTTGATGATATCCCCAATACCGTTGCTGGTGCTTGCCGGAGTGCAGCTACATACGGAGTGGATTTACTGACAATTCATGCTACTGCTGGTAGAGATGCCCTGAAAGCTGCAACTGAGGCGGCACAGGAAGGAGCTGCAAAAGCAGGTATACAACCACCAAAATTAATTGCGATTACCCTGCTAACGAGCATTTCTGCTAGGCAGTTGGCATTTGATTTAAAAATACCCCTAGAATTGCCAGAATATGCTCTAGAAATGGCCCTGCTGGCTCAGGAATCTGGTTTGGATGGGGTAGTTTGTTCGCCCCAAGAGGTGGCACAGCTACGGCAAACTTGTGGAAATGACTTTTTGCTTGTTTGTCCGGGGGTTAGACCAACTTGGGCTGATATTGGCGATCAAAAGCGATCGCTCACTCCAGCACAAGCAATTATTGCTGGTGCAGATTATCTCGTGATTGGGCGTCCCATTACTACTGCTACCGAGCCGCAGTTAGCCTGGAAAAGGATTTCTGAGGAGTTAACCACGGTGGCATGAAGCTAAAAGTTAGTAAGAAGCCGGGGAATAAGGTGCAGGGTGGAGGGGAGAAGAATTTTATCTCTTCGCTCAAAAAGAAAAATTATAGTTTGCTTTTAGCTTGTGGCTTCTGGGTTTTAGTATCAAATAGCCTTGCTTACCCAGCCTTCTCGATAAACCTCACCCTTAAACCTTCTGCGCTAGCAGAAAAGGAAAATATCAACGGTAGGGTGAAGTCTTTATGTTCTGAGCAAAATTTAGAAACATTAACTATACAGCTACTGCAAGATTTACCTAGTTATACTAATCGTGCTAGTCAACGCGCCCGCCGTCTCAGCAGAAGCAGTGATGTTTACAGTTATATGCTAGTAGCAGGAAGACCTGAGTTTATTCCTTTGCCCCTTAACCTTGAAGAATATAGTGCAAACGCTTCTAAAAGTTCAGCATCAGGAATTGAGCAAGTTTTCTTTACTACCTTAGAACGGCAGTACATAGGAAAGAAAGCGGTAGAATTGCAGGAATTCCACTGGCTATTGTTGACTAAAACTAAAATTGGTTGGCGTTTAGTAATGATGTTTTCTCAAACTGGTTCCTATTCAGCACAGCAGCCACTATCTCCGCCACGCGATAGTAGTAACGGCAATATTGCCCAAGGAATAAAAACTTGGTTACGCGATTGTCAAGCTGGAAGTGTAAGTCAAAGAAGAGGAAAAGGGGCAGGGGAAAGAACCCCATAAATCAATACGCTTGGGTTAAAGATTTTTGGTATTGATTTTAGGTATGTAGAGACTAGCAATTGCAACGTCTCTTGCATTGGATTTGGTATTTAACTGAACTTTATTGCCCTAAAACCTAATTCCAAATCTTCGTAAATTAGGAGAATATAAATAATGTCTAAAATACTCGCTCAAATTATTTCTGAATAGGATTATCACAAAAAGAAAAGTGGATTGAATTGTTTTCCACAAACTTGCCTTTATAGCATTGAGCAAATTTTAGATGTGGATTATTTACCACCATTTATTTATTGATAAAGTACACCACCCAACTAGCTTGTATCAGTGTAATTACGCCTGTATCTATGGGAGGATTTTGAGGAAAAATAGCTGATAAATAGTGAAAAAAAAGCAGACATTATTTAAAAACGAAGGCTGGCTTGAATTTAATCGTTGTGACTCCTGTTTTTTGGCGATAACATGTAAATAAGTTTACTTTAAGCTTCTCAAACCGCGTTTGGCGTCAGTTTTTTATGGAGATTCAGTTAATTAATATCGGTTTTGGTAACATCGTGTCTGCCAATCGAGTAGTTGCCATTGTCAGTCCAGAGTCTGCCCCGATTAAGCGGATTATTACCGATGCACGGGACAGGGGTCAACTGGTTGATGCAACTTACGGTCGGCGGACTAGGGCTGTAATTATTACCGATTCCAGCCACGTAATTCTGTCGGCAATTCAGCCGGAAACGGTAGCAAATCGCTTTGTGATTTCCCGCGAGCATCAAACTGTAGATAATTGATTAAGTGTGGATTAACAATCTCACTTTTATTTGCACCGTATCGGTAGTACCATGTGAATTAGACAAGTTTTATGTCACCCTTGCTACAAATTCTTTAATCACTAGTACAGTGCGGCGCAAATAAACCACCCGCTTGAAATGTCTAAAACCTTTACGAATTACTAATTACGCAAAGCGTTAGTAGTGGACTTGGCCAGGAACATAAAACTAATGAATAATATCTATTGATTGATTCACAGATTGAGGGGATAATGCCAGTTTTACCCATCCAGAGTATTGCTACTACCGAAGAACGCTTACATTTAGGCAGGTTGATTGTCTTAACTGGCCCCAGTGGGGTCGGTAAAGGCACTTTAATGCGATCGCTTCTAAAACGTCATCCAGAACTTTATTATTCTGTATCCGTAACTACTCGTTCTCCTCGTCCAGGAGAAATCGATGGCAAAGATTATTACTTTATCAGCCGCAGTAAGTTTGAACAATTACTTGCTGAAGGTGAATTTTTGGAATGGGCAGAATTTGCTGGGAACTATTATGGCACTCCCCGTGAAGCTGTACTTAACCAAATTCATTTTGGCAAGTTGGTAGTGCTAGAAATTGAGCTAAAAGGAGCAAGACAAATTCGTGCTTCCTTCCCCAGTGCCCTGAGCATTTTTATTTTACCGCCTTCTTTTGATGAATTAGAAAAACGGATACGCGATCGCGCCCACGACTCTGAAGAAGCGATCGCCCGTCGTCTACTCCGCGCCCAAGAAGAAATTCAAGCCGCAGATGAATTTGATATTCAAATCGTTAATGACGATTTTGAAACTGCTTTAAATGACATTGAAACGGTTTTGTTTAAATAAGTTAGGAGAGACGCGATTAATCGCGTCTGTAGAGGAGTTAGGAATTTAAACCCCTAACTCCTCATTTCTAAATTAACCAAATAAACCTTGAATTACTCCCAAATTGCTAGTCAAAAAGTAAGCAACTACTGCACCACCAATACCACCAATTAAGAAAGAACTGGCAAAATTGTTCCAGCTTTCTTTAGAGTTAAAAGCATCTACTGGAGGATTGGGTACAGTAACACTAGCAAGTGCTTTCGGAGGATTGCTATTCGCATACAGGGATAGTCCCGCAGTTAGAAGAACAATCAAGCCAATAGCTGCCAATAATCCAGCTAAGTTTGCATTAGCTGTATCCCGCAGTGGGCCCAATTTGGCAAAGGGGCCAAATATCCAGTAACCATGAGCCATACCAACTTCTAGCCCACGTCTGGAAGGAGTTATACCAGGACGATAAGCTGGCAAGTTATTAATGAACCACTTGCTTAAGGGAGAAGAATTAATCGGGGTTTCTAGATTACCGATTTGTTGATTGCGGAATGCAGGAAAAACAACTTCCCGATTTCTCGGATCGCTGGGGGAATTCTTTGATGCATCTACTGCTTGTGCCATATTTTATGTTCGCCTCTAAATTTAAAATGGTGGCATTTTTATATTAATAATAATTGTCGCTAAAGATGTTTTTTGCGTAATAAGTTTAGAAAAATTAATTTAGCTACTTTAAAAACAGTGAAACTCGTTATCTGTAAACAGAATCACGAGTTTCAAAAAACTATTTTTGCTGCGTATCTTCGTGATAATTCCGGCTATTTAGGCAGAATACATCCACTACATAATATTAGGCAAAAAATTAAGACATTCATTCAACTGTCCCAAATCCAATTCTCCACTTATGGCAGTGGATGGAAAAGTAGATCGGGGAAAAAGCGATTGAACTCAATCAAGATACCGGCTGTGATGAACAGCCATATCGTAGCTGCCACTGGCGCTGTAGTAATAAACTTAACCAAATAAGATGATTGGTTGTTATTGTCTGCCATGAATTTAGTCTCCAAAACAAATGAATTAGTTAAGCTGATTTAGCGTGGAGAAATGGGGATTTCTGTATCCTTAGCTGCCAATTTGTTAGATAACAACTCTTGGATTGCTGCTACTGGCCAAGTAAAGCCTGACGCTATTATCGGTAGTGCCAAACCAATATCGATTTGGATTTCTTTTTGTTCAGGGTTCGGGTCTTTTTTGACCGCTTGCAGATAGGCACGACCTACCCAGCCAATCCAACCAGCAATATATAGAAACAGAATGCTGGGGATCAAAAAGTCACCAGCATGATCTAGACGGCCATCAACGATCAAGTGAGGATAACCCTCAGGCCCACATAGCTCTTGAGAATAACGCTCAAACCGCTTTCTCCCAGATTGGGGATCGGCAGTGGTATTACGGGCATTAGCAGCTAGCTGTTGAAAAGCGGGATTGTCACTACACGGTGTCAAATTAGCCCCTAAAGCTTTTGCTGGGGAGGCAAAATTGAACCAAAGACAAATCGCTAAAATCAAAGCAAACAATCGTCGCATAGAGTTGTTTCCTTTTACTACAAAACAAAAAGTTTTATGTACAAAACGAAGCGGCTTGTACAGTGTTTATTTGCATAACTAGGAAGTCATCATACTCTTGGGTGGGAACCGAGTAAAGTTTAAGTAAATAAAAGTTAAAGCTTCTCAACCAAAATGAGTGGGGGATGGGGAGTGCTAAGGATAATAATTGATTGTAGTAGGGTAGTTATAGAGTGCTGAGTATAAGAATTTTCCTTGTACGGTAGTAAACAAACAAGGTTTTGTTTGTGCTACTCAAAACTCAAAACTCATAACTTGGAACTCCCTACTCCCCACTCCCTACTCCCCACTCCCTACTCCCCACTCCCCACTCTCAATGACAACCGTTTTAGCAATAGAAACCAGTTGTGATGAAACAGCAGTCGCAATTGTTAACAATCGTAAAGTTTGCAGCAGTATTGTAGCCTCGCAAATACTAGTCCATCAGCAGTATGGCGGGGTAGTGCCAGAAGTAGCGTCTCGTGAACACTTGGAAACGATAAATGTTGCGATCGCTCAAGCCTTAGAGCAAGCCCAACTAGACTGGGAAAAAATTGACGCAATTGCTGCCACTTCTGCCCCTGGACTCGTAGGAGCGTTGTTGGTAGGGTTAACTGCTGCCAAAACCCTGGCAATGGTACACAACAAACCATTTTTGGGAGTTCATCACCTTGAAGGTCACATTTACGCAACTTATTTGAGCGAACCAAGTTTAAACCCCCCTTTCTTGAGTTTATTAGTTTCTGGCGGACATACAAGCTTGATTTTTGTCAAAGATTGTGGTACCTACGAAATGCTAGGACAAACTCGTGATGATGCTGCGGGTGAAGCTTTTGATAAAGTGGCCCGATTATTAAAGCTAGGTTATCCGGGTGGCCCAATAATTGACAAGTTGGCACAACAGGGGAATGCCCAAGCCTTTGCTCTACCAGAAGGAAAAGTTTCTTTACCTGGTGGGGGGTTCCATCGTTATGATGCAAGTTTTAGTGGATTAAAAACGGCTGTATTGCGTTTAGTGCAGCAGTTAGAGAAAGATGGTGGACAAGTACCAGTGGCAGATGTAGCAGCTAGCTTTCAGGAAACCGTCGCACGATCGCTAACCAGAAGAGCGATCGCCTGTGCCCTAGACTATGGTCTAGACACAATTGCAATTGGTGGCGGTGTTGCAGCCAATAGCGGCTTAAGAAAAAACCTCCAAGCCGCCGCCGTTGAACATAACCTACGCGTCCTATTCCCACCTCTAAAATTCTGTACCGATAACGCCGCCATGATTGGCTGTGCCGCCGCCGAACATCTATCTCGTGGTCATACATCCTCTCTCACACTAGGTGTTGAGTCTAGGTTAGCCCTTACCCAGGTGATGAAGTTATATCAACCTATTAAGTAGTCATTAGTCATTTGTCATTGGTCATTTGGAGAGAAGAACTTTCTGTTTGCTCTAATGCCCCATGCCCCATGCCCTATACCCTATAACTATTGACTATTGCTCGGATGTGTTCAGCTACAGCATCCGGCTGTTCCAACATAGCCAGGTGTCCGCAATCAGGAATTTCTAGAACATTGTCACCACAATATTGGAACAGTCTGTGAAAGCTAGCTAAATGGCGTACATACTTGGGTTCCATAACCTTATCTTCGGCACCAGCCAAAAAATAAACTGGCTGTTTCAATTGGGATACTAGTTCAGGTAAACGATTGATTTCTTCTTCAGTTGTAGAGTCTAACAGACTTCCCAGAGCCGCTTCTGGGTCAGCCACAACAAAATCTATTACCCGTTGACGTGCCCAATGGCGCCCCAAAGGACGAGCGACACTGGCTCTAGTAAACAGTAAATCAATCAAAGGCACTTGGGATAGCCAGCGCGGGCGAACTTGCAAAAATTTCTGACCCGCCGAGCGAAACTGCTCAAAGGCTTCTTTGAGGTAAATACCACCGCCAGCGTTGATACAGATCACTCCCTTAACACACTCAGGTATTTGATCTGCTCCCCAAAGAGCGATCGTACCTCCCAAAGAGTGACCAATGAGCCAAGCACTCTTAATATTCAGCTGTTTCAGGAGAATTGCTAAATCCTGAGCATAGGCAACAGGAGTATAAAGAGAATCGATTGTTGAGCCAAGCGCATTACTGGAGATGGGCGTTAGGCTCAAAGACATTTCTGCCCGACTAAAATCAGTTTTCACCTGAGATTGGGATTCACCAAAACCCCGCAAATCATAGGAAAGGCACTGCAAATCATCTGATAGGCGGGAAATCACAGGTTGCCAATATCCACGGCTATTGAGCCAACCGTGGATAAATACTAAAGCATCGGGACAGGAAGTGGGAGCCGTTAGCTCGTATGCGTGTGGAACGCCCAAGATTTCGATAGTTGCCATACTTATATCGTAACCTTAAGGGCGGGTGCGACTAAATACGGAGTGTGAAAATTTAGAAATAGAGACACGATTAATCGCGTCTGTACAGGAGTTGTTAATTTTTAACTCATAACTCATAACTCCTAATTCCTAACTCTTAACTCATAACTTTTTCATTTATCCAGCAACCTCTGTCGCACCCCTTCAGCAATTTTATGACCTAGATATTCAGGAATAAGACTTTCATTCGGCCCCAACAAGTAAAGAATTAGCCGTGTACGTCCGCGCCAAACTAGTAAATTTGCATTGACTACCAGCAAATCTTCTTGCCAGATGGCGTACATCACTTTGTAGAATAATCCTGGTTGATTATCGGCTTCAATCATTAGGGCAGGGAGATGAAAGACCGGATCAACATAGAACTCAGTTTGTACCTGCTCTAAGCCAGTATCAAGATTAAATTCTACTGCCAGCATCTCTTCTACCTCAAACCGACCTCCTAAAGCTTCACGAATAGCACGACAGACATTTTCTGCGGTTTTCTCGGTTAAGGCTTTACTACCACGAGATACCAACAATTTAATAAAAACTAACATTGGCGGCCGGATCTGACCGTATAGACTCAGACCGTGAATAGTCAACCCATAAGCTGCTAGTACACCAAAAATATCGCTGAGAAGAAAAGACTGGTTACGATAGGCAAAATGCAGGGCGCTTTTGCTACCTTCAGGTTTCAGTTCAATAACAGCGCGTCTAGTTTTATAGAGACGGTAGGCTAGCCGCAAATTTTGCAGTTGAATCTCACTGCTGACGAATTGCTCATAAAACTGAGGAAACGCTCGGTTGAAGCGTTTTAGGAGTTCCAGTGTCGAAGATTTTAAACCAGAAGCCATTGTTAAGGGTAAGACTCGCTTGCTTTCATCACTTGGGGACTAGGGGCTGTTGGGGACTGGGGACTGGGGAAGAATTTTTTTAAATACTCAATTTTTTGTATGCAATTCACTCCTAAGCTAACGTGCATTTAAACTCTATACGAGCAATTGCCAGGATTAGGTTTTTCCATTTTGAATTTTGAATTACAGCAGTTTGCTTTTTAAGCTAGGTACAAAATGCAAGGCTTACGCATCACATATTCAGACCTCCTGCCTCAAAACCCGCAGCTTCGTACTTCATGCAAAAGAAAACTGCTGTATTTATATCCTTACCCTTTTGGTGAATTTCTCCTAGCCTCTACAACAAAATGCTAAAGTTGAAAATGATTGGTGTGAAACACGCCCTAACTGGCTCTTACCATTGCAAATCCCGAAAACAACCGAAAAAATTTGAGTGTAAAAGGTAGTAAATGGGGTAGCTATGTTAGACGTGAATCAACGCTCCTGAGAGTGGAAACCAATTCAGTTATACTACCCGAACCACGTTGGCATGGGTTTTTGGAAAACTTGGTTTAGTACTCCTGAATCTGTAGCACCTAGTAGGACAAACCCCTTTGAAGAATATAGAGC
Source organism: Nostoc sp. ChiVER01 (assembly GCF_034531155.1). Classification (NCBI taxonomy): domain Bacteria; kingdom Bacillati; phylum Cyanobacteriota; class Cyanophyceae; order Nostocales; family Nostocaceae; genus Nostoc; species Nostoc sp. ChiVER01. The sequence goes on along the minus strand of NZ_JAVRBS010000011.1, from coordinate 140,677 downwards.
CGATGCTGCGGGCAACTCCAACTCCAGCAGCCTTAGCGAAGCTTCTTCAAAGGAAACTCGCATCGTCTTCAGTACGGAGCGAGACATTGACCTTTACGAGCTAGAAGAACTCTGTGATGCAGTTGGTTGGTCGCGTCGTCCTCTAAGAAAAGTGAAAAAAGCTATTGAGCATAGTTTTCTCGTCGCCTCAATGTGGCAGGTGAGAGGAAACCAAAAGCGGCTCATTGGTTTTGCCCGTGCTACCTCAGATCACGCATTTAATGCAACTATTTGGGATGTCGTGGTTCACCCAGACTTTCAAAGTCAAGGACTGGGCAAGGCACTGATGAAATACGTTCTCAAAAAACTTAGGAGTGAAGAAATTAGTAATGTCACTCTCTTTGCTGATCCCCATGTTGTAGATTTCTACCGAACTATGGGGTTTATGGCTGATCCGGAAGGCATTAAAGGCATGTTCTGGTATCCTCACTAGCGCTTAATCAAAATCAAACCCGATTTACACAAAAAAATCAGGTAAAATAGCGAAAATCTATTATTTTGATGTGGTTTTGCTTTTTTCTGCCGACGAAGGCGCAAGTATATATCTTGTAAAACTAAGTCGGCAAAAAACCTTTATCAGTAAAAAATGTAATTTATCTTGTCTTTGGCAAATGATAAAAAAGATTAGGCATAAGCGGTCTGATGTGATATAGTCATCTTAGTGCTTTTGGTAAAGCGCGATCGCTTTGATCGAATAAAAGCAAACCAGAAAAAGCAGATAAGTTTAAACGGGATGTAGCGCAGCTTGGTAGCGCGCCTGCTTTGGGAGCAGGATGCCGCAGGTTCAAATCCTGTCATCCCGATTTTTGAAATAATTAAATTGTTTAACAGTTCAGATGGATTGTCTAAAGCTGTCTTCTTAAGATATGCAATTAAATTATAAATTTTTTTCGATAAAAACAAATTGGCTGTTATAGTGTTGAGTTAGGTGTTGAAGCCTAACAAGCAAATTTCGCTTTTAAGCAGTAAGATATTCCTAACACTAAGCTTTGTATAGATTTGAGAAGATATTAAAGTAAGCGGTATGGAACGATTGATTAAGTAATAGCGTCACCCCATATTAGCGAAAGCCAGATAAAATGGCATTTATTAGATTCAAGATCGAATACAGAGAGACTTTTGACTGTTTGAAAATACATAATAATAGGCATCTACAGCATTTCGTGGTGAATAACAAAACGAAATCGAGAAAAACACAACTTTCGCATAGTCGATTTTTCAAAACGCCAGTATAGCAACCCTAAATAGTTGCGGAATATTGGATTTTGACCGTTGAGGTTAATGCTCAATCTCAACGCGCACAATGAATTTTTCACAATTGAAATAGATTGCTATATAACTAAAGCTAGTTGATGCTGTGCAACATCCAACCGTTTGTTTAATTAATTGGACTATTAATACGAGGAGCAATCATGAAATCATTTATTCGCTTAGGCGCAACATTGGGTATAGCTGGGACTGTATTTTTAACAGGGCTTTCAGGAATAGGCAATCTACCAGGAATAGGCAATCAAGAGGCGATCGCATTACCACAAGATCAGGTAGTGAAAAAGCTCCAAGAAGTACCTGTATTTACGCTCACCAATCCCAAAGGCGAATTCGTAGTACTTTCGAGGAAGAACGAATCTAAGCCAATCTCGCAAGTGGGATTTTTTATTAGCAAGCAAGATGCTCAAAAATTCCTTGACAATCGGCTCAAAAAAGAAAACCCCCAGTTGGCAAGCACCCTACAGGTAAGACCTTTGTCCTTGGCAGACTACTATAAAATAGTCCAAGAAAGCAAAAAGAAATCAGACTCTGTAATTTATACTTTAGTACCGTCGCAAGCACAGGTAGCTTCGGCAACAAGTATGCTGAATCAAAATGGTAAAAAAGGGGAGCAATTTAATGGTATTCCTCTATTTGTACCCAAATTTAAGAAAGATAATAGCTATTTGACGATTCCCCTCCCCAACGGCAAAGAGCGGTATATCCCTTTCTTTTTTGAGAAAGAGCAAGCAACGGCTCTGTTAGACGAATTCAAAAAAGCGGTTCCAAAGGAAGGAGCTAACACTGAAATTCAGGTGGTGGATTTGTACGGTGTTATGGAAGCTCTAAATAGCAGTACCGACCCTAGTATCAATAAAATTGTTCTCTATCCATCGCGGGAGTCGATCAATTTTATTCGCTCGCTTGCACCGAATCAATCTCCAGCTGCCAAGCCTGCTGCTGCACCCGCTACTCCAAAAAAATAACGGTTATGCACTCCAAGGTTGAGGCATGGGGGAGAAATATCTGATATCTGGTTTACAACTTTGGCAGTGGCGCAATACTGCTCAACAAGAAGCGATAGCCACTGATGTCTCACCTACCGAGGTAGATTGGCTGCTCTTAGAAGTTGCTGGGTTAGACCGCTTGGCACTGCGTTTGGAATCCTTTAAAAACTGGCCGCAAATTCAGCTGCAATTACCTCTAGAAGAGTTAGATGGTTTGTGGCAGAGGCGATTAAATGACCGCCTACCAGTGCAGTATATTGCCGGAGTTACACCTTGGCGTAACTTTCAAATTGCAGTGTCAAGTGCGGTTTTGATTCCTAGACCAGAGACAGAATTATTAATTGATTTAGCTTTAGCATCTGCCAGTAATGCTTCAGGAAACTGGGCTGATTTAGGCACTGGGAGTGGAGCGATCGCACTGGGATTAGCAGATGTCTTGCCAGCAACAATTTATGCCGTTGATTACAGTTTAGAAGCTTTGGCGATCGCGCAAACCAACGCCCGTAATTTAGGTTTTGCTGACCGGATTAAATTTTATCAAGGTTCCTGGTGGGAGCCACTGACATTTCTCAAAGGTCAGTTCAGTGGTATGGTGTCGAATCCCCCTTACATCCCCACTAATACCTTACCTACTCTGCAACCAGAAGTAGTTAACCATGAACCACATCTAGCTTTGGATGGTGGTAGTGATGGCTTAGATTGCATTCGCCATTTAATAGAAATCTCCCCTAGCTATTTGCAACCTGGTGGCGTGTGGTTGATTGAGATGATGGCTGGACAGGCAGATACAGTGCGAGAGCTTTTACAAAATCAAGGGAGCTATTGCAATATTCAAATTCACGCGGACTTAGCTGGAATTGAACGCTTTGCCCTAGCTTATAGAAGTTAGGGTTTCCCTTGCTCAAGAAGAAATTTACTTTCTCTTGTTTTATGATGCTCAAACTTCAAATAAGATTGCTTTACATAATAAAAATAATTGACGGTGTTTTTTATTAATCTTCAAAGTCAAAATAACACTATTTTTTAGCAAAATTAGTTTTAGCAGGTTTCTTGGTATGCAAGTAATTTTTAAGCTACCGCATAGGGAAAAGTGCTATTAGTAGAAAGAACCTTTGTTCAAATCAAAATTGCTTGCTATTCTCAATGGTAGCGGCAGTTTTAACAAGAGAGTTAGGGAATTTGCTCAAAAAAGAGTTAGATTTAACAGTAATTTGGAATTACCCCACATCGCATCTCTCTGGCAACATTTAAGCGAGTAATTGAATACTGTGCTACTGGTTGATAAATATTAGACATCTTGCATAAATATATTTATGCAAAAATGGGGGAAAAGATTTTGAGTCCTTTCCTTTCCCCTTTTCCCTAACTTATGCAAGAAGTATAGGACTAATGTTTGATTTCTGAAAAAGCTCTGTACAAATTAAAAGCCTAATTCCCTACTCCCTACTCCCCACTCCCCGCCCACGGAGATAATTTCAAAAATCAAATACGATTCCTATATATATTGAATTGTTCTCGCTGACTTACTTAGTAAAATGACGCAAGTTTCCCTCTCAGACATAATAACTGGCGCACGCGCTGGCTTTTTGGTGAGTTTTCCCACTGATACAGTACCTGCACTTGCAGCTATACCAGAAAAAGCCGGATTAATTTTTACGGCTAAACAACGCAGTCAGGATAAACCTTTGATTTTGATGGCGGCTAGTGCTGAGGATTTGTGGTTATATGTCAAAGGTAGTGAGAATGAGTGTAAGATTTGGCAAGAATTGGCAGAGAAATATTGGCCAGGAGGGCTGACGTTAGTTTTACCAGCAAGCGATCGCGTGCCAAAAGTCATGAACCCTACTGATCCAACTACAATTGGTATTCGAGTCCCAAATAGTGCGATCACTAAAAATATTTTGGCGCAAACAGGCCCGCTTGCTACTACTAGCGCTAATTTTTCAGGCCAGCCGCCTTTGCAAACGATGGCAGAAATTGAGGTTCAGTTTCCCAAGGTTCTGACTCTAGAATACGAGGGTGAAATATCAGGCGCGGGTGTACCTTCCACCGTTGCTAAATGGACAGGAATAAATTGGCAGATTTTGCGACAAGGTGCAATAAAGTTAGATATTTCCAGTGATAACCAAATATAGGTCGTTATAATGTTGTCTTCCTGGTTTTAACAACAGAGAAATCTGGAACTTTAGTTTGCGCTGTTGTGGTCAATTAACAAGTTAATAATTGCCAAATTATGAATTGGAGCAACTGGATATATCTAGGAGCAGGAATAGCACTAGGTATGATTTTCCGTCAGTTATTTGCGCGATGGCTACGCCCAAAGCAGGCATCGCTTAATGTTTTATCTAGCTCATCTCCAGTAGCGCCATTAGATCAACAAGATATGCCACCAATATCGCAACAGCTACAGCAAACGCAACTGGCATACCTTATGGCAAGGGAAATGAGCCAGTTTAAAGGTGGTTTTCTGGCGCGGACTACCCATGAATTGCGATCGCCTGTTAGTGGTTTGATAGGTTTACACCAGTTAATTTTGTCGGATCTGTGTGAAGATCCGGCTGAAGAGCGAGAATTTATTGCCCAAGCTTACGAGCGAACGCTGAAGCTACTCAAGTTGATGGATGAAATTCTTAGCGTTGCTAGAACTGAACACGGTACTAATAAATTAGATATTCAGCCTAGACCATTAGCCCAAGTTTTGGAGGAAGTTTATGAATTAACTTATATGCTGGCGGCCAATCGCAATCTTTCCTTGCAATTTTTACCCGCCGACCCAGAAATTTATGTTTTGGCAGATTACCTCTGGCTCCGCCAAATATTAATAAGTTTAATAGACACTGCCATTACTCAAATGGAGGAAGGCAGCATCTGTATTTCTAGCAGCACAGTGCCTACAAGTAATTTTGTAAACATTTGGTTGGATGTACCAACCCATGCCCTACCCTGGAGCGAACCGATTGATTTAATTAAATCTGAAGATCAGCTACCCGGTATTAACCAAGAAAACGCTGCTCTTTCCCCAGGAATGAGGCTATTAATCAATCAAACTCTAGTGAAAGTTATGGGAGGTAAGTTAGAAATTCTGCCCTCGACTATTACGAAGGAACCACATCAGGAGATTAGCAGACTACAAATCTCTATCCCCCTAGTGATTCCTGAAAGTGAACTTCTGTAGCAGGAACAAAAGCAAGGTTAGGTTGGTTGTGTAACACCATCGTAGTGGTGGTATTGGTTTGAAAACCAATCTTTTTGTAGAAACTCTGCTGGTAAGTAGTCATCAAGTAAACGCGCTCAACCGACCTCATGCGCGGATGACTCAAAACGGTTTCTACTAACTTGCTTCCCAGCCCACTACTTTGATACTCTGGATGAATCACAACATCCCAAATTGTGGCGCGATAGATGCCATCAGATGTTGCCCTAGCAAAGCCAATGAGTCGATCGCGATCGCAGACAAAAATCACTGGCTCACTGTTAGCAATGGCTATACCTAAATCTTCAATACTGCGGCCTTTTGCCCAGAAAGCTGAAACATTTAACAGTTCTTGGAGTTGGTAAAGGTCAATTTCTGACTTGCAATCGCTAAATTGAATCTGAGACTCGTTCATTATGGCATCCACTTTTGGCAGTATCTTTGTATATTTAAGCCATATTTTGCTAGAAAATGCTGTACGTGTATATGTATATGCAACGAGAAAGAAAGTTTAATCATCTATCCCAATATTTAATGACAAACCCACTTCCATAAAGGATGAGTTGGCCCCTGCTGACGTATCCGATAAACTTGTTTTTCTAAACGTTGTTTTTCCTGTTCTGGTAGTCCGAATAAGATATTTCGACTTTGCCAAACTAAAACAGCAGCAGTCATTCCAATACAAAAGGTTAAGCCAAAGGTAGACAGTGGATGATAGAAAAGTCCATATCGCACCGCTACCCAGGTAAAATATTGTTGCCACAGATAAATTTCTGTACGTAGACCCCACAAGCTAACAGGTGCAATGGTGAGCCACAAAAAACCCACAAACAGCCACCTGCCATATATTGTCAATTGGTGTAGCCTTTGTACTTGTTGACTAAAAGATGGGTCAGATTTTTCCAAGTCTGGGCCAGTAATTAATGGTTCTTCCTGTTGATCCATAGGGGAATAAAATTCCAAAGCATAGGTAAGCAATTCAAAATCAGTAAACCGATTGTGAAATGCACAGAAGTTTAACTATCCTGGGAACTGGTAGATGTATCAATCGATTCTAAGCTTTCTACCACTTGAGATTGACCCCTTTCTCGCCACCAAGTAAGGAGAGTACTGGCGATGAAAATACTTGAATAAGCTCCCATCGTGAAGCCAACAATCAAAGCTAAAGAGAAGTTTCTCAGTGTTTCTCCGCCAAATAGAAAGATCGCAGATAATGTTAGCAACACGGTTAAGGTCGTGTTGATTGATCTTGTCAAGGTTTGGTTAACCGCATCATCTACAATTTCGGCAATCGGGTGTTCAGGATTGATTTTAATGGTTTCCCGAATGCGATCGTAAATTACCACTGTATCGTTGACAGAGAAACCTGTAATGGTAAGTAAGGCGACGATAAAAAGGCTATCTACTTCAATACCCGCTACCAAACCTAAAATCGAGAATGCCCCTACCGTAATCAAAATATCGTGAAATAGGGCAACGATCGCAAACACCGCATAATCTAACTGGAAGCGGAAGCTCATATAGATAGTAATACCGATAAAGGAAACTATCAGAGCTAATAGCCCAGACCTCAACAGTTCTTTTCCTAAGGTAGGGCCAACGGAGTCAATTTGGTTTTTTTGCGGATCAAAAGCACCAATCTGTTGGCTTAAAGAATTTTGTAACTTAGTGCGCTGATCTACACTTAAATCTTTTGACCGAATTAATACACCATTTTCTGCCCCATTTTCGGAGATCAGTTGGATGCTGCTATCACCTAGCCCCTGCGCTTTTGCTACTTCCCGGACAGCGTTGATATCAATTGGTTTGTCGCAATTACCTGGTTTGCTGCAATCTCGGACAAACTGCAACCGTGTACCACCGATAAAGTCTAAACCAGGGCGTAAGGGTGCGTGAATATTGGGCTGTTGCCAAGAAATCACCATTGAGATGATACCAGCAAGAATGATAACAGCAGAAATAATCCACCAGAGCGATCGCGATTTGTTTATACTCAGTTTCATCGAGCCACCTCTGCCTTATTCGACGCTGGCAGGTTTGGACAGAAAAGTTCTGTCTTTCGTAAAGAAGGAATTGAAATTGCCAAAAACAGCAATGTCCGACTACAGGTAATTGCAGTAAACATACTCACAGCTACCCCCAAAGCTAAGGTCAGTGCAAAGCCTTTGACTAAACCAGACCCCAACCAAAATAGTGCTGCACAAGCAATCCATGTAGTGACGTTGCTATCTAAAATACTAGAAAAGGCTCGGTAAAAACCAGATTCCACAGAACGATATAGGGATTTACCAGCTCGCAATTCTTCCCGCGTCCGTTCAAAAATTAGCACATTGGCATCAACTGCCATCCCAATACTGAGAATAAAACCGGCAATTCCGGGCAAAGTTAGGGTGACGCCCAATAAAGCAAAGGTTGACCAAGTTAAGAGAGAGTAAATTACTAATGACACATCCGCAATCAGTCCAGGTAATCGATAATAAAACACCATGAATATTAATACTAAAGTTAGACCACCAACTCCAGCATAAATACTGCTTTGAATACTATCTTTACCCAAAGTTGCCCCTACTGTCCGCCTTTCTGCAATTTCTACTGGTACGGGTAATGCACCACCACGTAGCTGCACGCCTAAATCATTGGCTTGTTGTGCGGTAAAGCGTCCTGTAATGATGGCAGAACCACCAGTAATACCAGTGGCGGCAAATTCTATACCCACAGTAGGAGCGCTGATTAGTTCATTGTCGAGAAAAACACCAATGCTACGCCCAGTACCGGCAAGATTTTTGGTCAAATCGGCAAACAGTTGACCACCCTCTTGGTCGAAGCGAATGGCAACATGCCAGTTATTACCTTGACTGGGTTCACCATAGGCATCCTTGAGGTATTTGCCAATTAGGGGTGGTTTGGTGCTTTCAAACAATTCTGCGATCGCTTGATTATTTTTTTGTAAATCTTCTTGATTCTTGACAATTGCTGCTTTGTCTGTACTCTTTCTCAACTCTTCTTGCTTGGCTTTCAATTCGGCTCTAGATGCTTGAAAAGCAAGCAATTGAGTTTCTGTATTCGGCTTTTGGGTGCGAAATTCTAACTGCGCCGTACCGCCTAGTACCCGTTCGGCTTGCTCTGGATCATTGACTCCTGGTAGTTGCACCAGTATTTTATCTGCACCGACTGTTTGGATCAATGGCTCAGAAACACCCAGACCATTAATCCGACCTTCGACAACTTTCTTCACACCTTCCAATTCTCGTTCGGTGATTTGGGGAATATCTGCTGATGGTTTCACCTGAATTGTGAGCTGTGAGCCTCCGCGCAAGTCCAGCCCAAGAGGTATCGGAATTGTGGCAATCACCGTAATTGCGGCGATTATCAGGACTAAAATCAAAATTAATAGCGATCGCTGTCTTTGCATACCATAACTCGCAACTGACAAAGGCTATAATAGCGCTCTTTTATGGAGTTATGAATGGGGAGTGGGGATCGGGGATCGGGGATTGGGCATTGGGCATTGAAAAGAGGCAGAGGTGCGGAGGGGCAGAGGGGCAGAGGAGAAAGACTTACTGCAACTGCTCCCCTGCTCCCCTGCTCCTCTGCTCCTCTGCCTTCTTCCCAATCCCTAATCCCTAGACTCGCAACGCTACCATTTTTTCTACAGCTTCTACGATTTGCTCTGGTTGGATGATTGTTAGTCGTTCCAGGTTGCCGTTGTAAGGTGTGGGGATATCTTGGGAAGACAGGCGCAGTACTGGCGCATCTAATTCATCGAATAAGCGATCGTTTATTGAGGCAATAACTTCTGCTCCAATACCCGCAGTTCGCATGGATTCTTCTACAACAATGACTTTATGGGTTTTACGTACTGAGGCACCAATCGTATCAAAATCTAATGGTTTAAGAGATATTAAATCGATAACTTCTGGATCATATCCTTGTTTCTCAAGAGTTTTTACTGCTTGTAGCACATGATGCCGCATCCGCGAGTAAGTAATAATGGTTACATCTTTACCCTCACGCACCATTTCTGCTTTATCTAGGGGTAGCAAATATTCTTCTTCTGGTAAATCTTCTTTCAAGTTGTAGAGCAAAACGTGTTCAAAGAACAACACGGGGTTATCATCGCGGATAGCGGATTTCAGTAGTCCTTTAGCGTTTCTTGGTGTGGAGCAGGCAACAATTTTCAACCCTGGCACAGCTTGGAAGTAAGTTTCTAGTCGCTGGGAATGTTCTGCGCCTAGCTGTCGTCCGACACCGCCAGGGCCACGAATCACCATCGGAATTTTAAAGTTACCGCCAGAAGTATAGCGCAGCATCCCAGCGTTGTTGGATATTTGGTTGAAGGCGAGCAGTAAAAAGCCCATATTCATGCCTTCAATGATAGGACGTAACCCTGTCATTGCTGCTCCCACTGCCATGCCAGTAAAGCTATTTTCGGCAATGGGGGTGTCTAAAATGCGGAGTTCGCCATATTTTTGGTACAGGTCTTTTGTAACTTTATAGGAACCGCCGTAGTGTCCGACATCTTCACCGAGAACGAATACGCTGGAATCACGCGCCATTTCTTCATCAATGGCTTCGCGTAAGGCGTTGAAAAATAGTGTTTCTGCCATTTAGACCTTTTGTTACGATTATAGTTTTAGAATTTTATCGTGCTGCTGTCGCAAATAAGGTGAGCGATCGCACTAGTTAGAGTTTAGGTTGTTTAAACAAACCGCCTAAGCATAATATCAAAGCTCTTTTGCCGTTAGCTAGAGGTAATTTAGAACCTGGAATTACCTCTAGCTAGAGCTAGGTTCTCATTTAACCTCCGTTACACTAAATAGTAACTTTAATCAAGTAGGAGCTTTCACGGCCGCTTCTGCTTGGGAGTGCAACAACAAACCATATTCCAAGCCTTCCACCACCGCTTGATAAGAAGCCTCCAAAATATTGGTGGAAACCCCTACTGTAGTCCAGCGTTGACGACCATTGCCTGACTCTACCAACACACGGGTTTTCGCCGCAGTACCCGTATGTCCGTTAAGAATCCGCACTTTGTAATCTGTCAAATCAAAGGTCGCTATTTGGGGATAAAAATTCACCAAAGCCTTGCGTAAAGCCGCATCCAAAGCTGCCACGGGGCCGTTACCTTCCGCCGCCTCCAGGATATTTTTGCCATCAACAGCGAGTTTAACCGTGGCTAAGGCATTGCTAGTTTCTTTCCCCTCAATCAAGTCACAGTGGACTTGAAAACCTTTGACTTCAAAAAACTTCTGGCGACCTCCTAAAGCTTCGTGCATCAACAGCGCAAAACTAGCCTCTGCTGCTTCAAATTGAAATCCTTCGCTTTCCAAATCTTTGAGGCGCTGGAGAATTTGCTTGGCTTCAGCTTTCAGTTGATCGAGGTCAATGCCAAAACTGCGGGCTTTGGCTAAAACATTGCTAAGTCCAGACTGTTCAGAAATCACAATGCGGCGATGATTCCCCACTTGTTCCGGCTGAATATGCTCGTAAGTTAGAGGATTACGTTCCACGGCTGATACATGAATACCGCCCTTATGGGCAAAAGCCGAAAGTCCGACAAAGGGAGCGTGTTCATCTGGCGCAAGGTTGACCACCTCACTCACAAAACGACTAGCTTCTGTAAGTTGTGTTAGCTGGTCTTCTGTGATACAACTGTAACCCAGCTTCAATTGTAAATTAGGAATTAACGAACAGAGGTTAGCATTACCGCAACGTTCACCGTAACCATTAATTGTCCCCTGTACCATCTTTGCCCCTGCCATCACGGCGGCTAGAGCGTTAGCAACCGCCATTTCCGAATCGTTATGAGTGTGAATTCCAATTTTAGGAATTGTCCTTTGTCCATCGTCCTTGGTCATTGGTTCTTGACAAATGACTAATGACAAATGACTACTGACATCTTGAACAATTTGGCTAATTTCATGAGGTAAAGTACCACCATTAGTATCACAAAGGACTAACCATTCAGCACCAGATGCGATCGCAGCCTCTAATGTCTGTAAAGCATAATCTCGATTGTGCTTGTAGCCATCAAACCAATGTTCGGCATCGTAGATAATGCGACGCCCTTGAGAACGGAGGTACTCAATCGTATCGCGGATCATCGCCAAATTTTCTTCTAATGTCGTCTTGAGGCTTGTTGTAACGTGTAAATCCCAAGACTTACCAAAAATCGTTACCCAGCGAGTCCCCGCAGCCAAAATATCCTGTAGCATCGGTTCGGTTGCGGCAGTGGAATTGGGGCGGCGAGTCGAACAAAAAGCTACAATTTCAGCTTGTTTTAGCGGATCTTCTTGGAGTTGCCAGAAAAATTGTACATCCTTGGGATTGGCACCAGGCCAACCGCCTTCAATAAAGGGAATTCCCAGTTGATCGAGTCTACGAGCAATGCGTAACTTATCTTCTATCGATACTGATAGCCCCTCGCGCTGAGTGCCATCTCGTAATGTAGTGTCATAAAGCCAAAGTTGAGGTGAAGAATTTGTGGTCATAAAGCTGGGACCGACGAGACAACTTTCAAGGCAATGTGTCAATATACAACAAAACGCCAGTTTGGCAATTTAAAAATGCCTAAGGTACTAGCTCAAGGTAAAACAATTGAGTGCGTAAGCAAAAGCAATCTCCGAACAATTTTGCTGCAAAATGGAATAGAACTCTACAATGACGGTGCTAAGTTAATAAACTGTCGGGGCATTGGCAGTTGCGGAACTTGCGCGGTTAAGGTAGAGGGCGAAGTATCAGCAGCGAATTGGCGTGATCGAGCACGGCGTTCGCTTCCTCCCCATTCTCCTACAACAGACTTGCGTTTAGCCTGTCAAACTCTGGTTTTAGGCGATGTGAAAGTGACAAAGTTTGATGGATTTTGGGGACAAAATTCTCGAATAGTGTGGACACCAAAAGGTTAAAAAGGAGTAAGACAAGATGGGTAGATGGACACCATTAATTTTAATGGCTGGAGGTTTGGCCATTCTGCTTGGTACATTACTGGGCATCAACTTTCCTATGGGAGTACAAACCGCTAACGCTCCCAGTGACAAAAAATCACAAGTCCTGCCAGCTAATATCAATGTTAATAGCAGTGCTGGCAGCAATAATCAAGAAACTGCAACTGAAGGAAACGAAACAACCGAAACAAACGCAAACAGGCGCAGTATTGTAGCTCCAAGACCTGAGAACAGGAGTAACGTTGCTCAGAATCCTTCTGATGATTCAACATCACCTGCTGACACTACAACAGACAACAATACAGATTCTTCACAAACAAATACGCCATCTAACGAGACAAATCAAGGCAACGAACCAATTCGCGCCTTGTGGTAACAGATCCGTCTATAGTTACGAGTTATAAGTTATAAGTTATGAGTTATTAGTTATTAGTTATGTACTAATGACTAATGACTAATGACTAGTGACTAATTGACTAATGACTAGTGAGACTGTAATTATTGGTGGCGGCGTTATTGGTTTAGCGATCGCCATTGAGCTAAAACTGCGCGGGGCAAGTGTCACCGTGCTTTGTCGTGACTTTCAGGCTGCCGCTACCCATGCTGCTGCTGGGATGTTAGCACCAGATGCGGAAAACCTCCCTAATGGGGCAATGCATTCCTTGTGTTGGCGATCGCGTGCATTATATCCCGACTGGACGCGCAAACTAGAAGAACTAACTGGCTTAAATACTGGCTACCGTTCCTGTGGTATCCTTGCACCCGTCTTTGAAGAGGCAGGGGGGCAGGGGGCAGGGGGAGCAGGGGGAGCAGAGGAGCAGAGGAGCAGAGGAGAAAGTTTTTCCTCCTCATCTCCCTCATCCTCCTCATCCTTTTCATCCCCGGCTTACTGGTTAAACAAAGAGGCAATTCATCAATATCAGCCAGGCTTGGGAGCCGAGGTAGTTGGTGGCTGGTGGTATCCTGAAGACGCGCAAGTTGATAATAAAGCTCTAGCTCAGGCATTGTGGACGGCGGCTGAGTCTGTTGGTGTTGAACTCAAAGACGGGATTACAGTAGAAGCATTTTTACAGCAGCAAGGGCAAGTGGTTGGCGTGCAAACCAATGCGGGAATAATCCGCGCCACGCACTATGTTTTAGCTTCAGGTGCTTGGTCAAATGAGTTATTACCAGTTCCCGTGCGTCCCAGAAAAGGGCAAATGCTGAGTGTGCGGATACCAGAAATTACGTCGGAATTGCCCTTGAAGCGAGTTTTGTTTGGACAGGATATTTACATCGTACCAAGACGCGATCGCCTCGTTATTGGCGCAACCAGCGAAGACGTTGGCTTCATTCCCAACAACACTCCAGAAGGCATTCAAACATTACTACAAGCTACCATCCGTCTGTATCCCCAACTCAAGCATTATCCCATCCAAGAATTCTGGTGGGGATTTCGCCCAGCCACCCCCGATGAGTTGCCCATCCTTGGCACTAGCCATTGTCAAAATTTAACCCTTGCTACAGGTCATTACCGTAACGGGATTCTACTTGCACCCGTAACAGCCACCTTAATTGCCGATCTCATCTTGGAACAAAAGTCTGACCCTCTACTTGCTGATTTCCACTATTCACGCTTCCAGTCCAAGCCATCTACCTCCACCCCAATGCTGACTCACTCTGCCAATTTCTCCAACGGGAATCGCCCTGCCATATCCCCCCACTCGCCACTCGCCACTCCCCACTCCCCACTAATTATTGCTGGCAAAACTTTCCAATCCCGTTTGATGACTGGAACTGGGAAGTATCGCAGCATTGAAGAAATGCAGCAAAGCGTCGCCGCCAGTGATTGCCAGATTGTCACCGTGGCAGTACGACGGGTACAAACCAAGGCCCCCGGACATGAAGGTTTAGCTGAAGCCTTAGATTGGACAAAAATCTGGATGTTACCTAATACCGCAGGTTGCCAAACTGCTGAAGAGGCGATTCGGGTAGCGCGTTTAGGGCGAGAAATGGCGAAACTGTTAGGGCAGGAAGATAATAACTTTATAAAGTTAGAAGTAATACCTGACCTTAAGTATTTACTCCCAGATCCAATTGGGACGTTGCAAGCCGCAGAACAATTAGTTAAAGAAGGTTTTGCAGTATTGCCTTATATTAATGCTGACCCCATGTTAGCCAAACGTTTAGAAGAAGTAGGCTGTGCTACAGTCATGCCTTTAGCATCGCCGATTGGTTCTGGACAAGGGCTAAAAACAACCGCCAACATCCAAATCATCATCGAAAATGCAGGTGTGCCAGTGGTGGTAGATGCCGGAATTGGTTCACCCTCAGAAGCTGCCCAAGCAATGGAATTGGGAGCAGATGCTTTGTTGATTAATAGTGCGATCGCACTTTCTCCAAACCCGGCAGCAATGGCTCGTGCCATGAATTTAGCAACAGTTGCCGGTCGTTTGGCATACCTTGCTGGCAGAATGCCTATCAAAGATTACGCCAGTCCTAGTTCACCTTTGACTGGGACGATTACTAGTTAGGGAATGGGGCATAGGGCATGGAAAGTAGGCAGAGAGGAGAAGTTGCAGAAAGTTTTTCCCCTCTACTCCTAATCTTGACTGATATTGATGAATAGCTTCTTTGTTTAACCAGTAAGCCGGGGATGAGGAGGATGAGGAAGAATTTAATTGCCTATCTCTCCCTGCTCCCTGCCCCATGCCCCTCTACATCTTCTAATGTAACGATTTGTCTAGCAGTTTAAGGGCGGATTTCCCATTTATGTAACATTAAATGAACGATAAAGATAAAGGAATTAATTCATGCCCTATACAAACGAAGAAGGCGGCCTTCTAAATAATTTCGCCAAGGAACCAAAGATTTATCAAGCAGAACCCCCCACAGAAGGGCAAAAGCGAACTTATCTTTTACTAGGAATAGTCGCTACAGTTTTGGTTGGCGGCTTGATTCTAGTTGCCTTCTTTGTTTCTAAGAGCAGCTGATCGTAAAATATTTTAATAAAACTTCATTTTATTGATATTTTTTCAGGTTCCGATTTTAAAAGGAGCCTGCTTTTTTATTTTTTGTTAAAATTGAATTAGAAATTAGAGTATCATTATATACTAACTTAATTTAAACTATACCTGAAAAACTCAATTTATCCTAAACAGCACAGCGTTAGCTTAAAAATCATTTCTATTATGAGATTAGCCGACTTGGATATGCCGAGAAAGGCGATATGTACTGTGTTTTGGCTCTTTAGCCGTCATGAGCGTGAATGATACTGCACAAAATGATAATTCCACTTGGAATCGGCAAGTATACCAACGATTGAAGCTTGCCCTAAGTCTTGGCTTACGACGGCAACTTTTTTTAGCAGTATGTGATGATTTACACCTGAGAAATCAAGTAGCGACTCGTCTGCATTCTACATTGGCTTATCCTATTGGACAAGTGCTATCTCAGCCATCAAATGCCCAAGAAAATAGCACTCTAGCTTATCCGCGATTAGTCACGCTGCGTTTGAATTTAAATGACCCCAATCCCATACTTCAAATAAATCAATGGTTGGCAAACTATCCACCGCCAACTGTTGGGGCATCAAAGGATTCCCCTGGAAGACCTTTTCCAGTACCAGCATTTCAAATTGTCGGCGTGGAGCATCTCACTAAGCAACCAGTCGCTACACAACGGTTATTTTTGCACCATCTCCGCTTAAGCGAACAATATTTCTCTTTACAAGAATCCAGCCGATTCCTTGAATCTAACTTGTTGTTATGGATACCGCGTCCTTGGTTATCTGCTATCAAGCAATCAGCACCACAGTTTTGGCGTTGTCGGACTGGCGTATTTGTGTTTGCCGGAGAACCTACACCAGCGACTCAGAATTCAGGTTATCCAGAACGTTTTTCTAATCCTAGAAGCTTGGATTTAGGCTATATTGAGCAGTCGATTGTAGATGAATCAGTTACCCAAACCGAACTCAGAACCGCAGGTACTGAGTTAAAGTTGAAGAATAATTCTGATTTTCCGGCAGAAATACAAGGGAATAGCGTAGATAAAACCCAGGAATCGCTATCGACAGCAGATTTATTAAAGGCTGCGCCACAACAGCAAGAATCTACTAATAGGTCTGGTAGCGCAAGTAATAATCAATCTCTGTCGTCTTTATCTCATATTAGTAGCGAGTTAACAGAGCTAGTAATAGCAACAATAAATACAAATATTGCCCAACATACAGAGGATTACTGGCAACCGCAGCAGATTTTGTTGGAAATTGAAGAATTACACCAAAAACAAGTTCCAGGGGAAGTACTGGCAGAAGCTTATCATCGCTTGGGCACTTTATACCGCCTTCGCATTGAGCAAGGAGAGTCAACCTTAGAAAATCTGATGGTGGCAATTATTGCCTATCAGGAGGCAATTAGCTATGACGAAACCTCACCACAACTCCCAGATATCTTAAATGATTTGGGTACACTCTACTGGATGCTATACCGTACACCGCCCAATTCTGAGGAAGGACAAACTTATATAGAACAGGCAATAGAATTTTATCAGTTGGCGTTAAAGATGATTTCGCCCCAGACACATTCAGAAACTTACGCTCGTGTGCAAAATAATTTGGGAACGGCTTATGGTGATTTAGCTCGTTTTTCTCACCCATCTGAAAATTGGCAGCAAGCAGTTTTAGCTTACAATGAAGCACTGAGCTACCGTACAGCTGAGATGGATTCATTAAAGTATGCGGCTTGCCAGAATAATTTGGGTACTGCTTACTGGCATTTAGGGCAATATAACCAACCGATTGTGCATTTAAAGAAGGCGATCGCAGCTTACAACGAAGCACTTATACACTACAACCCCGAACAGGAACCGCTCAAGTATGGCATGATTCAAAACAACATCGGCACCGCCTGTTGGAATCTAGCACAATACGAACAACCTGCCCAAAATCTCCAGCTAGCTATAGATGTCTACACCGAAGCTCTCAAGTATCGTACTCCAGCTAATGTTCCCAGCGCCTGTGCTGCTACACAAAATAATCTCGGTACTGCCTACTGGCATCTAGCAAACCTATCTCAAACAACTAAAGAGGTACGGCAAAAGTATCTGCAACTATGTATCAGCGCTTACGAAGAAGCTATAGCTTTGGCTCACTCACTTAGCAGTATTCCTTTAAGTTTTGATTTGCTTGCCTCTTATAATAACTTGGGACTAGCACATTATCAGCTAGTAATAGATAAGTCGTTTAATGATGACAAAGCAACACGTTCTCAACATCTAGAAGTAGCATTAGACAACCATTTACAAGCCTTAAACGGATTAAGCAAACAGCCAGAGGCTTATCAAACAACTTTTAATTATATAGTGAAAACTATTCGTGCTTTTCATAATGAATTAGGTATACAAGGACAAAACTTAGCTTTATCTAAAGTTCCTAGTCAGTTGTTACCAGAAATTTTGTCAAAGCTATAAAGCATATACCGAAAATCCTTGAAAGAAAGGCAAGGAAGACAGAGGGAGAAAAAATAGCAAGTGTCTTTAGGGCTATTTCGGTAGTAAAAAATACTAAAATTTTCTCTTATTTATCCTTGAATTCAACTAATAAATCACATTCGTCTCAATAGTGCAGAGAGTGTAAAAAAAAGTAACTTTATATTGACTTGACAATTGATCACAGAAGCAAGTAAGGTAACGATGTCTACAATGAGCTACGCTTACGCAATTACTGTTTTACGAATTTATAATTATTAAAACATTTTTTTGATATACATAAGGTTAAATTAATAAAATAATTTTTTAGATAATATTTAATAATATATAAATCTAATAAAATACTGGTGCATTTTAAAGAAATTTACTAATTTAGACTCGAAACATAGTTTAAAAAAGCTCCAAAATTATATTTGGATACTTAAGTTATGAAAATAAGTTTGGTTTTTGCGACTGCTATATCTAGTTTTTTTGTGGGTGCGACTGTAACACTTGGTTTCTCTAACCGAGCAGATGCTCTAACTTTTTCTGGTATCTCTACTGGTACATGGGGAGAACCTACTCCAGGAAGCATCGATATCAATCCCAATCCCATATACACAGGTGTGGGAAACAACATATTTACTTGGGGTGATGCTAATGTGTGTCTACCAAGTCCAAATCCTAGTGGGTGTACAATAACTGGCTCAAATAAACTTACCTTTAGTGGAAATTCGTTTTCAACTGACATTAACTCTGTATTCAAAATAGCTGATTTAACTTACTTTAACGGAACTGTAGTTAAGGGTACAAGCGTTGAAGAGGTGCCTTTAAATCTCAATGTATCCTTCATATCTCCCGTTGGAATCAGCCAAGTTTTTGACTTGAAACTGCATCTAGTAAATACATTTAATAGCGTAACAAATTCTGAAGAAGAGAATGCAGACCTTGTATTTATAGACGAAAACTTGAGTAATCCGAGTTTTGACTTTGAAGGCAATAAATACACGCTTGAACTAATTGGTTTTAATCCAGACGTTGAGCAGACAAGTATTAAGGCTTTTGAAGGAGGCACAACTAAAACAGCTATTTATGCCAAAATAAAAACCATACCTGAACCTGCAACAGTAGCGGGTCTATTCCTGCTAGGCATGTACCTGATATCTAATAAAAAATTGCTGGAGAAGAAATAAGTCAGAGCTTTAGCGCTCTTGTATTTTATGCAATTGAGAACCGCTACATACTCATATTCCATAATTAATAAATTTTAACCCAGCACAAGAATTGCTGCGATCGCATCAAAATTTATTCCCATAGAAGAATTCAGGAGCAAAGCCAAAGACGCCCTCTACAAGACGCGTAAGGGATGCAGACTCGCTCTAAGCGGTAAGTGCGTCTTTGTACCACTCGCTTTGCGAACGTGGAAGCAAGCTACGCGCAGCAGCTACCATAGAAGAAGGAGAAGAGAAGGACATAAACAATAAAACAACTTTGGCAACAATTAGATTAATTTTGCGTCATGTTGAGAGTATCTCACCATCTATTTAGTAACGCACATTAATAAGATACAAATTCTAAGGAGCGATATCTCCGATAGAACTAGTTGCAACACAAACTCTCGGTTATGTAAGCACCTTCATATTCAGAATGCGCCTATAAACAGGTTTCATAAATTTTAGAAACAAACTAAGTGAATCAACGTCATTAAATACATCACATACACAAAGGTTTACCCACTTATGACTAGCCTACATCAATGGAAATCTGGAACTGCTGCACTTATGGCAATAGCAGTTACTGCAACCGTGACTGCCCCACTGTTAACTTTAGCTCCTGCTAATGCACAATACAGAATTGGGCAAGACAGAATTGGACAATATGGAAACGTTACCATTCCTTCTGGGGTTACTTTCCCTGTTACCTACGAGAAAGAGACAATCACTATTGCTCCTGGAGAAAGTAAATCTCTAACCTTGAGAATAGCCAATGACATTATTGACAGAAATAGAAATGTCTTGATTCCCGCCGGTACTAAGGTAAATGGACGATTAGAATCTGTTGACCTAGATAGTTATTATTCCAGAAATACAGATGATAATCAAGGGAAAGGCGTGCGGTTTGTAGCTGAAGAATTAGAATTTTCTAATGGTCAGCGTCAGCCAATTAATGCAAGTTCTCGGACATATACCACGACTCAAAAAGTTTCACAGGGGCCTAGCACAGGTCAAGTTTTAACTGATGCAGCTATCGGTGCTGGTGCTGGTCTTTTAGGTTCACTAGTAACTGGGAACCGCAAAATTGACGATTTAAAACCTGTTCTCGGTGGGGCTGCGGGTGCGGGAGCAAGTGTGCTGTTGAGGAAAAAACAAGGAAATGCCTTTGTTATTAGACCCGCACAGGATTTGAAGCTTACACTGAATTCTAATTTGAATTTAGTACCACAATCCCGCTACTAGATTTAACTTAATTTAAGTCGTGACTTTAATCACCCCTAATAGGCGATCGCAACTTTAAATATACTGTGCGATCGCTTTAATTTTTAATAGTAAAAACTTATATTTAATAATAACTAGTTTACCTTTATATCGTTTTACTCACTATTAATATTTATTAGAATCCTTATCTAATTGCACTATGTGGGGAACTAAAAAAATTAACACTATTTTATTCTCTATCCAAAAGAGTATTCAAAATTACGTAATATCCTGATATTTTTGTTAAATAGTGGCAAAAAGGAGCTTTTGCTTGTGGAAATTCGAGGTTTTGGTATAGGTGCATGTCTTGCAATTCCTGTAGTATTAGGTCTTTTAACTCAGGGAGAAAGGATAAAAGAATTTTTAGTTCAAAACATCAATCAAGTATCCACTAACAACGAAATGAGCCTATCTAGTGACCAGCTAATTAGCGCGAATTCACAACCGAAAACATACTATGTTAGTGGTAGTGGAAACGACAAAAATAACGGACTCTCTACTTCAGACGCTTTTAGGACAATTCAAAAGGCAGCAGACCTTACCAACCCTGGCGATACAGTATTGATTATGAACGGCGTATACAAAAATATAGCCAAAGCTGTAAGTGTAGTAAATATTAAACGTTCTGGAAAAGCAAATGCGTGGATTAAGTATAAAGCATATCCTGGACATTCCCCAAAAATTCAGCACAATACATGGAATGGTATCTTGATTTCAAATGGAGCTTCATATATTGAGATCAATGGGCTGGAGGTGATAGGGAACAATGCCAATATCACCCTTGATTATGCGATAAGTCAGAAGACTAACAAAGTAAACCCACTGACTAATGGAAACTGCATCAGCGTTGACGGACGAAAAAATAGTCGTAGTCATCACATCCGTATTCTGAACAACAAAGCGCATGACTGTGGGGGAGCGGGTATTTCAGCGATTCAATCTGACTATGTGACAATAGATAATAACGTAGTGTTCAATAATGCCTGGTATAGCATTTATGGTAATAGTGGTATTTCATTGTTGAACAATTGGAATTCTGACAATAACCGGGGATACAAGATGGTGGTTACCAACAACAAGAGCTACAACAATCGCATGTACATCCCTTGGATTGCAGTCGGGAAAATCACAGACGGAAATGGCATCATTATTGATAGTTCAAGAAATGGCGATCAGAATTTACAAATGAGTCCATATACAGGACGTACTTTAGTTAAAAATAATCTTTCGTTTAATAATGGTGGTTCTGGTATTCATTCATTTTTAAGCGATCATGTGGATATTGTAAATAACACTGCTATTGCAAATAATCAAAGTCCAGAAATTGAAGATGGGCAAATATTTGCTATCAGGTCATCTGATGTCAGAATTTTAAGAAACATTCTTTATGCTTTTCCTGGCAAGGTTATTAATAGTAATTATCAAGCTCAAAATGTTACTTATGACTACAATATCTACCTCAATAGTTCTAAGATAAGTGTTAAGGGGTCTCACGATGTTGTTGCAGACTCAGAGTTTTTAAGTAAGCATCCTACGATTGAAAAAATATTTAACAATTGGAAATCAAAGGTAAATAAACAAAATCCGCCAACGCGGAATAATGTAGAGTCTAAGTCGGCAAGTTTAGTTTGTGAACCAATGACCTATACTTTGCAAAGCGAACCCATCCAAGTGGGATGCTCCTCGACATTTGTGGCTCAAACTCCTACTGCACCTTCGGCTCAAACTACTGCTTTTTCTGATGTTTCATCTAATTATTGGGCGGTACAATTTATTCAACAATTGTCACAACGAGGTGTAATTGCTGGATTTCCTGATGGTACTTTCCGCCCTGAAGAAGCGGTGACACGCGCTCAATTTGCCGCTATGGTCGATAAAGCTTTCAAAAAATCACAGCAACGACAGGCAATCAAATTTTATGATGTGCCTAGCAACTACTGGGCATCAAGTGCCATTCAACAAGCCTATAGCATTGGTTTCTTAGCAGGGTATCCTGGTAATCGCTTTGGGCCTAACCAGGCTATTCCCCGCCAGCAGGTTTTGGTGTCCCTCGCCAACGGTCTGGGATATACTTCTGGTGGCAATACCCAAAGCACTCTCAGGTATTTCAACGATGCCTCTAGGATTGCTAGCTACGCCCGTAGCCCGATCGCAGCAGCAACAGAGAAAGGAATTGTGGTGAACTATCCGAATGTGAAGTCCCTGAATCCAACCGCAACTGCTACTCGCGCCCAGGTAGCAGCTTTTATCTACCAAGCACTGGTTAGTTCTAATCAAGCCCCAGCAATTAACTCGCCCTATGTAGTGTCAAACCCCAGGAATTAACTGCTTGATGTCGTAACTCAATTCAAGTCGTGACTTTAATCATCTCTGATAGGCGATCGCCACTTTAACTATAGTGGGCGATCGCCTTCATTTTTAACCCCAAAAAATCTGTTTTTCAGCAACTATTCTATCTCGGTACCGTCTCATTCAATGTTCATATTTTCTCAAATACTTATTTAATAGTGTTAATCAGTAATAAGCTGATTACACTATTACCTATTGCTAGCTCTGTTGGCAGATATTCTCTGAATTTGACTATCTAATTATATTGTATGTCGGAAGTAATGGTTTTGACAAAAACAGAAATAATTGGGAACCTAATACTTCAGTAAATGTCTAATTAGTTAACAGTAAAAAAACTAATTGTACTGGGATTAAAAATTAATGTTTACTTTAAATAGGTTGCAATCTGGAACAGCTGCACTCATGGCTTTAAGCGTCACAGTCGTTACTGTAGCGCCTTTCATTACAGCTTCACCATCTTTTGCTCAAACTACTTTTTCTGATGTTTCATCTAACTATTGGGCAGCACAATTTATTCAACAATTGTCACAGCGAGGTGTAATTGCCGGATTTCCTGATGGTAGTTTCCGCCCTGAAGAAGCGGTAACACGCGCTCAATTTGCTGCTATGGTCAACAAAGCTTTCCAAAAACCAGCGCAACGGCAAGCAATCAATTTTGCTGATGTGCCCAGCAACTATTGGGCATCCAGCGCCATTCAACAAGCCTATACCATTGGTTTCTTATCTGGTTATCCTGGAAATCGTTTTGAGCCTAACCAAGCTATTCCCCGCCAGCAGGTTTTAGTTTCCCTCGCCAATGGTCTGGAATATAGTCCTAGCGGTAATACCGAAAGTACTCTGCAATACTTCAACGATGCTTCTAACATCGCTAGCTATGCCCGTAGCCCGATCGCAGCAGCAACAGAGAAGCAAATTGTGGTGAACTATCCTAATGTGAAATTCCTGAATCCAACTGCAACCGCCACTCGCGCCCAGGTAGCAGCTTTTATCTACCAAGCATTGGTTAGTTCTAATCAAGCCTCAGCAATTAACTCGCCTTATGTCGTGGCTGTCGGGTCTACTACCCCAACGCCTGTAGCTGTGACAATTCCTCAAGGGACTGCTATCCCTGTGAAGTATGACAAGGCAGAAAAAATTCTGGTTACAAAGGATGAAACAGCGCCTTTGACATTAACAGTATCCCAGAACGTAGTTACGCAAGACGGATCTGTAGTGATTCCGGCTGGTAGTCAAGTTATTGGTCAACTCAAACCTGCTACAGGTGGTTCTCAATTCGTTGCCGAGAAACTAGTTTTGACCAATGGTCAGGAGTATCAGGTTAACGCTACTTCAGATGTGATTACCAAAACTGAAACCGTCAAGAAGGGTACTAGTATTGGTTCAATTCTCAAAGATACTGTATTGGGCGCAGGTGCAGCAACTGCCGTATCTGCCGTCACAGGCGATCGCGCGATCGCCACAGAAGAAGTCTTGGGTGGTGCTGGTATCGGTGCGTTGGTTGGTCTGTTCTTCGGTAAAAATAGTGTTGACTTAATCGCTATTGACCCAGATACCGATTTACAAATGACCATCAATCAAAACTTGTTGGTTTCACTAAAATAATCATTGGTCATTGGTGATTGGTCTTTAGAAAGGACAAAGGACAAATCCTAAATAGGACTTACGCACACTCTACGAATTCTTGGCGTTCTTGGCGTCTTGGCGGTTCGATAAATTAAGCTTTTCGGCAATTTTTGCGTAAGTCCTGCTAAACTTCTGGTAACCAAATAATAAACGTGGTTCCCGGCGCATTAGGTGAAGTTATCTTAGAGTTGATTGCAGGGCTGAAAATCTCGATTTCGCCCTGCATTTGCTCTATTAATTGTTTTGCGATCGCTAACCCCAAACCAGTGCCAGGGATTTCTGTTTGCGCTTGTACACCTCGATAATGCCGTTCTCCAAGATGTTCTAAATCCTGGGGGGGAATGCCAGGCCCATTGTCACTAATGACAATTCCCTGAAAATTAGCTTTTTCTTGCCCGGCCTGAATTAAAATTTTGCCACCAGTGGGAGTGTATTTCAAAGCATTATCAATAATGTTAGTTAATACCTCTCGTAATGCTTTGACGTTGGCACGTACTAGGGGTGAATTCTGTTGAATTTCAGTTATTAGTTTTAGCTTTCGCTCTTGGGCGATCGCTTTGGCTGATATTAATAATGGTTCTAATATATCTGCTAACGAGCAGTCAACTGCTTTGTCTCCCGTTCCCGGCAATAATAACGGCGGTTTAGCATCTTTTTGGATAGTTGCTTCTACAAATACTTCTTCGGGGAGATGTAGTGGTGCTAAATCTGCCTCTGTTAAGTTAATTACTTGATCAAATTGTTGCAGCAATTCTTGGAGGCGATCGCTTTCCCGCACAATACTATTTGCCACATTTCGGTTGGTATCTGCTGGTCGCAACCTTTTCAATAGCAGTTTACCAAAAGTTCGCAATGCTGTTAATGGGTTACGAAACTGATGCAACAGATTATCTAGCAAATCTCGCTGTTTTTCTTGGAGAACTTGCTGCTCATGTAATTGCTGCTCAAACCATGCTCGCCGTTGATCTAAAATACAAGCGATCGCCAGTGTTTGGGCTATGCGTTGAATCTGACTTTCCTCGTGTTCATTCCATCCCCGATCTTTCCTACCCGTTACTAGTAACCCCATCATCACACCCTCATAAACCAGAGGTAAAACTATTTGATTACCACTAAATAGATATTCCTCTTTTAGATGGGGTTGAGACGCATTTGGGATCTCAGACTCCGGTGACGAGGTTGAAGACTCTGATCCTGCTGTCAATAACCTTCTCTGTTGATTAGGTAATATCAACACATTTCCAACTTGAAGTTGCTTGTGTACTGTCGCTTCAGCAGCCTCTTCCCCTGGAGGCAATAATGCTGTTTCCGGGTAAATTACTACAGGAATCAGTTTGGCATCACCCGAAGGAGTGTCTACCAATTCTTGTGTCAGGTACACAATACTTAAAGTTGCTCCCAGCCCTTGGGTTAGTAGCGCTATTTGCTCTCGACATAGAGCCAGAAAATCGGAACTGGCAGACATTAACATTTTTTAGCTTTTGCTCAATATTACAAATTTTGAGGCATGATTAAGAAAGGATACTTAGTTTTACCTCACCCATTTAATAAAGCTTAACTAAAATCTTCTACATGAAAGCTTTGTACCAAGGAATTATATCCTTCGGTAGTTTTGTTTTACCTATCTCCAAAGATATTAATTTTCTTAAATTAAAAGGTTAAAAACTATTGATATTTTGAACTAGAACATATATAATTACGACTGATTTTGTAGCTATCACTACAATCTATAGCTTGAAAGAGGAGGACAATAGATTGGCAAGGAGACGCAAAAGGAAAAGTCGTCGTCGTCAGGAAGGACGGCGGATTTTGGAACATGTGCCTCAATATAGCATCGAAAGTGGCGAAGAAAAACCTGTGACAGCAGCGAGAAGATTCATTCAAGCTGAAGGTATTTTGCCACCCGCCTTGTTACTCGTAAAGCGAAATGAACACACCACAGACCGCTATTTCTGGGCAGAAAAGGGACTGTTTGGTGCTCAATACGTAGAGGAAAACCATTTCTTGTTTCCTAGCTTGAGGGTGTTAGAACCTTCGCCAGGTCAAGAACCTCTTGCTTTAGCTAGTCGGTGAACCATAAATAATCATCTTAGGCATTGAATGTGGCTCCTGACTATCATTAACTGGCAAAATTGCTAAGTTTATGCAAAATTTAATTTTTTTTTAGTTTGGAGTTGATTTGCTTTTTAAGGCTAGTCCAGGTAGTTGGAATTTCAACTTGTGTCAAACCACGCTAGATTGCATGGATTGATACTATTTTGAAGATGCAGAAGGGAGTAGGTATAGAGCCAAGCGCCTCCAAAAGCGCTAGTAAAGTTACGTTTTATGCCATAAATTGTTAAACCTTGCTCTGTCAACAAATTTAAGTTTATGAATTTAAATTTTTCCCCACGACAAAAGTAGTGGGGGTTGACAAAGCAGAAGTTTTAATTTGCTCCTTCCTACTTTCTAATGCCTAAAGAGTAGGTCAGATCAGAAGTCTGCATATCATAGTTAAGAGATGGTCATAAAAACCAACAGTTATTCAGCAGCCTTGAGCTGTAAAATCCTCTGTAACTCGCCCAGTTCATCTCGATGGGCGACTACAGTGATTTTACTTGAGGAGGTTTGTTTGCTCTGAGTTGTTTCTATTTTGAGCAACACCTTCTCAAGTCTTCCAGATTTTTTCCAATAAAATAGACCACTCAAAGGCGACAGCAGTACCATAGGTAGAACAAAGGTACTGAGGTTAGGAAAAAGCAGGTACACGACTAGTGATAGACAAACAATACCAGTCGCTGCTAGCAGAGTTAAAAATATAGCTAAGAACCAACTGGGGCGAACAAAACCTTCAAAAGTCACTTGGTTTTGTTCTCTGTTTACCTCAGCTACTCGGTAAGACCGCGAACGAAAATACTCTTTTAATTGAGACATTAAAGCAGCTTCGTCTTGCTCAGATACCAGTTGTGCTGTTTCTATGCGGTCTTTAGTCGAGGCACGAATAAAGAAAAACAGCCCAACTGATAACAACAAGGTTAGCAGGAACGTAGATGGCAAAATAGCAGTATCCATAACTAATTGTTATTGTTTGACTGGAGGAGACTTATTCATTATCAATTATTCGTTACTTTGTCCTCCTGTTTACGTAGTCAAGCCATTGAAAAGCTAAATCCTGCGCTTGAACTTGCCATTCTGGAGAAACTTGGTACATTCGCCTGGGGCGTCCTCGTCCTTCGAGTTTCTTCCAATATCCAGTGATTGCCCTTTCATCTTCCAGAAATTTGATTGCACTATAAAGTACGGTATCCGAAAGTCTATAGGTTGGATATTCAGTTTCTAATCGCTCAATCAACTCGGTTCCGTAAGATTCACCTTGTAACAAAACAGACAGTATGTAACAAACTGCTACTTCCTGACAAAGGTAAGTTGGCGGAGGATTCTCAAAGAATTGATATATATCCTCAAGTTTCATGGTTAGTGAATGGCTAAAAAAATGCCTTAGGGTAGGGTCTACAATCCTTGTAGCCAGTATATAGTGCTACTGCTAAGTGAGTAATATATATAAAGCTACTTAGGCTAGATATCCATTGTGTAAATACGAAATAATTACCCACAACTTCACAGGTGTGGGACGAGTTTGCGAGTTTAGGGGCACAAAATAGTGTATCCCTACTCAAGCTCGATACGGGTGGTGAGGAGCGAACAGACAGTGGCAAAGTCACTGTCTTGGTGTTAAGTAATGCCGAGCTAGTTAGAACTGCTGAAGCAATAAAATGCCATCGAAGAAATTTTACAGGTAAAATGCTATTTTGTCTGTAAAAGTTCATAAACACTTTGTTTTACAGTGATTTTTCCAATGCGGATTCTGAAAGCTTGCGCTAAGTGATATGTCTGGGTTAAAGCTGCTACGGCAGTAGAAACACTTAAGCAGTAACCGTTACTGATTTTCTCAACAAGAGAATCTTTTGTCTCTTATGGCAGGTGTGATAGTAAATTTATCAAAGAAGACCTCAAGGCGGGGGAAAGAAGACCTGACAATTCAAGTTATATGATAAAAGCCCACGAAAAATTTAAGCCCCTAGTCCCCTTCCTGCTTCCTAAAGCGGGAAGATTCAAAGTCTCTCTTCTAAAAGGAGAGAGAAATAGAAGTGAGATTTTCTAGATGCCGTGAAAAGTCAGAAAGAAGGGCGAAAGGCGTGGAAAAAGAACTCTCCGTGTCTTTGTGTCCTCTTCCGTGCCCCTTGATCAAGCACCCAGCAAATTGGTATTACTATGTCACAAATCCCTGATGCCCCATCATCTTCCTCAACTCTGCGGGCAATTGCCCAAATATTTCGTCTCTTCGGTTGGAGTAGCTTCTGGATTCAGTTAGCTTTAGGTGTAGTTTCTGGCGTGATTTTGCTGGCTAACAGCCTTTTTGGTCGGAATATTGGTAGCACTAATAATGCGGGAACAGGTTTTGGTGTCTTATTAGAAGTTTGTGGACTTTTGGCATTGGGTGGAGGCATTTATTTAGCTTACCGTTACACCAGAATTGGCAACCAACTCCAATCCTCTAATCCCAGCAACCGCCCCCGGAAAAGTGAGACTGTACAAGTGTTACGCTTAGGATTGTGGGTGAATTTGGGGGGAATATTATTAACTCTATTAGGGGCGCAAGCAATTGTAGGTAGTTTTACGCTTAGGGCTTTGTCTCAAGGTCAATTGATATTTTCTGCCCAAGCTAATCAAGCGATTATTAGTGGTTTAGATATGTTTGTGGTTTTAGCAAATATCCAGACTTTACAAGCCCACTTTGCTGGACTGTTAGCATCACTTTGGCTACTCAATCGCATCAACCGACCTTAGTTTAGGAGTCAAAAGTCAAGAATTACTAGGTTCTTCTCTCCTCATTCCCCTCTTTTGACTTGGGTGCATAATTGGCTATATGCTGCTGAAATGTTGGCTGGAAGATAATAGGCTAAAAACTGAGAAAAATTTGTGCTGGATATCAAGCAAATACGGGAAAATCCGCAATTAGTTCAAAAACGATTAGATAGTCGTAGTGGTAAATACGACATCGAACCGATTTTACAGTTAGATCGGCAACAACGGGAACTTGAGGGAACGCGCAGTCAACTCCAAGCTCGTAGCAACGAAATTGGTAAAATTGTCGGGCAAAAGATTAAATCTGGGATAAATCCTCAAGACCCAGAAATTCAGGCTTTGCGGGATGAAGGTAACTCTATCAAAGCTACGTTGAGTGAACTGGAACCCCAGGAAAAAAACCTCAAAGCTGAAATTGCCCAACTTGTATTGGCACTTCCTAACTTACCAAGCGACTCTACACCCCTTGGTAAAAATGAGGAAGATAACATAGAAGTACGTCGTTGGGGTGATGAGTACATTCCTCAAAATCCGAATATTCTCCCTCACTGGGAAATTGGCGAACAGCTAGGTATTCTCAATGTTGAACGGGCTGTAAAAGTTGCCCAAAGTCGCTTTGTGACTTTGATAGGCGCTGGTGCGGCATTGGAAAGAGCATTAATTCAATTTATGCTATCTCTCCATAGTCAAGCTGGTTATGTGGAAGTCAGTCCGCCTCTGTTAGTGAATACCGAGTCTTTGACGGCGACCGGTCAGTTACCCAAGTTTGCAGAAGAAAGCTTTAAATGCGCTGATGATGATTTGTGGCTGATTCCGACGGCGGAAGTTCCAGTTACAAATTTATACCGGGGTGAAATTCTCGCTGCTGAAAACTTGCCTATCTACCACTGTGCTTTTACTCCCTGCTTTCGCCGCGAAGCTGGTAGCTATGGACGCGATATGCGGGGGTTAATTCGCCTGCATCAGTTCAACAAGGTGGAAATGGTGAAATTTGTCGAACCCAGTACATCTTTTGATGAATTGGAGAAATTGGTAGGGAATGCAGAAGCAATCTTACAGGCGTTGAAGTTACCTTACCGAGTAGTAAATTTAAGTACAGGAGATTTG
The DNA here is from genome assembly GCF_034531155.1 of Nostoc sp. ChiVER01. Classification (NCBI taxonomy): domain Bacteria; kingdom Bacillati; phylum Cyanobacteriota; class Cyanophyceae; order Nostocales; family Nostocaceae; genus Nostoc; species Nostoc sp. ChiVER01. The sequence continues at coordinate 110,403 of NZ_JAVRBS010000011.1, read as the reverse complement.
GGATTTGCTGCTACCAAAACTTATGATTTAGAGGTTTGGTTGCCCTCTTCTGGCAAATACCGCGAAATTTCTAGCTGTTCCAATACTATAGATTTCCAGGCGCGGCGGGCTGATATTCGCTTCAAAGAGGCGGGAAAAAAAGGCACTCAGTTCGTACATACCCTCAATGGTTCGGGTTTGGCTGTGGGAAGGACTATGGCAGCAATTTTAGAAAATTATCAGCAACCTGATGGGACAGTAAGAATACCAGAAGCGCTGCAACCTTACTTGGGGCGTGAAGTATTGTAATTAGTCATTAGTCTTTTACCAATGCCCCATGCCCAATGCCCAATGCCCAATACCCAATGCCCAATTAGAATGGAGATAACTATAGCTTAATATTTTCACTAATTTACTCTATGTCAGTTTTAGCAGCGATCGCAGTTTTGGCTGTTTTGATTTTGGTACACGAGTTGGGACATTTTGTTGCAGCCCGTTCTCAAGGCATTCTCGTTAACCGTTTTTCTTTGGGTTTTGGCCCAGTTCTTCTTAAGTATCAAGGAAAGCAAACCGAATATGCTGTCCGCGCCTTTCCCTTGGGCGGCTTTGTGGGCTTTCCCGATGATGACCCCGATAGCGATGTTCCACCCAATGACCCAAATCTACTACGTAACCGTCCAGTTTTAGATAGGGCGATCGTTATTAGTGCTGGAGTAATCGCAAATTTAATATTTGCCTATTTAGTGTTGGTTCTGCAATTGGGTATCGTCGGCATTCCCAAGGAATTAACCTATAAAGCTGGTGTCGCCGTACAGCCTGTTAATCAAGAATCTGTTGCTTATCAAGCAGGAGTTCGGGAAGGAGATATTATTCTGGCTGTTAACGGTCAAGAACTCCCGGCTTCTGAAAAGTCAACTCCTTTGCTGACAAAAGAAATTCAAACTCATCCTAATCAGCAAATCGAACTGAAAATTCTGCGTGACAACCAACAACAAACTCTGAAATTAACACCAAAATTGGGAGCCGATGGTAAAGGTGTAGTTGGTGTGGCACTTAGTCCAAATGCTACGGCAGTTTATCGCCGTCCTAATAGTCCTTTTGAAATTTTTGGGATTGCTGCTAACAGATTTCAACAATTATTTGTTGGTACACTCAGTGGTTTTGGGCAATTAATTACTAACTTTCAACAAACTGCTGGACAAGTTTCTGGGCCAGTTAATATTGTCAAAATCGGTGCAAAATTAGCTGAAGACAATAGCGCAAATCTGTTGTCTTTTGCGGCAATTATCAGCATTAACTTGGCTATTATCAATATTTTGCCTTTACCAGCTTTAGATGGTGGACAACTCGCTTTTCTGCTGATTGAAGGTTTACGCGGTAAGCCTGTACCAGCCAGGATTCAAGAAGGTGTAATGCAAACCGGTTTGGTGTTACTCTTAGGGTTAGGAATTTTTCTGATTGTCAAAGAAACTACTCAATTAACTAGTCAATTAGAGTGGGTGCAAAGATTGTTTCAGTGAAAATAAGGAGTGGGGAGTAGGGAGTGGGGAATAGGGAAAAGGAAGTTTTACCTTTAAAGCAACGGGCGATTGAAATTTTAGCTAGGCTAAAGCGTCTTTATCCAGATGCAACTTGCTCTTTGAACTACTCAACGCCAGTACAATTATTAGTGGCAACGATTCTCTCGGCTCAGTGTACTGATGAGCGGGTGAATAAGGTAACACCAGCTTTATTTGATCGGTTTCCTGATGCTGAGAGTTTAGCGATCGCTGACTTGGTAGAATTAGAAAACTTGGTGCGTTCAACAGGGTTTTATCGCAATAAAGCCAAGAACATTCAAGCCGCCTGTCGGATGATTGTTAGCGAATTTGACTCTGTTGTGCCTAACCAAATGGAGCAATTATTAAAGCTTCCAGGTGTGGCGCGGAAGACAGCCAATGTAGTCCTGGGTCATGGTTATGGCATTAATGTTGGAGTGACGGTAGATACTCACGTTAAGCGCCTTAGCGAACGTTTGGGTTTAACCCAAGAAAAAGACCCCGTTCGGATTGAGCAAGATTTAATGGGTTTATTGCCACAGCCTGATTGGGAAAATTGGTCAATTCGGCTGATTTATCACGGTCGTGCTATTTGTAAAGCACGCTCTCCTGTCTGTATTGCTTGTGAACTTGCCGATTTATGTCCTGCTGCTAATAAGCCAGTAGTTGTAGGGTAAGCGACACAAGTAACCCCAGAATTGATAGAGAGACTGTAGAATGGAAAACGGTGTCTTTAAATAAATTAGAGAATAATGGCAAAAAAGAGCATGATTGAGCGCGAAAAAAAGCGCACTAAGTTGATAGAAAAGTATGCTGACAAGCGGGAAGCTCTTTTAGAAGAGTTCAGAAGTGCAGCATCTCCCCTAGATAAGCTGGAAATCCACCGGAAAATTCAACAGCTACCCCGGAATAGTGCGCCCACCCGCCACCGCAATCGTTGCTGGTTGACTGGTCGTTCTAGAGGTGTTTACCGCGATTTTGGACTGTCTCGGAACGTGCTAAGAGAATGGGCACATGAAGGTCTTTTACCTGGAGTTGTTAAGTCTAGTTGGTAGTTAAGAGTCAGTAGAGACGCGATTAATCGCGTCTGTACAATGGTCATTGGTAAATAACAAAGGACTAATGACAGAGGACAAATGACAAAATATTATTGACCACAACACTTATCAATTCCCAGACTTTCTAAGAGTAGATCGCTGACGGCGTTAGCGATCGCAAACTCTCCATAGAAGCTATTGGAAAAATCATACGACTGCATCTCTGTGACAATGGCAATTACCAGAGAACCAAGGTCGTTTTCTCCTTCCATCCGTTGACGCACAAAAATCTGTGCGGCTCGTTGGGCAATGTTTTGGTTGACTGCTTCAGGGATAAATTCTGTATCTAGCCACCGTTGTAAGCGTTCTCTTAACCATTCACCTTCGAGGAGAGGGTTTTCGGGTGGTGGTAGGGTAATGGGTGGAATTGGTTGAGTCATTTTTTTTATTTTAAACGCAGAGGGACGCAAAGGGAAACGCAGAGGAACGCGGAGGATGATTGATAGGATCAAATGGCGTTTCTAAGAGTGTTTTTTTATATTTATTTATGCAATATGATATCGCGGCTATTGTTGGGGGTTATGCACAAGGCTATTTTCTCATGGCTGATGAGCGCGATCGCCTGAGTTGGTATGCAAGTCGCGATCGAACTTTTATTCCTTTGGATGAACGGTTTCGCTACCCTAAGTCTTTGCAGCGTGTCTTGAATCAAGAGCGTTTTAGTGTGGCTATTAATCGGGACTTTCAAGCTGTGGTGGCTGGGTGTGCTGACAGAGAGACAACTTGGATTTCACCGGAATTACAAAAGATTTACTGGCTACTTTACCAGAGTGGTTATGCTTTTAGTTTTGAAACTTGGCAGGGTGACGAGTTAGCTGGGGGAATTTTAGGGATTGTTATTGGTGGGGCTTTCATTGGAGAGTCGATGTTTTACCGGATTCCCGAAGGCTCGAAGGTAGCGATGGTAAAGTTGGTGGAAAGATTGCGTCAAAGGAAATTTGTGTTTTTTGATGGCCAAATGATGAATCCGCATTTGAAGAGGTTTGGGGCTTATCGGGTTGAAGATGAAGAATATCAAGGTTTACTTAAGCAAGCATTGGAACGTCGCTGTTTTTTACTATAAAAATAAATGGATTTCTCATTCATCTGTAATAAGCGATAATGGGCTTAACTGTTTATGTATTGCTCATTAAGTCTTCATGCAGTTTGAGTGGGACGAAACAAAGAATCTTGAAAATATTCGTAAACATCGAATTGATTTTGCAGATGTCCCCGGAATGTTTAATAATTCCATGCTGATTGAGCTTGATGAGCGTTTTGATTATGGCGAAGATCGCTGGATCGGAATCGGCTTTTTAGGCAACGGTGTAGCGGTTGTCGTTTGGGCAGAACGGCAGAACAACATAATCCGCGTTATTTCAGCACGAAGGGCAAACCGATATGAGCGTCAACGACTTGAACAATACCTCACGTACTGATTGGGCTGCATTAGAGGCGATGACAGATGAGGACATTGATTACTCAGACATTCCACCATTGAGCGATGAGTTTTTTGAAAATGCCACGCTGAGGATTCCCGCAACACGAGCTAGTGACCTGATTGAGTTAGATTCAGAAGTGATAACGTGGTTTCGTAAACAAGGTGCAGAGTACAAAACACTAATTAACTCAGTTTTGCGCCGTTACATTGAAAACAGTGGCGATCAAGGTGCACGCTAACAATAACTTTACAGCAAACGGTCTACCACTTATCCCGGTAAAGATGGAGACGATGTGCCAATCTATCTAGAAAAACAGTTAGCAAGTTTATTAACTGAACTCCAAGAGTTAAGGGAGGACGAGGATTCATGAATCGATACAGTATGATTCTTCAATGGTCTGATGAAGATCAGCTTTTCCTAGTCACCATTCCAGAGTTTGCCGATCGCGTTATTATGCCTTGCACTCATGGCAAAACTCGTGAGGAAGCTATTCGTAATGGCGAAGAAGTGATTGAAATGTACTTGGAAGCTTGGCAAGTAGAAGGTGAATCTATTCCTGAACCTAGTACGCTTCAAATTGCCTGATTACCATTCCAAAACCAAAGAAATGTTTACTGCTTATATGCCTCTAGTGAACTGTGGGGTGTTGGCGATCGCACTCTCAAATCCCTTAGACTTTTTCTTCAGTAACTAATGTCAAACTAATCCATTCGCCTTTATCGTTATAGCTGCGAATCATCCTCTGGCGCAGGTTTGGTTGGATTAACCAACCCGCTTCCAAAAATAATGGTTGACGTAATTGCACCTTTAAAGGAGAAGTTGCAGAAGCGCCATCAGGTAACAATAATACTTGTATTTGCTTTTCGGGATCTTGGTCAAAGAGAACGATGGAACCTTTGATGGTAGCAGTTGAGGTAATTGTACGCTCGCCAAAAGAGGTACTTTGAATTAATCGCCCAGTATCATCAAGTTGTATTTTCAAAGTTGTAGAGTAAATATCAGGCGATCGCAAATCTCGATATATTGTTACTGCTTGCCCTTGCCATTCTCCCAACAAATCATTTATCTGCAAAGGTGGACGTTCTGTTGCTGCGGTTCTGGCTAGATGTTCTCGAATTAGAACTAGTCTACTTAGATTACCAGTCTTATCAAACAGTTGCACCAGGCGTAAGCGGCGATTTTCATGAACAAAAGCAAGTTCTGCACCAAATTCTGAAAATGGCCCTAGCTGAATTAAACCCTCAGAAAATGAACCATTTTCAAAAAAAAGTAGACCCCCTCCCACAGAACTATATTCTCTAATTACATCATCTCCTCCTGAACGGCTTAGAGTTAAGCGTACTGTCTGGTTATTGTTTAAACCTTCTAGGGAAAGATGGCTAGGAGCATCGTTAAGAAGTGTACCTTCGGGAGAAAAGTTGGTAAATGAACCTTCCCATACACCGAGATTTTGCAGAAAACATTCCCATTGTGATTTCATAAGATTTTGTCATTAATCATTAGTCATTTGTCCTTTGCAATGTCCAATGATTAATGATTAACCTTTGGCAAAACGTCGGACAGCGAATAAGCTTCCCATTAATCCTACAGCTGCACCGAAACTTAAGAGAATTAGGGGCAATAATAAAATTTGGGCTGGAGTGAGTTGCACTCCGTTGGTGATAGCTTGAATAAATTCAGGTTGATTGGCTAGCAACTTACCGAGAAACTGTTGAATCACAGAAATGAAACTCCAAGCGATCGCACCACCAACCAAACCGAAGGTAATCCCTTGTAAAATAAACGGGAGGTAAATCCAAGCTCTGGTTGCTCCTACTAGTTGCATAATTTCAATTTCCTGGCGTCGCGCCATGACAATCAGCCGAATTGTCGTAGTAGTCACTGCGATCGCTGTTAAAGTCAGAATAATCGTAATTGTTAAAGTAATCCAGTTTAGACCTTGGTGCAATTGGGCAATGCGTTTAACTGCTTCATCCACATACTGCACCGTCTCAACTCCCGGTAATTTGGCCAACTCCGTTGCTAAAGTTGGTACAACTTGAGAATTACGCGCCTTCACCTTTATCTCATCAACCAAAGGATTCTCACCTAGCTGCTGCGTAGCCCCCTCTATATCAGAAATTCTCATTTCCTTAACTAACTTAGTCCAAGCTTGTTCTTTGGTAATACTTTGTATCGCCGCCACCTCTGGCATTGTTGCGATGAGTGACTCCATGCTTTCGGCCCGCGTATCCGGTTCGAGATAAACTGAAACTTCTAGCTGACTACCAAACTGATAGAGAAGTTTTTCAACTTGCCAAGAGGTTTGCAAACTCAAGCCAAATAAAAACAGTAACACTGTTACAGTACTTACAGCTGCCCAATTCATCCAACCTCCCCGCAGTAAACCGAGGAAAGTTTCTTTTAGCAGGTAGTCAAGTTTCGTAAAAGATTTAAACACACATCACCTCGAAATTTGAATGAACTTATCGTGTTGACGTTAAGTTCAGCTTTTATGTATTTGCGTCAATAACATCACTATTTATAGTCAATAGTGCAAAATTTGCCAATACAACATCAGCCTTTCTACATTTCTACTTCCTTGCTGCTCCTTTGCTCCTGCTGTCTCGACGACTTACTTGCCCTTGTGCCATTCACTATAGATAGCCTCACTGTCGATCCCACAGTTATTAATAACAATTGGCTACCTGGTTTGCTTTCTAAGCAATTTTACTGTTTTTACAAGTGACTTTAAAAAAGGGAGAAAATAATTTGGTAGTTCTACGATGTTTAGTATCTAAGGAGAGGTGTAAATTTAAAGGAACAAACAAGATTGAGTGAAGGAATTTTAAATTATGAACTTCTTAACTAAAGCCAATTTTAATAATAACTTATTAAGCCAAATCCGATATCAACTTGAGTCCGTAGAAATACATGATTATCATCTAGCCAAACTATTGTGCAAATTAATTCCCTCCAATTGCCCTTTTGCAAGAACTGTTACAGTTTTCGGTCGGACTCTGTTCCAAATTCCACCTTTGTGTAAAATTAACCCCCTCTATGAACAAATAGTTGGTCTTCGTTTTAAGTGTTTATTATATTTAGTTAATGAATGTGGTGAGGATGCAAGAAAATATTGTTAAAGAATAGGTTTATTCCAATAAAAAATACATTGAATAAATCTTTTTAATAAAAAAATTGTATAAGAATCGTAGTTGTAATCAGAGGTAAGTCAGAAATTGGCGGCTTACCGCACGCTACCACTCCAAACGCAGAGAACACAAAAAGAGAAGAAATAGAGAGAATTCTTGCGTTAGTTTTGGGATATTTTTTTATTTGGAAGTTCCTAAAGATTTTTGGCTATATTTTAGTCATCTTCGCAGACGCACTCGCATTCGCTTAGAGTAGGTCAGACGCTTGTTCCAACGCTCGTTCCTTGCTAACGCTGCGCTATCGAGCTTTAGGAACCTCCGCAAAACACTGTCTCCCTGTATTTCAAAAATTAAATATGAGTCTTATAGAATAAAGATAGTAGGAATTTTCACCATCTAGCCATCAAGACTCATGCCTTCTGAAATTGCTGTAGAGAAAAAAAAGTTAAAAAATCCACCTTTGGAGCTTCATTATTTAGGCGATCGCGTCCTACGTCAAGCTGCAAAGCGAATTACAAAAGTAGATGACGAACTCCGCCAAATGGTGCGCCAAATGTTGCAAACTATGTATAGCAAAGATGGCATTGGTTTGGCTGCACCCCAAGTGGGAATTCACAAACAACTAATTGTCATCGACCTGGAACCAGAGAACGCAGCTAATCAACCTTTGGTGCTGATTAACCCTACCATTAAACAAGTAAGCCGCGACATCTCCGTAGCCCAAGAAGGATGCTTGAGTATCCCCAACGTATATCTAGACGTAAAGCGCCCTGAAGTCGTAGAAATTGCCTATAAAGACGAATACGGTCGTCCCCGGACATTAAAGGCTAATGACCTACTAGGACGCTGCATTCAGCACGAGATGGATCACCTGAACGGCGTGGTATTTGTAGACCGTGTGGAAAATTCCTTGACTTTAGCCCAGGAGCTATCTAAGAATGGCTTCTCGTATCAAGCGGTGAAACCAATAAAATAGGGGGCTAGTTGTGTATTTAACTCCAAAAAGCGGTTTATTCCTGGGTGGTTCTTGTGTAAGTGCGATCGCAGCTGTCGGTTCGATTTTTGAACTCAGTTACGGACGACCAGATTTTGGTTTCACAGCCACGGCGATTATCCTGGCATTGAGCATTCCACTCACAGGATTATTTTTCTTTGCCGCAGTGAAGGACGCAAGAGCTAACATGAAATAAGCATCAGGTACATAAAAAAGGTAAAAGGATGGAGTTAAAAGGCAAAATTCATTCTTTTACCTTTTATTTTTCCTCTCATCTTCTACCGCACCTAAAGCTTTCAGTGTTGCCTTCTGAGCTGCTGTTAAACCGATAGAGCCTGTAATCTCCATATCCTCGTATGGTTTGGGGATACTAAGAATTTTCAAACATTCACCAGTGTCTGGATTCCATATCCTCACGGTTTCGTCTTCACCACCACTAGCAAGGAATCGTCCATTGGGGCTGAAGACAACTGACCATATCCTTTTAGTATGTCCTTCCAGGGTTTTAAGGCATTTAGTAGTGTTCACATCCCAGATTTTCAGGGTATTGTCATCACCAGCACTGGCCAAAAGGTAGCTAACTTTATTAGTCTCACTGGTGATTGGATAACCTTGAGGACTGAAAGCAACGGCTCGGACTTTATCGCTGTGTTCCTTCAAAGAAGGTTCTAAAGGTTCTGGGTTGTCGTTGTTGCTAGCCTTCCATAATCTCACTGTATGGTCTTCACTGGCACTGGCTATCATTTGACCATCAGAACTGAATGTTACTGACCTTACCCAATTAGTATGTCCTTTCAAAGGTTCTAGAGATTGACCGCTACTAAGGTTCCACAATTTCACTGTATGATCTTCACTAGCACCAGCTAAAATATCACCCTTGGGACTAAAGGCTACAAACCATATTCGGTTAGTGTCTTCTAACAAAGTTTTGAAGCATTTACCAGTATTCACATCCCATAACTTTACTGTTTGGTCGTCACTAGCACTAGCTAAGATATTACCTTGAGGATTGAAGGCAATTGACCATACCCAATTAGTATGTCCCTTCAAAGTTTTGAAACATATACCAGTGTTAGCATCCCATAACCTGATAGTTTGGTCATCACTAGCACTAGCTAGGATTTGGCCATCGGGACTAAAGGCGACCGATCGCACTCCATTTGTATGACCCTTCAAAGTTTTAAGGCACTCACCAGTGTTTACATCCCATAGTCTAACTGTGTAGTCATCATTAGCACTGGCTAAGATTTGAGAATCGGGACTGAAAGCTACTGACCACACCCAATTAGTGTAACCCTTCAAAGTTCTTAAGCATCTACCGGTATCAGCATCCCACAGCTTTACTGTTTGGTCATCACTAGTACTGGCAATTGTCTGATTTTGGGGACTGAAAGCTACTGACCAGATTCTATCTGTGTGTCCAGGCAAAGTTTTTAGACACTGACCGGTGTTTACATCCCACAGTCTAACTGTTTGGTCATCACTACCACTAACTATCATGTCCCCTTCAGGACTATAGTCTACTGACCATACCCAATTAGTGTGACCTTCCAAAGTTTTCAGGCACTTTCCAGTGTTAGCATCCCACAGCTTTACCGTTTTGTCATCACTGGCACTGGCGATCGCATCACCTTGAGGACTGAAAGCTACTGACCAAATTCTATCTGTATGCCCTAACAATGTTTTTAGGCATTCACCACTCTGAACATCCCAAATTTTTACGGTTTGGTCTTTGCTACCAGTAACTAAAGTTGTACTATTGCGACTAAAAGCAACTGATCGTACTCCATTAATATGACCCGTCAAACTTTTGAGGCATTTACCACTCTTGACATCCCAAATTTTCACAGTTTGGTCTTCACTAGCACTAGCGATCGCCTCACCTTGAGAACTGAAATCTACTGACCAGATTCTATCTGTATGCCCTAAAAGTGTTTTTAGGCATTCACCGCTCTGAACGTCCCAGATTTTTACTGTTTGGTCTTCACTGCCGCTAATTAAAGTTGTACCATTGGCATCAAAAGCGATTGACCAAACTTTATTAGTATGTCCTTGAAAAAGCAAAAGTTGTTGACCAGTAGTAACTCGCCATAGGCGAATCTCACCGTTAGCATCTCCTGTAGCTAAAAGTTGGCCATCTCGACTAAATGTTACTGACAATACAGTGGCAAAGTTTTTAGCGAAGACAGACCGAGTGAGGTCGCTGTAAGCAAAATTGACCTTATGCAGATTTACGTTCTGTAGATAAGCTTGCCGAATAGCTAGATAGGAGAAGTCATAACCTGTTAAATCAGTCTGTAATTGACACAGTAAATTAAGAACATTACTGCCAGCATATCCAGGTTTGACAAAAAATTTGTCTCGTAGGGGTTCTAGAATTTGAATTAGCTTGTCTTCAATATTTCTTTGAATGATAAAAACACTCAGCAATCTTTTGATGATTGGCTTCAAAATCAGGCGAATTTGAATATCTCTAACATAATCTTTGATATTGGCTCCCATCAGAGCATGACTCATAAATAGTGCGATTTTACCTGTAGTAATTTCTTGACAAACTTGTTCAATTATGGTTTCTGTGATGTACTCCATAACCACAGGTTGCAGGGTGAACAGTGCTGTGCTTTTTTCAATAAGCGATCGCCTCCGTAGAGATTCTAGTGCCTCCAATAATTCTCTTTTTGCTAAGGGACGCACAATATCTTCTAACAATTCTTCTAGCACAACTGGCTCACGCTTAATTGCCAACCAGTAGATAATTTCTTTTTCTAGCTCTGAAGCGCGTTCAAACTGTTGGTCTAATAAATTACGAGTATCACCAAAAATTATTTCTCCTTCGGCTAAAAAGGCAGCAATATCCCCACCAAACAATTCTCGGATTGTCTCTGAGACTAGCTTTAAAGCCAATGGATTGCCTGAATAATTTTTAACTAGTTTCGCCCAGTTTTGCGATGACCCAGATAAGCCTTTATCTTTAAGAATTTCTTGCCCTTCTGTTTCTCCCACACCAGGTAATGATATTGTTCTGACTGGCGATGCTTTGCCTTCTAAAGGTGCAAATTCTTTCGGTTTTTCCCGACTAGTAATCACCAAGCAGCTTTTATGAGGTTCTTCCCCTATCCGTCTAAATAGTTGACCATAACCTTCATATCCTTCTTGATAGTATCCGGCGCGAACCTCCTGCGAAGAATCCACGCTCATGCCTGTTTGCAAAATTGTCTCTGCATTATCCAACACTATAAGACAACGCCGCTTTCGTAAATAATTAATCAGCAGCGTGACTCTACCATTTACGGTTTCTGGTAAATTCGTTTCTCGCTCATCAGATAGAAATCGGATCAGATTCGCTAACATCTCTTGGATAGGTGGAGCATTGCGAAGAGTTCGCCAAACTAAGTAATCAAAATTCTCTTGAACTTCATGTGCCAGTTTTACAGACAAAGCAGTTTTGCCAATTCCCCCCATGCCTAATAGTGCTACCAATCGACATTTATCGTTAACAATCCACTGCTTAAGATTAGATAGTTCTGTTCCCCGTCCGTAGAAGGCATCACGGATACTTGGTGCTTCGCCCCAATCTTGACGCTTGTTGGCAGCCGTTTCTATAGTCTGCAAAGATACTTGATATTCACTTTCAATAATTTGTTGTAACTTAGTGAGTTTACCCGGGCCACCCCCACTCACTTGGAATTTTTTGTAAACCTCGCTCAATCTTTTACGTACCGCTTCGGCGCTAACACGCAATTCTTCAGCGATCGCATTTGGCGATTTACCCTCAACAGCATATATAAATACCTCTAGCTCACTACTAGATAAGCAACGCTCTTGGGCTAAAGCCAAAAGAAAATCTTCGGAAATCTGACTCATACTCACATCAAGACAAACTATACTCCAATGTTACCTCACTAGGTGAGAAGATAATCTACTTAAAGTGACGCTTTAACTATTGTCTGGCAAGCAAAATACTTTATTTAGTCAATATTTCTTAAACAATTTCCTTAAGTTACTTGACTAAGTAACTAAGTTACTTTATATTGGTTTTAACCCAGGTAGCTTAAGTGATTTAGTGAGTTTGATGTTAACTTTCTCAAACTTAGTGAGGAAAATGTAAAGACAAAGGCTGGAACCAGCATCCAAAGTCTGTAGGAATTGCATTTTAGGGGTTGATGCGCGTAGTGGGCGTTTTGCATCATCACGAGCATTGAGCATCTAACTTTAATTTCATTCAAAATTAGCTTTGCAATCCACTAAAAATTTACTTTCACCATTTGTAAATACCGAAGCCACTGTTGTTGGTATTCAAACTTGATTCAGGTTTGATAGGACTACTGCGTGCTTTGACTAGCTATAAAGCAACGCAATTATTGACTCTTTTTTTAGGACAATCGAGGTAGTCCTAGCTGATGCTTAAATTCAATCAAAACAGGACAAAAAGTATGAAAATCAATCACAAAAATGATGAAAATCTACTATTCAAGTGGTTTTGCCGGGGACTCAAGTATTTTCTGCTGACTCTGCTTGGCTTGGCGATCGCGCTTGTACTATCTCATGTTTTTGGCGCTGTTTCAATAGTTGGGATGCTGTTATCCACAAATCTATGGATATGCTTTTTGAGGATAGCAGTATTTCTGTTTTGTCTATTTGCGATCGCCATGATTGTTGAGTCTTGGAGTTGATTCCTCATCCAATCATCAGCAACAAGATTGCAATTTTAGGTTTGTAGTGAAGTTTAGTCAACTTTCTTAAGTTAAGTACAAGTTAGCCCAAGACTTACCACTAGGAGATTGTATCATGTCAAGCAACAGCAACGGCTCTGGGGTAGGAGAAACACTTTCGCCGCTTTTAGTCATCTTAGTGGCAGGGTCAATCTCTTTGGCGATCGTTAACAAAGCTAATCATCCAGCATATTTTGACATTGTTAAAATAGCTATGGTCTACAGCTTTGGCTCAATCAAGTCCCAAGGAAAAACTAAATATTCTAATAACCAGGATGATGTAGATAAGGATGAGTTGAAATAGCAGACATGAGAACTATCTGTGAAAGCAGTAAAAAATCACTGTTTTTTACAGATAGCCTGCCAAAGGTGAGTTGCAGATTAAAATTTGCTTCTAAAATAGAAGAATGCTGTTAACTCCCACTCAACTACTGCGACTGTCTCAAGGACAACTTAACTTACTAGAAGCTTGTCCGCGTAAATTCCAACATACTTACCTAGAACAACTAAATTCACCCTCAAATCCAGAACAAGAAGAACGGCTAACTTTGGGTAGTCGCTTTCACTTGTTAATGCAGCAGCGAGAAATGGGTTTGCCTATTGATAGTTTCCTGCAAGCAGATGCTAAACTCCAAAGCTGGATGCTAGCTTTTGCTGATGCAGCCCCAGAAATTTTAACGTCTACATCTGATAATCAAATTTTCCGTGAGAGTGAACACTACCGAACTGTGCAAGTTCAGGATTATTTGCTAACGGTTGTATATGATTTACTGATTGCAGATAACCAACAAGCGCAAATTCTCGACTGGAAAACTTATCCTAAACCACCTAATAAACGCAAGTTAGAAGCTAACTGGCAAACACGGCTTTATCTGTATGTATTGGCAGAAACTAGCGACTATTTACCAGAAAATATTTCGATGACCTACTGGTTTGTCCAATCTGAGGGTAAACCGCAAAATATTAAGTTTAATTACAGTACTGTTCAACATACACAAATAGCAAAGAAACTTAATCAACTATTAACCCAGTTAACTATTTGGCTGGAAAATTACCAAAATAACCAGCAATTTCCTCAAGTGGTGGAGGGTAGCAAAACCTGTGATTATTGTCAGTTTGCTAAAAGGTGTTATCCTTACGGCGGTAAACTACACACCCAAGCTCCTGAAGAAGTAGTGAAAGACTCATTACCAAATTTTGATAGCATTCAAGAAGTCTCACTCTGATTTTATCTTTAGAATTGTGTTATTAAAAAAAATTTTTTATAGTTGTATTAATAAAAAGTCATTTTTGTAAATTTAAAGCATTTAAAAGCATTTTAATTAAAAGAACTACAGCAATATTATATAAGTTGTGGAAATTATCAAACCGCCTTCGCTATGAGAGGTTTTCGTCAAGGTGAAGCGTCTTGTAAAGAAGACGCCAAAGGGAAAAGAAGAGAATTTCATGAATGATTTAGGACTGCTATATATAAAAAAATCACAACTTCTAAATTTATGTCAAGCTCTGACGAAACTGAAGCGATTTATGTCCGCGAATTAGGAATTGATGACATTGCTCCCGTTTACCACTTGGGAGAAGAGTTATTTACCAGCGATTTATATCCTTATTTATACCGCACCTGGGATGAATGGGAGGTGATTGGACTTTACAATACCGATCCTGAATATTGCCTCGTGGCCGAAACCGCCGGGGAATTAGCAGGCTTCGTTTTGGGAACCATCATCACCAAAGCATCCTGGACTTACGGTTATATTTTATGGCTAGGAGTTAGCCCAAAGTTTCAGCGTCGGGGAGTAGCAGACAAGTTAGTTGATAAAGTCGTTGCCCGGATGATTGAAGATGGGGCGCGGTTTATGCTGGTAGACACTGACCCTACCAATACTTCAGCATTAAAGTTTTTTAACCGCAAAGGTTTTGGTAATATCCGCCAGCATATTTTCTTATCGATGAATTTAAGCAAGCATGAATATTATGGCAGATTGATTGATTACGAACACCAAAAAGCTGAAAGAGCCGGTTACAAGCGTTCGCGTCCAGCAATTCGTGCCCGTAAACCCGATAGCGTCGCCAATGAAGTAGTCCTTAATTCCCTAGTCAGTGAATCTCAAACGCCTGAAGATCAATCTCCAATCTAACAGTTAAAAGTTAATAATTAAAAGTTATAAATTAAAACTCTTAACTCCTAACTTCTCACTTCTAACTCCTAACTTTCTTTGTATGCCAGAACAACAGCAGTGGAATATAGCAGCAACAGAACAACCCCCGGAGTGGTTCATCCAAGCGGTGAAACAGCATACACCCGCATCCAGTGGAATATACGCAGCGCAATTGTTGTGGCAACGGGGAATTAAAGATCATCAACAATTAATAGCTTTTATTAACCACAAAGCTTATCAACCAGCAAGTCCCTTTGAGTTTGGGCAAGAAATGCACTTAGCGATCGCCCGGTTGCAACAAGCATATAATATCAAAGAAAAAATTGCCATTTGGGGAGATTTTGATGCTGATGGGATTACCGCTACATCTGTACTCTGGGATGGATTGGGGCAATTTTTTAAACAAAATACTCAGTTAATTTATTACATTCCCAATCGCCTGAAAGAATCTCACGGACTCAATAATCAAGGGATTGATAACCTCGCAAAACAAGGTTGCAAATTAATTGTTACTTGCGACACAGGCAGCACAAACATTGAGGAAATTATCTATGCCAAGCAACTAGGTATAGACGTAATAGTTACAGACCATCACACCTTACCCGTCGAACGTCCACCCGTTCCAGCAATTATTAATCCTCGTTATTTGCCCAAAGAACATCAACTGTTCAATCTGTCTGGGGTAGCGGTAGCTTATAAGTTAGTTGAAGCATTATATCAAAGTCTGCCTAATATTGCAAAAGATCCGTTAGAGGATTTATTAGATTTAGTAGCAGTAGGCTTAATTGCTGACTTAGTACAGTTAAGTGGAGATTGTCGCTATTTAGCACAAATGGGAATTCAACGACTGCAAGCAGATTTTCAACAGCCAGCAGCAGCGCGTCGGCGTCCGGGGGTGGGGCGATTATTAGAATTGTGTCAGAGAAGTGGCGATCGCCCCACAGATATTTCCTTTGGTTTGGGGCCAAGAATTAACGCCGTTAGTCGCATTCAAGGCGATGCTAGTTTTTGCGTTGAATTATTAACTAGTCGGGATGCCAAACGTTGTAACGAACTAGCCGAAGTTACAGAACTCGCAAACACCCGCCGCAAATCTTTGCAAAAAGATGTGCAAGCGCAAGTAGCACAAAAACTTACTCAATTAGACTTATCAACCACCAGCGTCATCGTCCTAGAAGATCCCCAATGGCCTGCGGGTGTCTTGGGCTTAGTTGCTGGACAAGTAGCACAAGAAACAGGTCGCCCGACTATTTTGTTAAGTACGGAAGGGAGTGGGGAATCGGGAGTAGGGAGTGGGGAAGAAGATTCCGCCCCTACTACCTTAGCAAGGGGTTCCGCTCGTTCGGTGAATTCAGTTGATTTATACCAACTGGTAAAAGACCAAGCACATTTGTTACATCGCTTTGGTGGACATCCCTTTGCAGCAGGTTTGAGTTTGTTGGTGGAGAATATTCCTTTATTTACAGCAGCGATTAATCAACAGTTACGGCAATCTTTAGGTAGTACAACCCTAACGCCAAGCGTGCAAGCAGACTTGACGGTAACAGTCGCAGACTTGGGAAAAGAGTTATTTTTGGAGATGAAACTGCTAGAACCTTGTGGAATGGGTAATCCTGTTCCGAAATTGCTAATTCAAAACTGCTGGTTTGAAAATTCTTGGCATCGTAATCAGCAGGATTGGCAAGGGAAAAAGGTACAGTATATTAAAACTGAGTTTGATATTCGGGATGATTCCAGCAGAAGTGCTTTTCCTGGCATATGGTGGGGGCACTACAAAGATGAATTGCCTATAGGAAGGTGTGATTGCATAGCAGAGCTAGACTATAACACCTTTAAAAAACGTTATGAAATCAGATTAATTGCCGTGCGTCCCAGTGTTAACTCAGCACTCAGCACTCGGAATTTACCACTCATCTTAGACTGGCGCAACTTTCCGACTCCCCACTCCCAAGTACAGACGCGATTAATCGCGTCTCTACCCACTCCCCCATTCTTGCTTGAAGATTGTCCTACAAACTGGGATGATTTACGTGCATGGTTGCGGCGATGTTTAACGATAAGTAGTTCGCAACAATTAG
The DNA here is from genome assembly GCF_034531155.1 of Nostoc sp. ChiVER01. Lineage (NCBI taxonomy): Bacteria > Bacillati > Cyanobacteriota > Cyanophyceae > Nostocales > Nostocaceae > Nostoc > Nostoc sp. ChiVER01. The sequence continues at coordinate 93,294 of NZ_JAVRBS010000011.1, read as the reverse complement.
CGATCGCTTGGTCTAAACCCAACCTGCAACCACCCAATCAAATTTGGTTGACTCTTGTAGGAATTGCCAAATATCTTAGTCGCACAAATCAACTAGTTACCCGCGTCCAACTTTTAGAGAAAATCGGCATCACTGACCAAACCTTACTTCTAGGAATTAAAGCCTTAAAATATTTAGGGTTCACAGTTAAGCGACAAGACCGTTATTTGCAAATCACCTGGCATTCAAGCGATAGTGCAGAAAACTTGGCACAGGCAGCAGTAGAACGATTTTTAGCTGCTGTCAGAGAAGAACAATTTCAGCGACAGTATTTTGCTGAAGTTCCTTTATCTACTATTGTGGCGATCGCAAGTTCCGACAATTACATGGGTACAAACTTTTAACGATAAATACGTCAAGCCTCTATTCTGAAAAGGAAATATTAGAAAGATTCATCATCAGACAGAGGCTCAGGTGGTAGCAGGATGAGGGGATGAGGATTGTACGTAGTTGGAGGTTGGAAGTACAGCAAACGTACTCCTTTGGCTTCTAAGTTCTGTGGTTTTGTGTAGACATCGTAAGCTAAATCCACATACCAGGATTTAGATTTGTCTATTACTTTCGCCAAAGCATTATCAATGCGTTCAGCATAACCCTTTAATACTTCATCTTCTAAATTAAATAATAACTCTGAATCTGGAGCTTCTACCAACAGCCGCTCGTACTCAGCTTCAATTCTTGCAATTTCAGGAGCTACGTTTACTTGCATTGCTGCCTCCATCGATTGTGGCACATTCAATAGAGAAAACTGCGGGGGCAAGCCTGGTGTATCAACTTGCTCATCATAAAACTGATCGCTTTCACCTTCTTCAGCATTAACACAACCAGAAATGAAGATGTGACCTGTTGCATCAGTTTCTAGCAAGATACCGTTGATGTCACGAGTCACCCTAAAATGAAAAGCATCGCACCCTAGTTCCATTGCCAGTGCGGACAAACGAGGGCGACTAGCACCTTCTGCGCGCGCACAAAGCAGATCGACTGGCCAAGTCTTAACAATCGTCCACCCGCCCTCACCAGCAAAAAAGCCAACAATCCACCCACCCGTTCCATTAAAAAAGCATACAATTCCCAGTTCGCGTACAATTACTTCCCACAGATATTCATCCAGATTGCAAACAAGCTCAGGAGGCTGGGGAATACGCAGACAATCTGGCTCCTGTTCTAACAAGCGCGTCACTTCCTGTTCGATCACATCAAAATCGTCTGAACGAATACAAGTAGTATAATTCGCGTACCTAAAAAACATCTCAAACCTCCCTTACTAAAAACATAGTTTGGTTTTTTCACGCCGACTTACTCAAGTTGAAAGTACAATAACAATAGCCTGTCTGAAAAGTAAAAAAGCCCACGTAACGGTATCCTCTTAATAGAAAAAATCCCGTCGACCTCACATTTTAAAAAATAAAGCCTGTATTCATTACTGAATCAGGCTTTTGAGGCTATTTAAGACTTTTGCACAGAGAACTTCGGTTTAATTACTGAACAGTGAATCCTTCTGGTCTGATTGCATCTTCCAAATCAACCCCCATTAGGTTAATCCCCTGGATATTTGCATTTGTGAGATTTGTCTTTTCCAAGTCTGCGCCCTGTAAGTTAGCCGTTTGCAGATTTGCTCCCAATAGGTTGGCTTTCTCTAGGTCTGCATCAAATAGGTTTGCTCCCACAAGGTTTGCTCCCAAAAGGTTTACCTTACCTAAATCTGCTCCTTGAAAGTTTGCCCCTTGTAAATTTGTTTGCTGTAAGTTAGCCCTTTCTAAGTCTGCATTTTGTAAGTTAGCACCCTCCAAGTTTGCGGCTTGCAGATTTGCGTCCTTTAGCATTGCTCCAGTTAAATTACATCCGATACATTCATTGGTTTGTAATAAACGTCTAACGTTTTCTGCAACAGACACTATTGGCGATGTAACCGGAGATATTACTGGGGCAGTAACAGACTCTGTTGGCAATGTAACCGGAGATATTACTGGAGCTAGTTCAGATTCCGTAGGTATGGATGGTGTTAGTGTTTGAGCTTTAACTGCTTGCTGATCAAGGAGCGAAAATCCTATTACAAGTACCAGAAATACTGCTGTTACGATCCACTGAGTTAATTTTTTTGGATTTGGTTTATTCATTAGTTCCTTCCTATGATGATTCGTAGTGCTGGGCTTGCTTTTATAAGAGCCATCAATAATGTGCTTTATTCTCACTTTAGATAACTTGATTGATAACATCAAATATTATTTTGATTCTAATTGATAAATTCAAGTGATTAAAAAATCTTTTTAGATGGGAAGCGATCGCTGACTTTTTTGGTTACATCACAGAGATAGCACCCATCAATAATTTCGAGTTTTCAGATCGGGTGCAATCGCCTCATGCCTAATGAGAAAGCATTGCCAGACTAGGTAAAAGCCGATATGTTTCACTCTTAATTAAGATAGAGAGTCCCAAGTAAATTAAGACGAAGGGGAAGATTTTTCGACCGAAGCGAGTTAAAACGGGAGCCATGAGAGGATTACGAGTCAGGTTGTAAGACAGTAAGCACCACATCCCAACAGTGAAATAGCAAGCACAGAGAATTACACCCAAACTTGGAAGATTACTACTGGCAAACAATGGTACATAGATCCCAATGTTGTTTCCTCCATTGGCAATGGTGACAGCAGAAACGCGGTAGGTTTGCGGATCGCGGATGGTTGCTAATAGTGATTTCTTCTGGCGTCCAGATTTAACAGGAGAGGTTAAGTCAACTGACACAGCTTGCACTGTCTCTTCTTCTTCTCGACTGATAAGATTACTAATACCAATGGTGATGGGAAGCAAACCCAGCAAACCAATCCAGGTAGTTGGAATAATTAGACCGCCGAAGAAACCAGGGAGACTAGCGCATACTAAGGCTGTAAATCCCAGAAATTCACCAATAACAACATGCTTAGGACGAAAGCTGCGATTGACTTTTCCAAAGAAAGCTGTCAAATATAAATTGTCGTCAAAGGTGGTTGCAAAAGCGGCAGAGATTCCAATAATTAATGTACTAATTAACCAACTCATAATTGCTGCTCACGATATATTCAATGCTGTTTGTCCTAGTCCTTCTCTGCTCCTTGATGTCAGGGCAGTTCAGGATATTTTGTGACTGTTTTACCCAACGACAACCGATCGCCAGTTCCCCAGTTTTTAGAAGCTATCGCCTCTAATCAGATTGGTGATTTTTTTCTCAGCAAGGTACCTTGGGAGCTCATGAAGTCAATATTATGGCTTTCACCCAAATAAGAGCAAATACTCTTGTTTTTTAAAACGATAAATAAAAGTGATTCTTAAAGGAGGCAGATAGCGCAGCGTAAAGCCTTTGGCATGGCGACGCTACCGCGTAGCTTGCTTCCCCGTAGGGGTACGCTTAGAGCGAGTCCGCGAACGTCGGGCAGAAGGTTCTTTTCACTGATAGGATTCAAACCCCCCTTGATTTGGAGCGAGTTTGAGAAGTTTCTTTGCTCTTGCTCCTATTGAAGCAATGCTAAGTAGTTTTCTGTCGGTAAAGTTTAAGATATTCTTGACCGCTAGCGTTCAACATCGGTTAATATGACTAATCGCGTGGCTTCAGTTTTTAAATTTACAGTAATGTTTAATATTTAACTTGTAATTATGCTAACCAGTGTTGACCGTTTATTATTTGTCCGGCGAGTCCCAATTTTTAAGGAATTGCGGGATGATTTTATTGTGCGGCTCACTTCAGTAATGAACGAATTGTCATTTCCAGCTAATTACACAATTTTTCGCCAGGGAGAAGAAGGGCGATCGCTCTATATTGTCGTCTCAGGCCGAGTTAAAGTTCACATCGGAAATAAACAGTTGGCAGAGGTGGAACAGGGAAAATACTTCGGGGAGATGGCAGTATTTGATACTCAACCTCGTTCCGCCAGCGCAACGACTTTAGAACCTTGTGAGTTTTTAGAACTAACCCAAGAGCAGCTGTATGATGCGATCGAAGAAACTCCCGAAATTGCGGTGAATATCATTCGTGAGTTATCCCGTCTGATTCGCAAGTTGAATGACGATCTGAGTGTCACTTCTTTACGGAGTTAATGCTTTGATAGTTTTTAATTCACCCTACTGGGTTTTGTGCTTATATCCACGTTTCTATAGATGCTAGTTTTTGACATTCTCGAAGAAACTGCTGGGGAATTTCTCTACTTTCTCCCCAGTGCGAATGCACATAAGAAGCATAAACATTTGCAGGCAAACCCCATCCCTCGCATCCCATATTTTCCTCAGAGTCGTAGCGAGAAGTTTCAAATAGGGGCTGAGTAGGATTTAAGGTTAAATGGGAACGATGAAACTCATGTCCGTAAACAGTTGTACCTGCTTTGACTAATAGATTATCTTGCAAAGCTACTGCCCGACGATAGCCTAAAGTTAAACGCCCACCCATTACAGCAGATGTCGGTAAAACTCCCGCCATTGACCAAGATTTACCCTTAAAATCGATAATTTGCTCACATAAATACATTAATCCTCCGCATTCAGCGATCGCAGGCATTCCTTGAAGAATTGCTGTTTTCACTGCATCACGAACGCTAGTATTTTCTGCTAATTGCTGGGCAAAAACTTCTGGGAAACCTCCGCCAAAATACATTCCCTGTACATCTTTTGGTATTGCCGCATCTTCTAAGGGACTCCAGAAAACCAATTCGGCGCCAAGTTGTTGCAGCAAATCAAGATTGTCTTGATAGTAGAAATTAAAAGCGCGATCGCGGGCTACTGCAATCCTAACTGGGGATAAGGGAGATAGGGAGGATGAAGCAGAGGGAGAAAGGGGTTTTGATTTTAACAAGGGTAATAAGTGTTGCCAATCGAAGCAAGTATCTCCTAAATCGGCGAGACGATTAATTAAAGCGTTGAGTTCGGGAAGTTCTGCTGTGGGGACTAAACCCAAATGGCGATCGGGAATCGTGATGTTATCTTGACGGCGCAGTACGCCGAGAATCGGTAATTGTAAGGGTTCTAGAGAATCTTTGAGTAAAGAGAGATGGCGATCGCTCCCCACGCGGTTTAATACCACCCCAGCTATTTTCATTCGGGGATCAAAAGACCGATAGCCGTGAGCGATCGCAGCTACAGAACCAGATAAACGACTACAATCAATCACCAACAGTACAGGTAAATCTAAAAGCCGCGCGATGTGTGCCGTACTCGCAAAATCAGTAATTTGTCCTTTGTCATTAGTCATTAGTCCTTTGTTTTTGACAAATGACAAATGACTAGTGACTAATGACGAAATTCCATCAAATAACCCCATTACCCCTTCCACTAGGGCATATTCACTCATCTGACTATGATGGGCAAAACATTGTTGAACGTAGGCTTCGGAAGTCAATACTGGGTCTAAATTGCGGCAAGGACGACCAGTTACGTGTTGATGAAACATCGGATCGATATAGTCTGGGCCTACCTTGAAAGATTGCACCAGGCGATCGCGACGGCACAAAGATGCTAAAAGGGTGAGCGTAACTGTTGTCTTGCCCACCCCACTACGTTCTCCAGCAATGATTAAAGCCATAAATGAAACAAATGAGGTTTTTATACCAATTAAGAGAGTTAGGCTGAAAAAGATAGTCTAATAATATAGCTAGAGATTAGCCGACATCGGATAGTAATGAGCCATCAAAAGAGGAACGTTTTATGATCGTTGTTCATCATCTTAACAACTCGCGATCGCAGCGTGTGCTGTGGTTACTTGAGGAATTAGGTATCGAATACGAGATCAAATTCTATGAACGCGATGCAAAGACGATGCTAGCACCGGAGTCACTGCGCCAAGTCCATCCGCTTGGCAAGTCACCAGTAATCACAGATGCAGACCTCACCATCGCTGAGTCAGGGGCTATCATCGAATACCTCGTTAATTGCTACGGCAATGGTCGGTTAGTCCCAGCATCCGATACATCAGAGCATCTACGCTATACATATTGGCTGCATTACGCCGAAGGCTCTGCAATGCCACCTCTGGTAATGCGAGTAGTATTGAATAATTTCGGGGAAGGAGACAGTAGTGTTGTTAGTGGATTCGTCGCGCCTCAGATCAAACTTCACTTTGACTACATAGAAAGTGAACTTGGTAAAAGTACATGGTTTGTAGGGGAGGAATTTACCGCCGCCGATATCCAAATGAGCTTTCCTCTCGAAGTAGTCGCTATGCTCCCCGAAGAGGTGGAGAGCCGACCAAAGATCAAAGAATTTGTCGATCGCATTCATGCGCGACCTGCTTATAAACGTGCGCTTGAGCGTGGAGGCAGATATGACTATATCACCAAAACGCCATAAATCGCCGTCTGTATAATAATTTCTTTGTAGAGGCGGCGATTTATGGCGTCTCTTGCTCTTGCCTTAACTTCTAACAAAAACAAGAGTGAGCAACTATTTGCTCACTCTTGTTTTTGTTATTGTGTAAATATGATGTGTTTAATATAAGTAAAATACCAAATTATTTCTAAATAATTTATACTGCAAAGTTTTAAAATAATTAATTTTAGCCAGAACAGCAAGCGATATCTGTAGTGGGCTGCGCCAGCACTATGACTCTTGTTACATCATTAAGGTGTTTAATTTTTACAAGTCGATGTATCTAATACTAATTTGAAAAAAGAATATGACAAATAGACCACTTGTAGAGACGTGATGAATCGCCTCTTGACCCAAGCATAGGTTGCAATCATTAATTGAAATGGTAAGAGGCGCAGGGCAATACATCAAAGATGCAGCCTGGGTAGGGGGCAATAACTCTAAGGCAAAAGACGCGATAAATCAGGTCTTTGGTATCTAGTCCAAAAAACCAAGTAAAAGAGAAAAACCCTCCAGATTATTGAAATATCCAAAAATCTGAAGAGTTTGCCTTTGATTTTCGCAATTTTGGTAACTATTGTTTCCAGGTGAAACTAACTATTTTTTGCGAACTTGAAAATATTCGCTGTCACTCCTAGACTTTCTTCAAAAAGTGACTCACGACCCCAGCGTTGCACCTGCTGACTCAGCAAAGCTTCCGCCTTTTGTTCTGAAAGTGAAGTCACCTGTTGAAACAGACCGGCAGATTGAGCGCCACCGTGGGTTTCCATCCGCATACAACCACCAGTTTCTGAGCAGATAACTGTACCACAGTCTGCCTGGGGATTTGTCGAACTGAGGCGCAAGGCAATCAAATCGCCGATAATATCACCTACATCAGCAACCGGAACTCCTGCTAACTCGGCTTCCACTTGTCGCTGTTCTTGAGCAATAAAACGGATGCGAGTGATGTCATAATCACCGCTTTCCTTTTCATAAGAAACTGGCTGCCATTGCAATCGGCTTGCTAGCCAACCCAAAAACAGCAAAGCTTGGGCGGGGTTGCCTTTTTCGTAATCAATCGTAACGCGGTCAATTTCTTTGAGAGCGGCGCGACGGTTAGGTGAGTCGTAAGCCTCAGCTGTCAATTCCTGCCATGATGCGAGGCGACGCCAGTTCAAGTCAGCTAAAGGTACACCCGTTTCTACCAACTCTTCTAAGCTGAGTAAATCACTTTCTGGATTGTTAAAGTTGCAAGAATCTACAATTACATTATTGCAGACTGCTGCTAGGCGCTTGAATAAACCATTGTTAGGGTCTGGTGTTGCCTTCCACCAGAGAAACTTTGGCAAGCCGCCAATCAACAAGGCTGGAATCATACCACCGATGCGTTCTAAAGCAGCAGCAGTTCCACTGAGAGTAATGTATTCGCAACAGATAAGTGTGCTTGAGGATTGCTTTTGGATGGGGCAATAGGCAGAAACTTGAGCCTTAACCCCTTCATCTTCGCCAGCAATGGGAAATAGCGCAATAATGCGGCAGGGGTTGCGGAGAGCGATTTCATCGGCAATTCTGGGGCTGCCGCTACTTAACCCAGTAGCAGAATGTTCACCTCCAGTCCCACCTCGCTGACCTTTAGCGAATTCTTCTCGTAATACAGTTAGAGTTTCTGGTGTTGCTGTTCCACTTTCTGGTAGATTATGTTTCTTTTGGACTTCCCGCAATGCTGCTGTCATTTGTGGCCCTAAAATTCCATCAATTGGGCCGTTGTAAAATCCCAAAGCAGCCAACAAATACTGAGTTTCTTCTGGTTCGTAGACCACTAAAGTAAATGTAGTTGCCCTAGTAGCACTGGGAAGTCCACCGTCCTCGCCAGTAATACCGTAACTTTGCCAAATTTGATTGAGTTCGGCATCTATTTCGTTAAGCGAAATATCTTTCGGTGCCTGGAGTGAGAAAATTGTAGAAGTTTGGGTAGGCATAGGAGATTTTGGATTTTGGATTTTGTCATTTGTCATTTGTCATTTGTCGTTTGTTTTTACTAGTGACTAATGACTAATGACTAATATTTACAGTCTGCGCCAGCGACGGCCATCCTGGTTAATTAAGAGTTCTGCTTGTTCTGGTTCCCAAGTACCGGCTTCGTACTGGGGAATATTATTAGGATCGGCGGGTGCATCCCAAACGGAAAGGGCTGGTGTTACTAATTGCCAAGCTGCTTCTACTTCATCCGCCCGTGTGAACAATGTTTGATCGCCCATCATACAATCAAGGAATAAGCGATCGTAGGCATCGGATGTTGCTTGGATGCCAAAGGAACCATAACTAAAGTCCATGTCAACGGAACGGGTGCGGAATTCTGCCCCAGGCATTTTGACATCAAAGCGCAGGGAAATACCTTCATTTGGCTGAATCCGCATCGTCAAAATGTTGGCATTTGTCTGTTGGGCAGCAGATTGGAACATCCGAGATGGAACTTCGCGGAAGTGAATGGAAATCTCACTGACTTTTTTCGGCATCCGCTTTCCAGTCCGCAAGTAGAAAGGAACACCTTTCCAGCGCCAGTTATCCACCACAAACTTCATTGCGACATAAGTGGGTGTGGTGGAGTTGGGGTTAACGCCTGGTTCTGTCCGATACCCTGGCACTGCTTGACCCTTCATCCAGCCAGCACTGTATTGCCCACGGACTGCTGACCGCGACAGATTGTGAACATCAGCTAAACGAGTAGCTTGGAGTACCTTCACTTTTTCTGTACGAATACTATCGGCATCCATTGCGTTAGGTGCTTCCATCGCGGTTAGGCAGTAAAGTTGCATGAGGTGATTTTGCAACATATCCCGCAGTGCGCCGACGGTTTCATAGTAGCCAGCCCGGTCTTCCACTCCCACGGTTTCTGCGACGGTAATTTGTACGTGGTCAACAAATTGGCGATTCCACAAGGGTTCAAAAATCGCATTGGCAAAGCGAAACACCAGCAAATTCTGGACTGTTTCTTTACCTAAGTAGTGGTCAATGCGGTATACTTGGTTTTCTTTGCAATACTTCTGTACCACTTGGTTAAGACTTTGGGCAGAAGCCAAGTCTCGACCAAAGGGTTTCTCGATTACTAGACGATGTTTGTAGGGATCTTCTAGCATCCCACCGCTTCCTAGCTGCTTAATGGCTTCGGGAAAGAATGAGGGGGCAACGGAGAGGTAGAACATGCGATTACCTCGTGTGCCCCGTTTTTCGTCTAACTCACTCAATAAGGTTTTTAATTTCTTGTAGCTTTCAGGGTTGTCTATATCCCCAGGACTGTAGAACAGACCTTGAGAGAAGTCTTGCCAAAGTTCCCCTAAATCGACATCAGGATGTGCCTCTTCCATGCCCTTCTGCATTTGTTCACGGAAGTATTCATGGCTCCACTCTCGACGCGCTACGCCGACAATAGTAGTTTCTGGCGGTATCCGCCGTTCTCGCCGCAATTTGTAAAGTGCTGGCACTAGTTTGCGCCAGGTGAGATCACCAGAAGCGCCAAAGATAACTATAATCTGGGGTTCGGGCATCCCTTGTTGTTGCAGACCAACGCGTAAGGGATTTTCTAGCAGACTAACCATAGAAGTTTTGGATTTTAGATTGGGTACTAGGATTGGGGAAAGGGAAAGGGGGAAAGGGGAAGGGGGAAAGGGGAAGAACTATACCTTTACCCTTTACCCTTTAACCTTTTCCCCTCTTCTGTTCCCTACACTGGTGACAATACCTTGATCTTGTCTTCTAAAGAGTTCATCAAGGACTGGAAGGGCTGAATGAACTTGTCAATACCGTCAACTAACAGTTCATCCATGACGGCATCAAGATCGATGTTGATGTCGGGATCTTTAAGGTTTTTGATCAGGGTGTAGGCATTATCTACATCTGTTTCTAAGCGATCGCCTACGTTACAATGATCGGCACAAGCTTTAATCGTTGCTGGTGGTACGGTGTTAACGGTATCTCGCCCAATCAACTCTTCGATATACATCACGTCGTTGTAGTGGGGGTCTTTGGTGCTAGTACTAGCCCAAAGTAGCCGTTGTACTGTGGCTCCTTTTGCTGCTAAGGCTTTCCAACGATCGCCCTCGATAATTTTCTTGTATTCTTGGTAAGCAATCTTAGCGTTAGCGATCGCTACTTTTCCTTTAACATCTCGTAGCTTCGCTTCCACAGAAATATCATCAACGCCTTTTTTCAACTTAGCATCAATCTTGGCGTCAATGTTGCTATCAATCCGGCTGAGGAAGAAGCTAGCAACTGAAGCAATTCTACTAATGTCCTTGCCCTCAGCCAACCGTTTTTCTAAGCCACGAATATAAGCCCAAGCTGTGTTTACGTAGCTTTCTACAGAAAACAGCAACGTGATATTAACATTCATTCCTTCGGCTATTACCTGCTCTACTGCTGGCAAACCAGGTTCTGTTCCGGGAATTTTAATCATCAGATTTTCCCGACCAATTTCTTGGAAATAGCGTCGGGCTTCGGTTATTGTTGCTTCAGTATCATGGGCGATGTTTGGCGGTACTTCAATACTTACATAACCATCTAGTCTATTCGAGGCTTCATAAACAGGGCGTAAAATATCACAAGCATTACGGATATCTGCAAAAACTAGGGATTCGTAAATTTTATCTATGGGTAAATTAGCACGAACTCCGGCTTCTATATCGACATCATAAATGACGTTACCTGCGATCGCTTTCTCAAAAATAGCTGGGTTAGAGGTAATCCCAGAGATACCTTGATTTTCAACCAGGTCTTTGAGTTCGCCTGATTGAATAATGTCACGGCTCAAATTATCCATCCAGATACTTTGACCGTATTGCTTAATTTCTAGTAAATGATTGGTAGACATAGCTCTAATTCGTTTCACTCCTGTATAGTGATCTTTCTAATTAAGTTGGCAAAACCCATCAAAATTTGATGTTTACTCTTGAATTGTGGCGTTGCCAATCACTTATTCGCATCGGCCAGCTGAGATAATCTTTAATACATCTTTAAAGAAGTGCTATTCTGCATCGCCAATCTTAAATCACCATGATTAACTTTTAATTAATGCCAGATGCTAGACGTATCCTTGATCCTTTTATTACCGTCTTCTAGTGCAGCATGGCAAAAATAACTATCCAGTTGAAAAGATTTAAAAAGCTTTCTTTACAAGCTTTATTTGCTCCTCAATTGTGCTTTTTTACACTGGTTAAGGTTGGCAGAAATAAACTTACCATTTGAGTACAACTAGAAAGCCCAAAATTAAACCCTTTTAACTTTTAACTTTTGATTTTTGACTTTTGACTTCCGCCTTGCGGCACTAGTGTCCGTTTTGAATAAAAGACTCCACCTTTGCTACATCCTCTTTGCTACCAATAATTAAAGGTGTGCGTTGATGCAATTTTTTCGGTACTACATCTAAGATATCCATCAGTCCAGTAGTGGCGCGACCACCTGCTTGTTCAATCAAAAAGGCTAGAGGAGCGGTTTCATAAAGCAAGCGTAATTTACCTTCTGGGTTTTGAATTGTGCCTGGGTACAGAAACACTCCACCTTGAACTAAAATTCTATGGATGTCGCTCACCATTGCGCCGCTATAACGAGCGCTGTAGCCTTCTGTGCGATGAACGTAGCGGATGTATTCTCGAATTGATTCTTCCCACTGCCAGAAATTACCCTCATTCACGCTGTAAACAGAACCGTGGTTAGGAATCCGAATGTTCTCTTCTGTGAGAATAAATTCTCCTAAACTGGGATCAAGGACAAAAGAATGAACGCCCTTACCTATAGTATAAACCAGCATTGTACTGGGGCCATATAGGATGTATCCGGCAGCGAGTTGCTTGCGTCCGTTGGTGAGGAGGTCAGTTGCCTTTTGATCGCTATCAGTTCCTTCTTGTTGGCGAATGGCAAAAATGGAACCTAAGCTGAGATTATTATCAGTATTGGATGAGCCATCAATTGGGTCATACAGCAAGGTATAGCGACCAATCGGGCAATTTTCTGGGATATAGTAGGGTTTTTCCATTTCCTCAGAAGCTAGGCGACAGACTAAGCCGCTTTGCTTAAAAACTGAGATAAATACATCATTGGCATAAACATCCATCTTTTTAACGGATTCTCCTTGGACATTAACTTCCCCAGTAAATCCCAGGACGCCTTCCATTAAACCAGCGCGACTCATACGGCGAGCAACCAGTTTGCCGGCCAAAGCGATGCGATTCATCAACGCACTTAAATCCTGTGCATCTGGCGAAAAACTCTGAAGTTGCTGTAAGACGTGACGCGATAAGGTTGTACAATCACGATCTAAGGATTTGTCTGTAATTTCATTGATAGACGATTCTATTGAATCTGGCGCTTTAGCCATTTTTATGTTCTCCGCAGCCCTAGCTGTTAATTGGGTTTTAATCGTGTATGGCAACTTATAGTTGCTGCTTCTATCTTAGAAAGGTAATTTGATAACTTAGATGCGACTTTAGATAAACTAAAGAAATGAATTTTCAGTGACTCTTGCACTTAGAGCCTATATACGTACTAAGTCGTCTAAGACATCACTAATATTGAATTAGGAATTTACTTAAATTAGTTAAGTAGAGAAAATAATAAAAGTAACAAACAGCTAAGTATTATATGCAGCCTGAACTACCATGAAGTTATGGGAGTATCACGGTTAATATTTCAAGCAAATAAATTCGCCGTAGGCACTTCCTCTACAGCAATCAAGCTAAGTGGTTTCCGTGTCTACGGCGCTCTTTTTGTGATTGGCATCAGTTTACTGCCAAGTCCGCAATATCCTCTGAAAACAAACAATAAGTGTATTAATGGTACTTCAAAGTTTATTGTGGCGATACTCCTAAGGAGTCGTTTTGCGATCGCCAAAACACATTTGAGTATTTTTATGTAAAACTATGGTTACAACGGATACTGCTAACAAGAAACCTTAAAAGTAACTTAAAGACGGCAAAATCAAGGCAGTACCTTGCCTATGTTATTAATTATATTTAGTAGGATGCTGTAACTAATTTAGCTGATACGCGCTGTACTAATTCAGGCGATCGCACCTGAAGCGATGATTGGACTAATTTGTTAAAAGCTGTTGGTTTAAAAGAATTCGCCTCTGCGCCAATTGTTGCGCGTTATAGCTCAGAAAAACTGTGGTTTAAAGAATCAAAGTGAACTGTAAATCTAGCTTGGAAAGCAAGGGAACATGAAGAGGGATAAGCAGAGGCTCTGCCGGAGAGGGCATTGCGAAAGACATAACATCTTCAGAGCCAAGCCGAGAGACTAGTTTAGACCCACTTACACTTAGCGTTGCTCCTAAACTTATTTCAGAGGATACTTGAGATGCACTTACACTTAGTGTTCCTCCGACAATTTTTTCAGCCTCCACATCTCTGATGTCCTGCTCAACAATTGATTCAATATGGTCTAAATCCAGGATTTTTATTTTCAAGGAATGATGCATTGTAATCACCTAATTGATTATTTTGCTTTAGAAGCAAAATATAGCGTTTCCCAAGCAACTGAGGTACACCTAATTTTTTCTAACCTTTATCCAAAATGCCAGCAGATTTAAAACTGTACCTCACTAGACCGGGAAACGCTATAATCTAATTCTTTAATTTTCACAATAATTTGTAACTGTAAATCTACCTTGTTTACCAAGGGAGGATGAGGAGGGATAGGCAGAGGTACTGGAGGATGAGGAGGGATATGCAGAGGTACTGCCCAAGACCCAACTTCAGAGCCAAGCCGAGAGACTAGTGACGCACTTACACTTAGTGTTCCTCCGACAATTTTTTCAGCCTCCACATCTCTGATGTCCTGCTCAACAATTGATTCAATATGGTCTAAATCCAGGATTTTTATTTTCAAGGAATGATGCATTGTAATCACCTAATTGATTATTTTTCTTTAGAGGTCAAATCACCTCTATTTAATAACCCAAGTTGCAGCATAAATTTTTCTGCCAATTGTGCCAATTCTTCACAAAAGTTTATAATCTCTGCTGTCCAAACAGCACAAAAATCCCTGATTATTTCTATTGTTAAGGGAAATTCATCAAATGACTGAAAATTTACGCGATTCGTGCTGGCTTTTAAGGCTAATGATTTCTTTAGCTATTAGTGGCGCATACGTCAATGCTGGGGATTGTACCTTGGCTCAAATTACGCCTGATAACACTTTACCGACTAATTCCACTGTCAAATTAGAGGGTAATACCACAATTATTGAAGGAGGAACTCGAGCTGGAAGTAATCTTTTCCACAGTTTTGAGCAGTTTTCTGTACTCACTGGCACTCAGGCTAACTTCAAGTTCGACAACGCAATAGAAATTCAAAATATCATCAGCCGCGTCACGGGTGGTTCTGTTTCCCTAATTGACGGTCTGATTAAAGCCAATGGCTCTGCTAACTTGTTTTTTATCAATCCCAATGGAATTATTTTTGGGCCTAATGCCCAATTGGACATTAAAGGTTCTTTCATCGCAACTACAGCAAACCGCCTCAAATTTGCAGATGGCGCTCTGTTTAGCGCGTTTCCTCTCCAAAACACACCTCTGCTAACAGTAAGTGTTCCCATTGGTTTGCAATTTGAGGGAACAGCAGGAGGTATTCGTGTAGAAGGATCTGATCTCAAGGTAGAACCTGGCAAAACTTTAGCACTCGTGGGTGGTGATGTGACGTTGCAGGGAGGTGAACGAGCAGCTTTAAAACAACCAAATTTAGCGGTTTTAGGAGGACGGATTGAGTTAGGTAGTGTGGCTGGTGTTGGAGAAGTCAGCTTGAACCAGAAAGATAACGATTGGGTATTAGGGTACGCCTCTGTAAATAATTTTGGCGATATTCGATTACAAGACGGAGCGTATGTTG
Organism: Nostoc sp. ChiVER01; assembly: GCF_034531155.1. Taxonomy (NCBI): domain Bacteria; kingdom Bacillati; phylum Cyanobacteriota; class Cyanophyceae; order Nostocales; family Nostocaceae; genus Nostoc; species Nostoc sp. ChiVER01. The sequence goes on along the minus strand of NZ_JAVRBS010000011.1, from coordinate 78,073 downwards.
ATGTTAGCGGTGTGGGCGGTGGCGATGTTCAGATTCAAAGCAATAATTTGGCTTTAACTCAAGGCTCAGTGATTTTTGCCGATACACAGGGTACAGAGGCTGGTGGAGAGGTGCTTGTTCAGACAACAACGACGGTGACTCTAACTGAGGGTTCGCGGATTACAGCCGATGTTTTAAAAGACGCGACTGGTGCTGGAGGAAACGTGACGATTGAAACTAAACAGTTGAGTATTCAGGGCGATGGCTCAATAATAAGAGCTGGCACCGATCCGTTGAGCAAGGGAGGGGGGGGAATGCTTACGGTTCGCGCTTCGGAGTTTGTAGAACTAACAGGAACAATAACAAGCGGCTTGTTTACTGAAACTCAAGGTGCTGGAAATGCTGGAAAGTTGACAATCAACACTCGACGGTTAAGTTCTCAAAATGGAGCGCGAGTATCAACTTCTACTCTAGGTGAGGGACAGGGGGGAAATTTGACTGTAACCGCCACCGATTCCGTGGAAGTTATTAATGGTAGTAGCTTGTTTACTGAAACTCAAGGTGCTAAAGATGCTGGAAGCTTGACAATTGATACCGGACGCTTGATTATTCAAGATGGAGCGCAAGTATCAACTTCTACCCGTGGTGCCGGACAAGGGGGAAATTTATTTGTAGCTGCTAGCGATTTGGTGAAATTACAAGGAACAGAAATATCAATAGATGGGCAACAATTCCCTAGCTTTTTAGCTACTCAGGCTGAAAATATTGGAGATGCTGGTAATTTGACGATTAACACTAGGCAATTAATTGTGGAAAATGGCGCCCAAATATCTACTGCTTCTATTGATCAAGGAAAAGGTGGAGATATAAGGGTTAATGCTACTGATCGGATAATTATATCTGGCAGTTCTCCCTTCAAAAGGCGTGTTCCAAGTGGTGGAAGTGAGTTTGTTAAGAGTGGCTTGTTTGTTAGCTCTCAAGGCTTAGGGAGTGCAGGCAACGTTCAGTTAATATCTCCTTTTATTCGCTTAGATAACGGAGGGAAAATTACTGCTGAAACTGCATCCGGTAATGGCGGTGACATTAGACTTTACGATCTAAATTTATTGTTACTAAGCGGCAAGAGCCAGATATCTGCTACCGCAGGCATTAATCAACAAGGTGGAGATGGCGGTAATATCACCATCGATGCCCCTAATGGCTTCATCGTCGCCAAACCTAATGAAAACAGCGACATTACCGCCAATGCCTACAATGGTAATGGGGGAAGAGTCAAAATCAACGCTACTAAGATTTTTGGAATTGCGCCACTAACTACCGAAGACCTTAAAAAGTTGCGCCCTATAGATTTAGACCCGCGTCAACTTCAGACAAATGATATTACGGCAATTTCCCAAACAAGACCTGATTTAAGCGGCATTGTAGAAATCAACACGCTTAATGTTGATCCTTATCGAGGATTAATTAACTTACCAGCCGTACCAATTAATACTCAAGTGTCTCAAGTTTGTCAAGTGCGTCCTGGTGAAAATCAAAGTAGTTTTACGATCACCGGACGCGGTGGCTTACCACTCAACCCCATAACAGAACGCCTCACTCCTGATTCAGTTCAAGTAAATTGGGTAACTCTTAACCCAAAGAGTGAAAACCACTCTAGTGCAGATGTTTCAACTCAGACAATTAGTTCTATTCCAGTGCCGGTTGTGGAAGCGCAAGGGTGGATGATAAATGCTAAAGGTGAAGTTGTACTCACGGCTAATGCACCGACAAACACGCTTTATAGTTCGTGGCAGAACCCAGCTAATTGCCGTAGCAATTTTTAAGATTTTAGATTGCCAACTGGGTAATTACTTGGAAATCATCAATTATAAATTATCAATTACCCTCAATACAGAAGCGATCGCGACTAACGTGGCTCACGCATACTTGGAGATTTCTATTGGGCTAATTTGTTAAAAACTATTGGTTTATCAGAATTTGCTTTTGCGCCAATTGTTAGACGTTATGGTTTGGAAAAATAATTGCGATGCAGCTAAAGCCGTGTACAAACAGAGGATAACTCAATATTGACGGTGTAATGCTGGAAAAAGCGCCTTATTTTAGTTGTTAACAGATATACAACACATATCAAGCAAGTAGGCATATTAAACTAACTACGTAAACTTATATAAAGCGCCATAAACACCTTAATTATAAGCTTTTAAAAATTTTATCTTTCTTAATTTAGTTGTGTTTTTTAGTGCCTACCTACTTAGCTGCTAGTTAATATAAGCAGTGGAAACACTAAATTATCGGAGTCAATAACATGGCAAATATTCAGGGCAACTCTGGAAACAACTATCTAGTTGGGACTCAAGGAAGCGATCAAATATATGGCTATGAAGGCGATGACACTCTAATAGGTGGGTTGGGCAATGACTACTTAGTGGGAGGAGGTGGTAATGACATTCTCACTGGTGGTAGTGGTAGAGATACCTTTGTCCTGAATTACTCAGGTGGTGGTATTGATAGAATTAAAGACTTCTCCGTTAGTGATGACGTTCTTAAAGTTACTACATCAACAATTGGCGCTTCTAACTATCTTATAGGTACACGAGCATCTCTGAGCAATTATGAAGTGGGCGAAGATGCTGGTACGGTTTCTACTAAGTCTGCAAATCGTTCACTAACGCTTGGTTCGAGTAACACTAGCCAATCTTCTAGTCTTTTTATATATGACGCAAGCACCGGTGCTTTATTTTATTTGAATCAGCAGATAGCTTGGCTATCTCCTAACCTTGACTGGAATACAGCTGTTGTAGTGGCTTCAAAAACTACTAATAATTAACATTGACGAATAAAAAATCTGACTCCATAGCAGAGTCTCTTACTAAAGTTGGGAGAGTCAAACTCGCCTTATACAGTGTATAGACAGACAAGGAATTCGCGCTTTGATTACGGAATTGGTATTCTAAGTGCGATCGCGTTGTTTTGTTTTTTAACCAATGTCATCTGTAATGCTAATTGCCAGTTAAAATCAGCAATAGAAACACGAATTTCTCAGGGAGTAACGAACGTGGCAACTATTCACGGCACATCTGGAAGCAACTATCTAACTGGGACTTCACTAAACGATCAAATCTACGGTCATGAAGGTAATGACACTCTAATAGGTGGGGCAGGTAATGACTACTTAGAGGGAGGAAGTGGTAATGACAGACTCACTGGTGGTAGTGGTAAAGATACCTTTGTCTTATATTACTCAGGTGGCGGCATTGATACAATTACAGACTTCTCAGTTAACGACGATATTCTGAAAATTAATACTCCTACTGTTAGCGCCACTAACGCCATCTCTAAAGGTTCTACAACCAATGACACTCTAATAGGTAAATCCGGTAAAGACTCCTTAGCAGGAGAAATTGGCAATGACATTCTCACTGGTGGCAAGAATAGTGACACTTTGCTTTCTATTACATCTTCTGAAGATGCTATTCAATTAACTAACTCTATAACTGATGTTTTAGTATCAACAAAAATTCCGAGTAACGAGATGAAAGTTACTCCTCCTACAGAATCTCCACATCCACAATTAACAATAATTGGTGGAAGTGCGGGACTGCCTAGTTATTGTAGCTATAACGCAAATACTGGTGCTTTATTTTATCTTGATCAGCAGTTAGCTTGGCTACCTCGTAACCTTCACTTTGCTAACAATGCATGACTTAGGCAGTGACAGAAAAGCGAAAATAGCAGGTATAGTCTAGTTTTTAGGGCTTCTAATTAGATTTTCCAATTACCTTTTTGCGATGCCTGTCTTTAAAAGTGCCGTTCTTGCATCGCTAACGTTGCGCTAACAGTTCTCTACATCCTAATACCCTACCTCTAACCCCCAGCATTGATGAGGGTTACAGCACTTCTTATGAAAAATCAGCGTAGTTGACAGGCGAGAGGGACAGCCTTGAACTAAAGTTCAAAGAAAAAAGAGGTTTGTTGAATTCACCTTAAGTCTTAAAATTCATACAGTCACTACGTCACAACAGCAGATTAGTAATCAAAAACCTAACCTTCCAGCAGAGTTAACTGGAGAGGGGCACGGGCAAAGGTTTGCACAAGTATTACTAAAGTAGTGTCGATCTTGCAATAAAGTAATTTTCCACAGTTAGGAGATAAGTTCTGTGAGTTTAAGAAGTTGGTTTGGTCACGGTTGTCACTTAGGGTTGTCAGGCTTGGTGATTCTAACGGGTGCAATTGGAATCCAAGGAGGCTTACGCACATTTGCTCAGGTCACTGCTGATCCTTCTGTGGGAACTCAAGTGAAGCAAATCGACAACACTACCTTGGATATTACAGGGGGTACAACCGTTGGCAATACAAATTTATTCCATAGTTTTAGCAACTTTAGTATTACAAGTGATCAGGTAGTCAATTTCCAAAACGCCCCTACTATCAATAATATTTTGGTGCGAGTTACAGGGAGAAATCCTTCTGATATCGAGGGAACACTTCAAACTCAAGGTAATGCTAATTTCTTTTTAATGAATCCTAACGGCATCATATTTGGACAAAGTGCCTCATTAAATGTTAATGGTTCATTTATTGGCACAACAGCTAATGCAATCCGGTTTCCGGGTGGTGGAGAATTCTCCATGACTTCACCCGTCAATCCGCTTAACCCTTTGCTGAGTGTGAATCCTTCTGCATTTCTATTCAATCAAATTCCATCCCAGCCTGTGAAGCCGATTCAAGTCAATGAAGCATTTCTGTTTGTTCCAGAGAATCAGAATTTACTGCTATTGGGAGGCGATGTGAATTTAGAAGGAGCGATCGTGTATGCTCCAGATGGTCGAATCGAATTAGGAGGATTGGCAACAGAGGGGACAGTAGGGTTGAACATTGATAACAACAATTTCCGCTTAAGTTTTCCTGAGAATGTAGCGCGAGGAGATGTATCTGTTACTAATTTCAGTACAGTAAGTGCTAGTGGTGAAGGCGGTGGTGGTATCCAAATACAGGGCAGGCGTGTTACATTCGACGATAGTTCAGAAATTGCGGTAAATAACCTAGTCTCAAGACCAGGAGGAACATTAGGGGTTAACGCTTCGGAGTCAGTAGAACTCTTGGGAGGAAGCCGTCTATTAACTGAGACAACAAGGTTTGGAACAGCCGGAGACTTAAGGATTGAAACTGGGCGGTTAATTGTTCAAGATGGTTCGCAGATTTCAGCTTCCACTTCTCTACAATCTACAGGAGGAGGAGGAACTTTATTTGTCAACGCTAGGGACTCTATCCAACTCATTGGAACCTCCTTAATTATAGAAGGTGAAAAACCCAGGCCTAGTGGCTTGTTTACTGTAACACAAGGTGCTGGAAATGCCGGAGAATTAAGAATTGAAACTGGGCAATTAATTGTTCGAGATGGAGCGCAGGTTTCAGCCTCCACTTCTAAAGAATCTACAGGAGATGGAGGAACTGTGTCTATCAACGCTAGGGATTCTATCCAACTTATTGGAACAAATGGTGAGAGTAGAAGCGGCTTATTGGTTGGGACTCAAGCTACTGGAAATGCCGGAAACTTAAATATAAAAACTGGACAATTGATTGTTCAAGATGGAGCAAGAATTTCAGCTTCCACTTCTAAAGAATCTACAGGAGAAGGGGGAACTTTGTCTGTAACCGCAGACTCTATCCAACTCATTGGAACCTCACAAATGGGAGCTAGTGGCTTATTTGTTGGCACTGAAGCTACTGGAAATGCCGGAAACTTAAATATAGAAACTGGGCAATTGACTGTTCAAGCTGGAGCGCAGGTTTCAGCTAGTACTCGTAGTCAGGGAAGGGGAGGAACTTTGTCTGTAAACGCAGACTCTATCCAACTCATTGGAACTTCGCAAATGGGAGCTAGTGGCTTATTTGTTGGCACTGAAGCTACTGGAAATGCCGGAGACTTAAATATAGAAACTGGACAATTGACTGTTCAAGATGGAGCGCAGGTTTCAGCTTCCACTTCTAAAGAATCTACAGGAGAGGGGGGAGATATTATAGTTAAAACCGGAGAATTAAATCTCTTAAATAATGCTGATATAACTGTGAGCAGTCAAGGTACAAAAAAAGCAGGTGATTTGGAAATCACCGCTCGTTCCATCAAATTGGATAACCAAGGTAAGCTGATTGGGCAAGCTAACTCCGGTGATGGTGGTAATATTGCGCTGAACTTGCAAGATTTATTGTTACTGCGCCGCAATAGTGAAATTTCTACCTCAGCAGGCACTAGTGGGGCTGGTGGAAATGGCGGTAATATCACCATCAATATCCCTGACGGTTTTATCGTCGCCAACCCAAATGAAAACAGCGATATCACCGCTAATGCATTTAGTGGTAATGGTGGGAAAGTCACAATTAAAGCTACTAATATTTTTGGAATTGCGCCACTAACTAGCGAAGACCTTAAAAGGTTGCGTCCTACGGATTTAGACCCGCGTCAACTCCAGACAAATGATATTACGGCAGTTTCCCAAACAAGACCTGATTTAAGCGGCATTGTAGATATTAACACCCTCGATGTTGACCCCTATCGAGGATTAATTAACTTACCAGCCGTCCCAGTAGACACCAAAGTGTCGCAAGCCTGTCAAGTGCGTCCTGGTGAAAATCAAAACAGTTTTACGATTACCGGACGCGGCGGCTTACCACCCAACCCTAGAACCGAAGCACTCACTCCTGATGCAGTTGAACTAGATTGGGTAACTCTCAACCCAAAGGGTGAAAACCGTGTTAGTACAAATTCAAGTCAGGCAAATAATTCTAGTCCAGCGCCGATTGTGGAAGCACAAGGGTGGGTGAAAAATGCTAAAGGTGAAGTTGTACTCACGGCTGATGCGCCGAAAGCTTTGCCTCATAGTTCCTGGTTTACTCCTGCTTCTTGTTTCTAAAAAATCAGGTTATGTCACAATACGCTTGGGTTAAGCAAAGCTCAATTCAACAAAGTCTCGAAATGTTGGGTTTCGTTCCTCAACCCAACCTACACATTTCAAGGTTTTTGGTGCGAACCCAAGCGTATTAGGTTATATCACGATCGCTTAATCAAGCTGAATAAAAAATGTTCCTAGTGAGGACTTTAGTCCTGCCTTCTTCAAGGGTGATTTATGTCAAAGCCAATTGCCTACTAAAACATAGGGTGCCCAGAAATATGGAGTTTTTTCTCTAGCAAAAATAGCTAATTGGGCACGCTGGAGTGCCTCGGCTTTATTCATCCCAAGCTTTAGCTGTCGATAGAACTCACTCATTACATCGACAGTGGAGCGATCATCTATTGACCACAATGTTGCTAGTGTACTGCGTACTCCCGCCCGCATAGCTATCCCAGCCAGTCCCAAAGCTGCTCGTTTGTCTCCCTCAGCAGTTTGGCAAGCACTAAGGACGAGTAATTCAATGCCACTAAATCTGTTTTTGTCGCTAACTCGCAGTAGATTATCAAATTCCTTGACTTTAACCAGTTTATCCCAGGTGAGAATAAAGGTTTTTTCAGCATCAGAACTAAATTCACCGTGAGTTGCTAGGTGAACCACGGAGAAGGAAGCTGTTTGCAACTTATTTTGCAGGTTTGTTTGGGTAAACTGCTGATTTAACAGTTCTTCACTCTTAGGTACTTCAGATTTGATTTCTTTTAATTCCCGTGGTACATTTTCTAATTCGGGAAATTCTTTGCCTTCGACTGGACGTTTTTCGCTGACTCCGGCTGTTAAAGCATTTAGCTGTATCTGTCGCAAAGGTTTAGGATCGAGAAGTTGCAAACCTGGTGTCAAGGCGATCGCATATTTCTCTACTAGATATTGCTTCTGTTGTTTGTCGTAGAGAACCGCCATTGGGATATTTCGCAACTCACCATCAAGTACAAACACTAAGGTTTTTATCCCACTATTGACTAAATCTGTTTGTGCAGGTCGAATTAACCAATCATATATTTTTTGGGACTGCTGCTGAACCCGACCTGTTGCGGTAACATTTAGTAAGTTTTTCCTCAATTCTGCTATTGTGTTTTCCACATCATTTTGAGCTATTACAGTTTTGTAGTGGCGCAAGTCTTGATTAGGCAATTTGAAGATAACATCTACGCGATCTGGCAAAATAATTGGATAAATCACTGCTGCTCGTTGGTCTTTTTTGTCAACCACTGGGTCAAGTTCCTGCGTAGGGTTTAAACAGGCTGACCGAAAGAAGTTATCCAATTCTGCCAATTGCAGAGATTCAATTACATCACGAGCAAGCTTTAAATTGTCTTGATTGATACCCTCTTGTGGCGATCGCGGTGTATTATCTTTTAGTAGAGAAGCGTCTTGTTGGTCTAGCTTCTCGAAGGGAACAGAAGCGCTGTTGCCTTGGGGAGAACGCAACAGCAATTCAACTAACTCTCGATACACTGGTTCGATATTTTCCCGAAAGGAAAACTGCAAGTCTGGATTGAGGGCTACTAAATCACCACGCAGAGATTTAAGGGTCTTGTAGGCTACATTATAGGATGCGATCGCGCCTTTAGTATCTCCCTTTTTTTTCAGTATGCGTCCTAGCTGCCATTGCCACTGATAACCAATATCCGATGCATTAATACTTTGCGCTGTGAACAAAGCTTTCTCGGTAAGCTCTTGAGCATCAGAAAACTGCCCGGTTTTTTCATACAACTCACCAAGACTACCCATAGCATAAGATTCTGCTCGCCGATCTTGCAAGTTCTGTGCCTGTTTGATCGCAGTGGACAATTGCTGGGCAATGTTCAGCCATGAGGGAGTATCTATGCTAATTTTTTCTTTTAATTGTGTAAGATTTTGGGCAAATTTAATGCGAGTATATACTGAGGTTCGGCTGGGTGGCAAATTGCTAATTACCGTTTGGATTTGAGACGACAACGCCAATGCATCTTGATCTTGGTTTTTTTCTAAAAGTAAACTAAGTAAATTTAGGCGAGCCTGGATGCGGGTGATGGAGGAAACAGATACAGCAGCAGCCTCCTGATAGTATTGCAAAGCCGCTTCAGTGTCTTGCTGGGCGCGGGCTGTGTTGCCTAAACTGAGTTGAGCCTCTGCGATCGCTTTTGGAGATTGCAATCGTTTTGCCACTGCTAAACTTTTCCCCAATACCAAACGTGATACATTTAAATCACCGACAAGTCGGCGGATGTTGCCAAGACTACGTAGCCCTGTAGCTACAAGAAGTGAGTCTGGAAGGGTTGTAAGGGTTTGCTGTACTTCGTTTAAAGTTTTGTTAGCCTGAAGGTAAAGCCCTAAAGTTTGCAAAGCTTGTGCAGAGTTAATTTGGTTACGAGTTAATCTAGCCTTGTCGCCTATTTGCTGATAAATATTAGCGGCTTTTTGCCAGGTAGTTAAAGCCGCTTCTGCTTGTCCTTGTGCCAGTTGTAACTGTCCTTGCACATCTAGGGCTTGGGCAATAAGTTGGGAACGCTCACCGGAACCGCCCGTATTTTCCTCTGACTGTAATAATTTTAAACTTTGGGCGTTTGCTTCCTCAGCTTCTGCCCACAGGCCAAGTTGCTGATAAGCCAAGGAGAGATTACTCAGCGTCATCGCTTCTTGTAATTCATCCCTAGAAGTTTTAAACGCAGCAGCAGCCTGTTGCAAAACTTTTATCGCTTCAGTAAATTGTCCCCTGTCGTATAATATTTTGCCTTGTTCCACTAAGCTTGCCGTTTGGGATGAGCCGCTTTTCTGGGGGAGTAGGGAGTTGAAAGTAGGGGATTTGGCATTTATCAATTTCCTGTTTTCACTACTTCCTTGTTTTCCCCACTCCTTTTGCTCGGTCAAATTTTGCATAGCAGGGTAGACGGCAGGAGGTTTTGCTAAAACAGGGGATAAAGCTATGCATAGAAATGCAGTGAACAGCGCTAGGAAAAAATAATTTGGGCATTTCATAGTTCAGTTCTGTATATTCAAATATAATTAGACATTGCTTTTTATCAATTGCCACTTGTTTACAGAACCTTAAAGGCATTTAGTGGTCTATCTCATTAATTTTGCGGGGTAATACTAGCTCCTGATTAAATAGCAATGTGGGTACATCTGTCTTTACAAGCTTACAAGCGATCGCTAAAGAAAAAGGGTGTATGAGCAAGAAGTATAATATATACCTATTTGACTTTTGACTTTCGCTCTGCGGCACTAGTCTCCAGTTCCATGTCCTGAACTCTGAGTTTTAGCTTCTGATGGATCAAGCTGAGGTTTTTGATACTTACCTGGATACTTATGCTGAAAATAAGCTTCTAGCACTTGTAAAACCATCGGCCCGCAAATAGTACCGCCATGTTCGCCAGTATTTTCACCAAAGGCCACAACCACAATTTCCGGCTTATTACTAGGAGCATAAGCACCAAACCAAGTATGATTTGGGCGACCAACACCAGCTTCAGCAGTGCCACTCTTTCCAGACGCTGGGGCAATTGTCGGCACATCCAAGCGCTTACCAGTACCCTCACTCACTACCCGCCGCAGTCCATCGCGGAGAACTTTGATAGTTGTCGGCTTCATATTTAAGGATTCTCGCCAACTTTTTGCTTCTTCGTTGTCTTTGAGCAAATGCGGCTGAACTCGATACCCACCATTAGCAGGGACAGAAAACATAATCGCCGATTGCAGGGGTGTCACTTGCAAAGCACCTTGACCAATTGACATATTAATAGTGTCGCCTACAGTCCAAGGTGTTTTCAAAACTTTCTGCTTCCATGTGTCATCTGGAACCAAACCTTTTGATTCTTCGCCCTGAAATTCAATGCCAGTTCTTTGACCAAACCCATATTTGCGACTCCATTCAATTAAAGTTGGGCCACCGACTTTTCTACCAACTTGATAGAAGAAAGTATCACTACTCATAGCGATCGCTCTGGGAAATCCTAATGGCCCAAATCCAGCATGGTTCCACTCACCAAAAGTTACCCCACCAACGGTCAGAGAACCAAAGGTCTGTAATATTGTATCAGGAGAAAATTCACCTGATTCCAACCCGGCTGTGGTGGTGACAATTTTGAAAGTACTGGCGGGAGGAAAGGCACTCAAGGCACGATTAACCAGAGGATGATCTTTACCTTGCAAGGTTTCCCAATCTTTCTGGGAGAGTTTTTGTTTGGAGAAGATATTCGGGTCAAAGGTGGGGTAAGATACCAGTGCTAAAACAGCACCGTTATTTGGATCGAGTGCTGCGATCGCACCTCGGTGATTTCCCAAAGCTTTTTCTGCTGCCTTTTGCACATCTAAATCTATGGTCAGGTGCAAATCGTTACCAGCTTTTGCCTGTTTTTCCCCCAAAACCCGGATTGGTCTACCTGCACCATCCACTTCCACCTGCTGACCGCCCCATTCACCACGTAGCATTTTCTCATAAGCCTTTTCCACCCCCATTTGACCAATTACATCTCCGAGTCGGTAGCCTTGCTGCTTCTTGTCTTTTAACTGGTCGGGGGTCAACTCTCGCGTATAACCTAGTACATGAGCCAATTCTTTACCGTGGGGATAATAACGCACGGAATCTGTATTGATTTCTACTTCCGGGAGATCATTTTTATACTCCTTTAATGCCGTGATTTCTGCTTCATTTAGATCACGAGCAACCCGGATGAGTGAAGAAGAATTAGCACCAGCTTGTTCTAATTTCTTTTCCATTTCATCTTGGGGAATGTTGAGAATTTGCGCTAGACGCGGGCCCACTACAGACCAGGAAGGCTTAGTATGTGCCATCGGCCACAAATATACAGAACTAGGATAGCGAGTAGTGGCTAAAAGTTTACCATTGCGGTCAAAAATATTTCCCCGTTCGGGTTGTTTAAGAATCATCCGAACGCGGTTTGCTTCGGCTCGTTCCCGGAGTTTTGGCCCCTCAACAATTTGCAAATATGCCAAACGAGCCTCAATACCAGCGAGTATTAATCCGGTAAATACGATTAAAAATATTGATTGGAAACCACGTCCAACTGTACGTGTATCTTTTTTGCTGCCAATTGATGGAAATAAAGACATAAGACAAATAATGATTCCAATAGAGGTATTATCTGTATACAATTACCCTAAACTCATGCCCAGTACTGGGTATAAAAGAATTGGACAAGTATATTCTTGAACAATTGTTTTTGGCGGATACAATGAACCAAAGTGTCAAATCTAGTCTGCCCAATAGACTACTGACATCACGTAATATCACGGCATTCTACTGAGGATTATGGCTCAAATTGTCATGCAGAATCAAAGGGGGATAACAAATTTTCAGCCACTTGATGTTGAACTGCGTAATGTGTTCAAGTTTTTTAACCAAGAACCAGCAGTAAATGGAATCGATTTGGATATCAGACAAGGAGAATTTTTTAGTATTTTAGGCCCCTCCGGTTGTGGTAAAACAACAACACTGCGTTTAATCGCTGGGTTTGAAATCGCTGACGCTGGTAAGGTGTTGATTCAGGGTCAGTCTATGACTAATGTGCCGCCTTACCGCCGACCCGTCAATACTGTATTTCAAAGTTACGCTCTATTTAACCACCTGAATGTCTGGAATAACATCGCCTTCGGACTACGGTTAAAAAAAATAACCAAATCGAAAATTGAAGCTAGAGTCGAAGAAGCTTTAAAACTCGTGAAAATGGAAAGTTTGCGATCGCGCTTTCCCAATCAACTTTCTGGTGGTCAACAGCAGCGAGTCGCTTTAGCAAGAGCTTTAGTCAACCGTCCCACCGTGGTATTACTAGATGAACCTTTAGGGGCGTTAGATTTAAAACTACGTAAAGAAATGCAGGTGGAGTTATCAAATTTACACAAAGATTTGGGAGTGACCTTTGTGATGGTGACACACGACCAAGAAGAAGCATTATCTTTGAGCGATCGCATTGCTGTGATGAACCAAGGCAAAATTGAACAAGTTGGCACTCCTAGCCAAATTTACGAACGTCCTTGTACATCCTTTGTTGCTGATTTTATTGGCGATACTAATTTATTTAGTGGTGAAATTGTCGCGGTAGACTCTTCTAATATTAAAATTTCCACAAAAACGGGACTCTCAATTATCATTAGTCGCGCAGAAGATACACCGTCTGAATTATCACAAGCAGTGGTAGTTTGCGTGCGTCCAGAAAAAATACAACTTTCGCTTTATCCACCCAACTTGCCAACTAACTGTTTTGAAGGACGGCTTGTCAATATTATGTATTTAGGCACACATGTTAATTATGTTGTGGAATTAACAAATGGCATTAGTATAAATGTGTTGCAACCGAATACTTTTGGCGTTTTACCAGACCGCAACACACCCATCTACGCTTGGTGGGCAGAAAATGATTGTTTAGCTATTAGTCAATAGTTATAAAATTCAATAATGGAATAAGACCTTGACCCAAGAATCAGGAGAGCAGAGGGAAAGATACTGTAATTCACCTGCCACAATTTTAGTAGCCCTAAATTTATTTATACCCAAAAGTAAAGATATTTGTTTAGAGATATGTAACACCAAAAATAATACGTCCAAACTTTCAGAGTCAATACATTTATGTATGAAGATTTTCCCCCTGCTCCCCGCTCCCTGCCCCTTTTCCTCTTGTTTACCTTGTACTAGGAGTATTAACCCATGTCAATTTCGCAAAGAGTTCCTTGGGTATCCCTGGCATTAGTACTGCTTAGTTACAGTACTCTGGGCTGGGTAATATCTGAAACACGCGCTCCCCAGTCTGTGTGGGTGGCAACTGTCATTGCTATCTTGCTTTTAATAGTAACGTTGACCATTCCTTGGACGAAAATGACATATTACTTCAGTATTTTGATTAAATCAAATACGAGGTCTTTCGCCGTTGCTGTTTTAGCAGCTTTCTTGTTTTTTATTATGATTGCCTGGTTTCGAGTATTTCTTGATACTTTACTAATCGTTTCGGCAACTATCTTAGTTAAGATAGACTTTCAAACAGCAGGTCTTAGGGAAGGGCTAGCCTTTTGGACTACATCTGCCTTTTCATTGATCGGTTTGGCCTTGGGTGCGCTAATCTACAAGTTAATATATTCGTGAATTTTGGTAATTTCCTTAAGTCATCGGCTTTTTTACGTTTATTTATAAATTCTGTATTCAACCTCATCAAGAAGATAACCACTCTCGTTAATTTGTTGAAACTCTCGAAATATTTTACCCCCAAGACTTTCGGCAATTTTCCGACTGGGGATATTTCTTTTATCAACAGGGTAGGAAAGATAATTGTATTCCAAATTTTTATCCACCCAGCCTTTTAATGCATGAATTGCCTCTCTACCAAAACCATGACCATGAGCGGATTTCTTAAGCCAAATTCCTAACTCCGGTGTATGAGTATCAATAGCCCCAACCTCGCAAATTCCTAAAAACTCTAAATGCTCCTTCTTGAGAATTACCAACACTAAATCAGTGTGATTTTCTCGTTGTAGAATCATATCTTTGATTATATTTTCGGTTTCACTAAAACTCTGGACTGGTTTCGGATACATAAAGATAGTAATTTCGCTTGTAAATTCTCGAAATACATCTTCTGTATGTTCCAACGAAATCAGTTGCAAAATCAGTCTTTTAGATTCTAAATTTACTTTTTCTAAATTCTCCATAAATTACGATTAAATCCCCGTCTTGTGACTGTGATAACTGATAAATGTTGACTATTCACTGATTTAATACTTCAAAATGCAGGCTGTTCAAACAGCAGTACAGAAAGGAAAAAATCCATCACAAAAATTGATATCCAACTAGTAACCACTGCTTTTGTTGCCGATTCTCCTACTTCTTTTGCTCCCCCCTTAGTAGTTAATCCCCAACTACAGCCAATAATCGCAATTAGCACACCAAAAATAAACCCTTTTAGCAAAATAATAAACAAATCTGACGGTTCTAAAAAATCTCTAACTGATTCTAAAAATGTTTCGGGAATAATTTTATAAAAATATGATGCGGCTAAAGCTCCCCCAAAGATACCTGTAACTAAAGCCAAAATCGTTATTAAAGGTACCATTAAACTACAAGCAATTACTCTAGGAACTACTAGATAATCAATTGGATCAGTTTTGAGCATATAAAGTGCATCAATTTGCTCTGTGACTTGCATTGCACCGATTTCTGCTGCAAAAGCAGAACCTACTTGTGCCGCCATAATACTAGCAGTCAAAATTGGAGCTAATTCTTTACAAAAAGCTAAGGCAAAAGCACCCCCCACAGCATTGATAGCCCCAAATCGGATTAATTCTCTTGCCATCTGAAGAGTAAAAATCATTCCTGCAAAACCGCTAACCAAGAGAACTGGAGAGATAGAACTTGGCCCAGCAGTCACTAGATGTTGCATAATCTTGCGATAGTATGTTTTTCCTTGGAGGAAATGTAGCCACACTTGACCAAAAAGCAGTACTGCTAGAAAACAGCGTACAATCCAAGATTGCTCGAAATTTGTTTTTATTCGCAATTTTATCGTCCTTAAGACTGACTAATTGTTGCACATATCTTATATCAATTCTCCAAAATAAGACTAATAAGACTACAGATACAAATGGTGGAAACCTAGCCAGATGTAATCTAACTTTCTCAATTACGTACAGTATTAAGAATTGGTATTTTGGTGTGAAAATTGATTTTATCAAATAAATCCTTGGGTTAATATCGTTCCTTTGAGAGGAAATGATATTAACCCAAGGATATGAATAAAAATAAAATGTTTTAACTTTTGACTTTTGATTTTTGACTCTTGACTTCCCCGATCGCGGGGCTGACTATTCTCGCAGTACGTACCCTACTCCACGCACGGTATGAATCAAGCGTTTTTCATTATTTTCTTCTAGTTTTAGGCGCAAGTAGCGGATGTATACTTCAATAATATTGGAATTACCCATAAAATCGTAACCCCAAACTTTTTGTAAAATTTGGTCTTTAGTAAATACCTGACGGGGATGCGAGAGTATATATTCTAACAAGTCAAACTCTTTAGCCGTTAACTCAATTGCCCGTTTACCCCGGAAAACTTGGCGAGTCCGGTGATTTAAACTCAAGTCTTCAAACTGAAAAATATCCTGATCTGTTTCTTGAGTACGCCGTAGATGAGCGCGGATTCTAGCTAGAAGTTCTTCTATACTAAATGGTTTGACTACATAATCATCAGCTCCTGCATCCAAACCTGCGACGCGATCATTAACTTCATCTTTTGCTGTCAGTAAAATTACTGGTACGGAAATACCAGTTGCCCGCAACCGACGACAGATTTCCAAGCCTGACAGTCCTGGAAGCATCCAATCAAGAATAACTAAATCTGGCGATAACTCCCGTGCTAATGTTAAACCAGCGATGCCATCATGTGCCACGTTTATATTGTAACCTTCACTACTTAGTTCTAATTCAACAAATCGCGCCAGTTTAACTTCATCTTCAACTAAGAGGATATTTGCTGCCATATTTGTAATATTAAAGCGGATAGGGTGACAATGAAAGTGCTACTTTAACCTGACTTTGACTAGCTATGTAAGTAGAGTGATGGTAAACACACTCCCTTCTCCTAATTTTGATTGCACAGATACATTACCACCCATACCCTCTACAAGAGTCTTAACAATGGATAAACCCAAACCACAACCGCCAGTAGCATGAGAACGGGATTCATCTACGCGGTAAAATCGCTCAAAAATACGTGTTTGGTGTTGTAAAGGAATACCATAACCTTGGTCACAAACTTGAATAATTGCTTTGTTATGAACCTGATTTAATTTTAAATTTATAGGTGTATTAGCTTCAGAATAACTAATAGCATTATTAATTAAATTGAGCAATATTTGTTTAAAACGGCTGTAATCTACTCTCACGCCAATAGGATAAGTTGTTGACTCGATTGTAATTAAGCGATCGCTATATTTTTGCGCCATCACTACGACCTCTTCAACTAAGTCATTCAACACATAAGATTTCATCTGAAAATTCAAATAACCACTATCTGCTCTTGCTAAATCAAGTAAATCTTGTAGCAAGCGAATAGTTCGTTCGGCTTCTGAGGCAGCAGTTTCTAAAGCTTCTTGTTGAATTTCGGTTAAGTTATTCTGCCGCCGCAAGACGCTTTGTAAGTAACCATGTACAATCGTCAATGGTGTACGTAATTCGTGAGAAACATTACTCACAAATTCTCGTTCTTGCTCCCAAGATTGCGAGAGGCGCGATAACAACATGCTTAAAGTTTGAGCTAATTCTTTGACTTCAGTAGGTGCATTGTCAACATATAATTGTGCTTTTCCTAAATCTTCTATAGAAATGACAGAAGTCATCTGACTTAGCTGGCGCAGTGGTTGTAGAGAACGCTTAATATAAAATGCACTTATAGTTATTATTACAATAATTGCCAAAATACAGCTAATATTCAAACTTTGTAGCATTGCCATAAACATTGTCTGCTCACGAGTAATGTCATGTACTACAAATAGCTTACCCAGATACTTACCCTGCACTTGCAAAAGACTACTACTAATAACAAAGTACCTTTGATTAACTTTGTAAATTTGTGGTTTAATCTGCATATTACTAAGGGACATTAACTCAGTAACCGTAGATTTAGATAATAAATCCAAAGTAGCAGATTTTATCAAAATTTTATTATCAGGATTTTTTAACCATAAAAATAAGTTGGTATTCGCTAAGTTATTAATAGCTTTTTGCAATCCAGTTTCAGGTTGCATCATTTCACTGTAAAGTTGCACATCACGCGGCAAACGCTCAGTGATTTCTTCTATATTATGCTTACGACTATCAATCAAAATTTGCTGCATTTTCCAACTAGTCCATGCAGCAAAACTACCTAATATTAAAGTTGAAAATGTAGCAATACCAATGGTAAGGCGTAATTGCAATGAAAAAGGATCAAGATTTATCCAAATATTTGTGGGTTGCTTCACTTTTATTTTTGTCTAGAGTATTGATAATATTGTTGTTCATTATTAGTTTTTAGGTAAAGATTGTGGCTGGACTATACAAGGTTTTGTATCACATTTTTGCTCATAAAGCATATTTATATAGCGTTCTTGCCAAGTGAGAGGAACTTCTAACAATGCTCGCGTTCCTGTTATCCCCTGTCCGATAAATAGTAATAGAGCAAGGGAACTAATAGTAATGTGAACCTTACGCCAGCGATTGGTCTTATCTTTATAAATTTCTGGCAAAATGGAGAGTGAAATAATCATTAGTAGAGCAGAGGTTAGCCCATAATAATAGTGAGAAGTGTACCATTGGTCAGTTTTGCGGTAGATACCATCTTGACATCCAAGCACTACTAATCCTATTCCTGTGAGGGTTGCAAATATGGCACGCCAGTTTTTTTGCTTTGCCTGATAAAGTAAATATAGAGAAGCGATCGCAGCCACAAACAATAACCCGATAAATATTACCTGAAATGGTGCTTTAATCCAAAGTTGCTTATCTAAAATATTACCAAAAATATCGTAGGCAAACGCTATTAAAACAATACCTACAACTGCTCCAGTTAGCCAGCGACCCAACTGCGTATGCTCTTGTCCTACAGTGGGAGGAATTTTACTCTTACCTATGGCTAAAGTTTGCAATCGGCGTTGACGGACTTGCAAAGCGCGGTTGATAATGATCCCAATTAAAGGAAATACTACGAGTACAGCGATCGCTGGATGTAACAACAAGATAGCATCTCTAAATTCCATATCTGACCTTTGATCAAAAGTTACAAATTAGTTATCAAACAGAATTCAGGATTCAGGAGCAAAGCCAAAGACGCTCCTGAATTCTTCTTCAATTATTTATGTCTACTTAATTACAACTAATAATTACTTGACCTCATCAGCCTCAAATTTTGTTACTTTACCTTTTTTGACCGCAACTACTACATCAAAGGTAGAACAGTAAGAAAAGGTCACATTATTGGCTTTATTGTAAAGATTAACCACCATACCTGCGCCACCGGGTTGAATACCTAGTGGTTCAAGATCGCCAAAAAAGAAACGACGTAGTTCATCACCACCACCAAACTGACCCTTATGCTTGATGACTAAATCAATCTTTTGTTGAGTAGTTAAACCTGTAACATCTTTCTTTTCTGCGGCTGATGCTTGCACCAGTGAAGGACTGACAATTTTAAGTGGAACATCCCAGACTGTTAACATACCAACAAGAGCAACACCTGTAAGCAGAGAAGAAGCAATTTTCATTTGTTTTTCCTTGTGTTGAAGTTTCCCGATGAATAAAGCATCCCATCTGCTACTAAAGCTCAAATGAAACCAGTCTAGTAATTGTCTGAATTTATCCCTTAGAAAAATTTAGTTGAGACTCAGCATATTCTCAGGAAACTGTGAAATTTTCAATCTCAGCCTGCTTTAAGTGTTTTCTCAGATTTATCTCAACTTAATTTACCCAAGGTAGCGGAGTATAGTAAAAAAAAGTATTTTTTACAGCAGTATTATTATGAGCAGACCGAGAAAATGGTATTCTTTGATTTATAAAATTCCCGGTCAAACCTATCTCTGGCTAGCAATTTTAATTTTTGGAGCTTCGAGTGCAGTTACCCGCAAGCTGACACAAATTGGCGCTCAACATTTGATAGATGGTCGAAATCCGATTTCTCTATGTAATGTTTTATTCGTAGGAAATCTATGTGCCTTGATAGTTATGTTACCTATTTATAGGCGACAGTGGAACAAAAAGGCTTTGCAGCAATTGTCAAAGACAGATTGGTTGGCGCTGATAGCAGTAGCTATTTTATCAGGAGCGCTTGTCCCTGGCTTAATTTTTCAGGCATTAGCATTAACAGGGGTTAACAATATTATTTTGATTGGACGCTTGGAACCACCTCTGGGTATGGCTTTATCAGTCTGGTTACTGAGGGAACGGGTAAATCGTTGGGAAGTTGTAGGAGCGATCGCTGCATTTGTTGGTGTTACCCTAACTATTCTCCTGCAACCCTCACAGACGACTATGATCAACATGGGTGCTTTCAAATTAGGTATTGGGGAATTATTGGCAGCGATCGCAGCTGTTGCTTCAGTAGTTTCAACGATTATTGTTAAAGAATGGCTTTCTGATATCCCAGTGGGAATCTTTAGTATCTTTCGTACTGCTCTAGGAACTGTAATATTTTTCTTTGCTGCTTTAGTTCTCTATGGTAGCCACCACTTTATGGATGCATTTTCACCTTTTTTGTGGCAGTGGATGCTTGTTTATGCTGCTGTGATTGTGGTTTTAGGCCAGTCATTTTGGCTCAAGGGCTTGAGAGCTTCTACCGTGTCAACGGCTTCCTTAGCTGGCTCTTTTACTCCAATTGTGGGAATTTTGACAGCTTATTTGGTATTGGGTGAAGTTCCTACTTTCGCTCAATATATCGGTGGTAGCTTGATTTTAGTGGGGATATTCCTTAGTCAAGTTGCTGTTCGCTTTCAGATTTCTCGTAAAGTTGCAACTCAAATAGAGCAAGGTATGGGATTTAAAGGGATTTGAAAAGACGCGATTAATCGCGTCTGTGAAATTATATGTAGCTTTTTTAATTCTTCTGGGTAGAAAACACGCGCCAGATAATAAAGACCGTAAAACCTAGATAGGTGAATACTGTCAGCCATTCTTGCCAGCTACCAAATTCATTATTCATCAGCAAAAGCCGGAAAATCAATATTTTTAAATCCTACACGCTGAAGTTGCCAGTGGCTTACTGGATTTTGGGACAAAAAGGCTACTCAAAAATTTTTAGCGAATTTTCCGGAATCGAGAACAGGAAAGTAGTATCACTTATTAGAGCATCAATTTTATACTGAAACTTTATAATTAACCTTCGGGGAATATAGCCCCATTGTTTTAAAAGCCTGGTCATGAAGACTGGGCTTTTGAAATTTATACCAATATAAAACTTACGCACACTCTACGAATTCTTCTCTACGAGACGCTGCGCGTTGGCGGAAGCCTCTCGCAGAGAAGGCGTTCTTGGCGTCTTGGCGGTTCGATAAATTAAGCTTTTCGGCAATTTTTGCGTAAGTCCTGCAATAGTAATTACAGATGGATACCGGAAAAACGTAGACGCATTAGCAACGTTCGCGTAGCGTCTCGCAGAGAAGGAGCGTCAGCGGCTTGTTGCAGCCTACCACAGAGGCACAGAGAAGCCAGCGCGTTGCGGGGGTTCCCCCCGTTGTAGCGACTGGCGCGACACAGAGCAATAAGGATTTGAGAAAGTTTTTTGTAAGTCAGGTTAGAGCCAGTGCAGCATTTGTTTAAACTGTTTGCGTATCAAATAAAACTTTTTTCTTGAAACTTTTAAGAGATTTTATCGGTCTGGTTCTCCAAATTCTGCAAAAATCAACCAATGTCATCTTCTGCACAAGGTATTCCCGGATTACCTGATTTGACGCATCCAATTGAGCTTGTCCAATTTGGAACCCAGGCGCTCAAAGCTTCACTTTTATTAGTATTTTTGGTCGTAGCTTTAGGAGTTGCGATCGCACTGATCAGTTTTTCTCTCCGTCGAAGCCAGCCGGAACAACTTATATTCATCGGCGAATGGGCTGTTGGTTATTCTCAACTGCTGCGAGGATTACAGCATTTAACTCTAGTATTAGTTCTGTTAGTACCGGGATTTTTTCTCTGTTCGACTTTAAGCAATCGCTACCACTACTGGGAACAAGCAAAAGCGGCTCAAGTCGCTCAAACTGTTGCAGGTGAAAGGCTCGAACAATTTGCGCCGCAAGTGCGCTACTCTATTCAAGAGCCATACTCTTATAACACTCAAATCAATGGCAAGATTGTTAAGGTCAACCAGACACGAGAGATTACTCGCTTCTTGATGCTGAGTGGTTCGCAAATTCAAGTCAAGCTCGACCAAAGCGTAGATGTTCCAGGTCGTAGCTCGGTTTATCAGGCAAATTATACTGCCGATTATAAAGTAGTTAACCAACTCAAGGATATTAATAATTTTTTCTTTGAAGCACCACCACCTAACGGTTATACACTGCTTGCTAGCTATAAAGTTGAGCGTGATAGTACTAGGCTACAACCAACCAACGCAGGTAATTATAGTTTTCCCTTCCGCTTAGAACCAGGGGAAGAAACTACCTTTCGAGTCACCTATCAGGCTCAAGGAGGGCCGCGTTGGGTTTATAGTGCAACGGGACAGTTGCTTTCTAACTTCCGCCTCACAGCAATTGCTAACTTTGCTCCGGCTGATTTTGCCAGTGGTATTGTACCTAATGAAATTAAAGCTGACGGACGCAGTACGCAATTTACTTGGAAGTTTGATGATAATGTTTCAGTCAAAAATCCATTTGGAGTGTTTACCAACACCGAACCTATTCGTCACACTGGCGTAATTCCACGTCTTTTATTGCTAGCACCAGCAATATTTTTGTGGTGGATATTGTTGTTATATTTATCACTGCCAATGAGTTTTAAAAATATTGCGATCGCTGCTAGTATTTTCTTTGCTTGTCTATTGATGTTGACCTATCTAGCTCGCATCATAAATGCTCAGTTAGCGTGGACTTTAATTTCCATTATCTTACTGTTTCTGACATGGGGATTGGGGGCAAATCGCAGGGCTTCCCTTGCTGCTATTATCTGCACTATTGCCGGAGCAGTATTACCCATCTTTGGCTTATTAATACCGTTTAGTGGACTAACCCTCAGCCTTGCGGGTTTGCTTTGTGCCGTTTGGCTAGCAGTTCGTCATTGGTATGGCTGGTATAGTTTGCACCCAAAAGACCAAAGATTGTAGGGTTGTAGAAAAATGCTAAATATTAGATTAGCGAAGTTTTAGCAAATAGCACTTATGGATAACGATTTACTAACTTTTTTGGCGGCGGCTGGGTTACTCGTTCTCTATCTCATCTTTTCTGCATTGACTGAAATGGGAACTAAACTACCTTGGAAGAAATAAGCAGATAGAAGGATGAACCAAGAGATTAACAGTTATTAAAATCAAAAAATGTAAATTTAGCTTACTTAAAAAATTTACATTTTTAAACCTGATTAGGCTTGGAAAAGGAATAAACATCCTTTAGGCTAAGTTAATATACTTATTGTTCGAGGGAGTGCCAAATGCGCGATCCACAGAAGAACCAAATTAAAATTGAGCCAGCAACCCTCGTATTAATTGTGTCCCTACTAATACTCTTGCCTCTACTGCTTGTCGGTTTTTTATCGCAGTGAGTTTGCTTTAATTCTCAGAGGAATCTTAACGCGATGCCTACGGTGGGCTACGCCTTTTATATTAGGTGCGTTAAGCTACTGTTAACGCACCACCCTAACCGGCAAACTACTTAGGTAAAACTTGCCGTAGTGCTGCTAAAAGTTGGTCAACACTTTCCTTTCGACTATTAAAGCCCATCAATCCGACGCGCCAAACTTTACCAGCTAGTTCGCCAAGACCACCGCCAATTTCAATATTATGCTCATTGAGTAACTGCCGTGCGATCGCTTTCCCATCTACCCCTGTTGGAATGCAGACAGTAGTAAGCGTTGGTAATCTATACTGCTGCTCAACATGCATACTCAATCCTAAACTCTCCAATCCTTCCCAGAGATATTCTACGTTTTTCTGATGACGCTGCCAGGAGTTTGCTAATCCCTCTTCTGCAAGCAAACGTAATGCTTCCCGCAATGCATAATATAAATTAATCGGTGCTGTATGGTGATAGGTGCGTTCAGCGCCCCAATACTTACCCAGTAACAACATATCCAAATACCAGTTTGCAACCTTTGTTTGGCGCTGTTGCAATTTCTCAACGGCACGCGGACTCATTGTAAAAGGCGAAGCACCAGGCGGGCAACCCAATCCTTTTTGACTACAACTATAAGCTAAGTCAACTCCCCAATTATCCAAAAACAAGGGGACACCACCCAAGCTTGTGACTGAATCAACTAACAACAAAGTGCCAAATTCACGACACAAATCAGCGACACCTTCCAGTGGTTGACGTGCGCCGGTGGAGGTTTCGGCATGAACTAGAGCTAAAATAGTTGGACGATGAGTTTTTAAGGCAGTTTGGAGTTCATCGAGGTTGAAAACTTGTCCCCAAGGTTTGGTAATGGTTCGCACATCCGCGCCATAACGTCCAGCCATATCTACGAGGCGATTACCAAAATAACCAGCTACACCAATCAAAACCACATCACCAGGTTCTACAGCATTGGCGATGGTTGCTTCCATTGCGGCTGTTCCCGTACCACTGACTGCAATGGTGAGTGGGTTTTCTGTTTGCCATACGTAGCGTAGCAACGACTGAATTTCATCCATGAGTGCGAGAAAAGCCGGGTCAAGATGCCCAACTGGTGAAGTATTCATTGCTTGGAGAACTGCGGGATGGGCATTGGAGGGCCCAGGCCCCAACAGCAAACGGGATGGAATTTCTAACGGTGTGAGTTGCAAGCGCCGAGAGTCGTTAATTGAAATTGTTTGCGTCATAATCTGTTTTCGCTTAGATGATACTTACGGATCATAGAGCGAACGCATCACCTATGTTTTAGTGAATCTGTCATTTGTCAGAAGATGCAATTAGCCAAGGTATTACAGTGATTCAGCCAAATGTGCGAGAGTATACTTATTCACTTACCCGGAGACATAATTATGGTTTTTGCTGGCAAACGACCAAATAATTTAGGTATTAGCAACGGTAAATTAGCACCTTGCCCTAATTCTCCTAACTGTGTTTCTAGTCAGAGTACAGATGCAACCCACAAAATTGCACCACTGACTTTTACATCTAGTCCAGAAGAAGCGATTAGTAATCTTAAACAAATTATTAAGTCCTTACCAAGAACTAAAATCATTACCGAAAACCAAGATTATTTATATGCAGAATTTAAAAGCGCTTTACTGGGATTTGTCGATGATGTAGAATTCTATCTAGAGCGTAATGCTAATGTGATTCAAGTGCGTTCCGCTTCACGCTTAGGTCAGAGCAATTTGGGTGTTAATCGCCAATAAATAGAAACGATTAGAGCCAAGTTGAAATAATTCGTAATTCGTAATATATAACTGGATAACATCTGCGATCGCAATATTTGTGAAACTTTATTTATTTAAAAACTTTGACCCCCGTCCCAGACTGATCATTGCTATCGGACTCGCTGGATTAGTTTCAATAATTCTTCCGTCTTGGCTGCACTTACCTACTCGCATTCTCTGCGCTTGGAACTTTGGTGCTGACTTTTTCTTAGCTGTAACCTGGTGGAAGATGATCAAAGCTACCCCAGAAAAAATTCGCCGTTATGCTGAGAATGAATATGAAGGACATTTAGCTATATTCATGCTGGTGATAGCTGCGGCTTGTGCTAGTGTTTTAGCGATCGGGTTTTTATTAACTGAGAAAAAAGGATTGTCAACAACTCTGCTGACCCTACATGTCATACTTTCAATTATGACTATTGTCGGTTCCTGGTTACTAGTGCATACGATGTTTGCAGTGCAATATGCACATAGTTATTACAAATTTATTAGTCGTAATAATAGAGAAGAAATCACTAAAGGTTTAGATTTTCCTAATAACGACTATCCAGACTATTGGGAGTTTTTATATTATTCATTTGTAGTTGGCATGACTAGCCAAGTTTCAGATGTACAGACGACATCACGCGATATGAGACGCTTGACTCTGCTACATGGCATATTATCTTTCTTTTTCAATACCACAATTTTAGCGATGAGCATCAATATTATTGCATCGCTGATTTAAAAATCGCTTAACTCAGCCAAAAGTATGATTATTTACTCCTCTACTTTCAGAAACAGGAAATTCACTTGCAAGTTTTTTAACATGAACTTAACTTGATATAATCGGAGAAAGTTTATGGATGATCAAACAATAAATGAATTGCCCGGTGAAATTAGAGAACAGTTACCCGAACACGCACAGCAGATTTTCCTAACTGCATATAGTGAGTGCTACTCAAAGTAATGGTTCAAATGAAGAGAGTGCGCGTGAAATTGCTTGGAATAGTGTAAAGAATGAATACGAACCAGGCAGCGATGGTAAATGGCAGAGAAAGGCTGAAGACACTGCTATACATAATAAATCTGTTGTCTCTGGTGGCAATTAAGTGAATTTAAGCTTGGCATAGGGAGCTTTTGTTAGAGGTAAGGCAAAATTTAAAGGGAATTCCATGTTTACGAAGCGGGCATGGGATTCCCTTTTGCTTTTTTATAATTTTTGCAGCAAAATAATAGATATTTTAAACAAAGTATAATTATTTAAATATTATTGGCTAGAAAAATTTATCTATAGGACTAATGTTTGATTTCTGAAAAAGCTTGGTACAAATTAAAAAGCCTAATTCCCTATTCCCTACTCCCTACTCCCCACTCCCCGCCCACGGAGATAATTTCAAAAATCAAATACGATTCCTATATGCAGAAAATGTTAATTGAACAAGACGAAATTGCTATTCGTCTAATGGAAGATAAAATATATGATTATGAGTTGATGGCAAAATGGTTAACTGATGTACAAGTTTTAGAATTTTATGAAGGAAGAGATAATCCTTTTGATTTAGAAAGAACTATAGAAACGTACAAACCGATGATTAGAGGAGATGACCCGGTTGTTCCGTGTCTGTTCTACTATCGAAATATTCCCATTGGTTATTTGCAGTATTGTGCGCTCAACGACTTATCCCAAACCGATAGACAATTGTATCATCTCGATCAAACTGATTATGTCTACGGAATTGACTTGTTTATAGGGGAAACCGACTATTGGAACAAGGGAATTGGTACAAAAATCTTGTCAGCATTTATCAGTTATCTTTTTGAACAGCGACAAGCTCATAAAATTGTCATAGATCCTCATGTTAACAATCCTCGCGCTATCCGTTGCTATGAAAAATCTGGTTTTGTCAAAGTAAAGCTATTACCTGCCCATGAGCTACATGAAGGGAAATACTCAGATTGTTGGCTCATGGCAATAGATAGAAAGAATCCATTGCACTTCTAATTTACAACAGACATACCTTGAAAATAGGGAGTGGGGAGTAGGGATTAGGGACATAAATTTTCATTGCTCCTTGTGAGTGCAACTCATGGAGTCTCTTGCATAAATCAAAAATAAGGAACCCCACCCGCCTTTGAGTAAAGCAAATGCTCCCCTCCCGAAGAGGCTACGGTCTATACACAAGTGCTTTTGTTCAGAACACAAGTAGTTTCGTTCAGAACACAAGTGCTTTTGTTCAGAACACAAGTAGTTTCGTTCAGAACACAAGTAGTTTCGTTCAGAACACAAGTAGTTTCGTTCAGAACACGAGTGCTTTCGTTCAGAACACAAGTGCTTTCGTTCAGAACACAAGTAGTTTCGTTCAGAACACAAGTCTTTTCGTTCAGAACACAAGTGGCAGTAGTACTTTATATTGTGTTAGACATTTTAGAATATTTTTGATAATGTTCACCTCTGTTCTATTTCTACTTACACTCAGGGTTATTTCATTCTCATTTAGCCTGCCTCAGAATAAATTCTGAGGCTAATAGCAAATGTCTAAAGACGACTAAGAAAGGCTTTTAGTCCATTAAGCATGGACTTGGGCTATGCGCTGCGGAACTTTAGTTCTGGGCGGTTTATTTCTAGAACGAAATAGCTCTGTAATCACACCTATAGACTTTGTGACACAAAACGATCTGATTATTTCAACAAAAAACATAACGAAGACCTATGGTCAAAAGTCTGTTGTTGATAGATTAAATTTAGCCGTACCATCTGGCTCTATCTGCGGCTTTCTCGGCCCTAATGGGGCGGGCAAAAGTACTACAATTAAGCTGCTGCTTGAACTGGTCAAGCCTTCAAGCGGGGACGGCACTATTTTGGGTCAAAACATTGTTAAGGACAGTGTTGCTATTCGGGAGCATAATTGGGTTCCTTGCTCAAGATCCATCTTTCTATGGATACTTGAGTGCGCGTGAAACATTGCGTTTCGTCGCTTCGTTTTTTTTCAAAGGTAGCAAAGCTGCGATCGAAAACCGAATTAAGGAAATAATTTACCTTGTAGGCTTGGATGGCAAAGCCGATCGCCCTGTTAGGGGATTATCTGGAGGTGAACGTCAACGTCTTGGTATTGCTCAAGCTGTAATTAGCGATCCGAAATTGATTATTCTTGATGAACCAGCATCAGCCCTTGATCCATTGGGGCGACGTGATATGTTACAAATTCTCGAAAGCTTTCGGGGACGGTGTACAATTTTTTATTCGACGCATATTCTTGATGATGTGCAACGAGTCAGCGATACAGTGGTAATTCTTAAAAACGGCAGATTGGTCACTCAGGGGGCAATTCAGGAACTGCTAGCAGGCGATCGCACCCAGTTTTACTTGAGTGTGCGTGGTGAAGGATTCAAGGTTAGCGATCGCTTGAAAAATGTGCCTTGGATTGAAACCATTACCTTTGAGGAAGGATTGCCAGATGTAAAGATGTAGTACATCAACCTTCAATATTTAAATAGAAAGTATGTAACTAAATTAACTCGCGTGTTCCCAGTCACTAAGTAACTCATGCTGTTGTACAGTTTTCTTGCATTGGCGGAATGGTACTTTAGGAGTACCAATACTAATGCCAGGAAAAGACTGTTTTTTTGTCTTGCTGGGTCTATTTTCTTGTGTCGTTGTCAATTGTTGGGTTTTCATTGGTAAATCAATTTCTAATTAAAATCTCAGCACCAATTTATAACACCAATTTTCAAACGGCAACTTCCACTATAGGTAGCTTATTTCATACAAATATTCACAATGCGATCGCTACTCAATACTGCGTAGGTTTTGAAGATTTATAGGTTGGGTTGAACTTTAGTGAAACCCAACAAAGCCCTGGAAATGTTGGGTTTTGTTCCTCAACCCAACCTACACATTTTTATTTTTTAGTCAAACTACGCAGTATGGATCGCCACTAACTGTACATTCCAATTAATTTCTTAAGAGTTTTGCTCACGCTTGTTTGGCCATTACTCCTAAATTCATCACACATTCAGGAAATTGACGCTTTAATGCTGGAAAAACTGGACAAGGCGCTTGTTCTTGTAAATTGTCCGGCTTACTCCAAGTAAAGGGGGCTTTCTGGGCTGCTGACATCCACACCAGACGCTTGGCTCGTGTCATCGCAACATATAGTAAACGGTACTCCTCAGATATTTTCAAGTGCTTTGCTTGTTCCCATGCTTGTGTAACATCTGGTATAGTAGATTCTCCGTGGAGAGCAGCACGAATTTGGGCGCGGGCTACTTCTGATAAGGTAAAATCCCCTAAGAACTGGCTTTGGGGAGGAACCCAAAATCTACCAGGAATCAAGTTTTCGTGCAGGAAGGGAAGAAACACATAGTCCCAATCTAGCCCTTTGGCTTTGTGCATAGTAATAATGGTCAGTTGACCGCGACGGGTGTAACGTTCTTCCGAATCTTCGGTTTCTACTGGTTCAAACCGTTCGGAACTAACGATTTCACTTAAAGCTGACAGCATTCCCCCCATCGAACTATTGCCTGCTATCTGCTGGTTTACCCGTTCAGCAAGTTTGTCAGCAGTTGCCAATTCTGCCTGGTCGTAATTTAAGGTCAAGGCGAGAAAGGAAATTAGCTGGTACAGTGGCAATTCCAAGCGGGCGCGAAGTAAACTGCGACACAAACGAGCAGCTTTTTGGACTGTTTCTGGCTGTGGTGCTGCTAGAGGGCCAGGATACAAAAATTCTTCTGGGAGGCTAGCAAGGGCGTTGAGGTCTTGAGTAGGTATTAATTGACGCTGCACTAATGCTTCTAGTGCGGCTTTGAGGTAATCGGGGGAGTGGGGGCGATCGCAAAATTGCAGTAATGCTAAAATCTCTTGGGGAACATGGGAACGGCGATCGCGTTCTCCCACATCGTAAAGTGTAATATTATGCTCTTTGCACACAGATGCTAGAGCTTCTGCTAACCATCGTCCTTGGCGATTTTCTCGCACTAAAATCGCTGCACTATTTTGTGTTGGGTCTTCGCCAAATAACTCAATCACTCTTTGAGATAACAATTCAACGGTGTGATGAATATCACGCGGGGTATAAAGTTCTAGTCCTCGTCCTACTGGTGCTGGGTTGGCGTTCTTTTGTGGATCGTTTGTTTCAACAGGGCGAATTGTTTGCAAGCGAAATGGTACTTGTCGGTTGTCAGGAATCTTTTGTCCGTTATTCGTTGTTGCTAAGGACTGATTATTAATCCATTTAAGGGCAAAGTTAGCAGCTTCAATGATAATTCTAGTACTGCGACCAGCTTGATCCATCGTTGCCAATCGTTGAATGCGATCGCACTCTTCGCAAAATTGCCGAAAATAAATCGGATCGGCTGGGGTAAAAGTAGAGTTAATCGCTTGGTTGGGGTCGCCAACACGGACTAAGTTGAGTGCTGACTGATGACTGATGACTGATGATTGAGGAGTTATTATTCTCTCCCTGCCCCCTGCCTCATTTCCCCCATCACTTGCCAAAATTTCTAACAACTGCGTCTGTAATGGGCTAGAATCTTGGGCTTCGTCTTCAAAGACGGCAA
The DNA here is from genome assembly GCF_034531155.1 of Nostoc sp. ChiVER01. Classification (NCBI taxonomy): domain Bacteria; kingdom Bacillati; phylum Cyanobacteriota; class Cyanophyceae; order Nostocales; family Nostocaceae; genus Nostoc; species Nostoc sp. ChiVER01. The sequence goes on along the minus strand of NZ_JAVRBS010000011.1, from coordinate 47,619 downwards.
ATATTTGGTTTTGCTCAATCCTACGGGCGCTATCGTTTTCTAAAACGCGCAGTGCGGCTAAAATCATATCGTCGTAGTCAATGAAATCACGCGATCGCATTAAGTTTTGATATTGCTCATACAATCCCGCCGCTATGCTCAAAATTGCATATTCGTCTGTGGTTTGTTTACTCCACTCCCGTAACTTTTCTGGAGATATCCCAGAACTTTTTGCTTCATGAATTACCGTATTAGCCAATTCTGGCAATACTTCTGTTCGCAGCACCGATTGGCGACGCAATCTTTCTGTTTCTTCTCCGTCAAATTGATGACCTTCCAATAACCGCAAATATATTCCGGGATTATTTGCAATCCATTGCTCTACAGCTGTTCTGATAAAACGGTGACTTTGAGTCGGTGTAATTAATGTGACATTTTCTAACTGCAAACCCGATAAATCAGAATGGCGACTGGCAATGTTTAACGCTAGACCGTGTAGGGTGTAAACAAAAAATCCAGTCTGAGGGAGAGATAAATCATCTCGTAAGAATTGGCGAATCTTCGCTTTAATATTGGCAGCAGCAGAGCGAGTAAAGGTGACAACTACTAATTGACGACGAGAGGATGAACGTTCATATTGACGGGCGATCGCGATCGCTGCCGCCGCCGCCATCCCAGTAGATTTGCCTGCACCAGGAACGGCAGAAATAGCTAAAGGGCCAGATTGCCAGTCAGCCATTTGCTGTTGTCCAGGACGTAGACCGTTGCGGATGCGTGCTATAGCTTCTGCCCGTAGGAATGACACGGGCGATCGCTCAGACAATTCTGGGTGGAGTGATTCTGGAGGCAAAGCAGCAGTAAAATTAGTGTCTGACATTATAAAATTTTATATTTTAAATTTAATTCCAAAACCGCAGATATGAAAAATTATTACTGTTTATCTGTGGTGACAAATATTTAATTGCAAACCAATTAGCTAATAGCTATATGAAGATACTAACAGCAAAGAAAATTATTTTGGTTGGCGGTGGCATCGGTGGCACTGCAACTGCGCTTGCTCTTTACCGGGCTGGATTTGAACCCATTGTTTACGAGCGCACGGCAACATTACGCGAAGTTGGGGCAGGAGTAGCGCTTTGGGCGAATGCTACCCATGTCCTAAAGGAATTAGGCGTATTGGACGATGTGTTACGCCAGAGCGATGCAATTACTAATTATCAGTTCTTCTCCCAGATGGGCAAAGAATTAATGAACCTCTGCATCAATCATTTTGAAGTGCCAGCCGTAGCCATCCATCGTGCTGATTTGCTCTCACTGCTCTGGCGGAAACTGTCGAGTGAGCATTTTGTTTTGGGTCAGGCGTTTGAGCGTTTTGAGCCAGTTGAAAACAAAGTTCGTGCCTATTTTACTGGCGGTTTAGCAGAGGAAGGCGATGTATTGATTGGAGCCGATGGACTCAAATCAAAAGTGCGATCGCAACTATTTGGTGAAGCAAAACCGATTTATCGTGGGATGACATCGTACCGAGGGCTAACGAATTACATACCTGACACTTATAAACGTGGATACATCTGTGAATTTTTGGGTTCCGCCAAAGCTTTCGGATTTGTGACGATTGGTAAAGGGCGAATGTATTGGTATGTAGCATCCAAAGTCGCAGAAGGACAATCCGACGCACCTGTTGGTCGCAAGCAAGAACTTCAGGAAATTTTTCAAGATTGGCCTACCCCCATTCCTGAACTCATTGCTGCAACTGATGAAACCAGTATTCTGAAGACTGATCTTTATGACCGTGTACCGATTCCCAAATGGAGCTTTTCAAACATCACGTTACTTGGTGATGCCGCACACCCTACTCTACCAACGATGGGACAAGGGGCGTGTATGGCAATTGAAGATGCGCTGGTCGTTACCCAATGTTTACTAGAACATTCAGACCCCGCAGCAGCTTTGCGCCAATACGAATCGCTGCGGCTGGTTCGCACCAAAAAGATTGTTGAACAATCTTTACTAATAGGAAAAGTTGCTCAATTAGAGAATCCTGTTGTTGTGGCAGTAAGAAATACATTAATGAAGTTGTTGTCACAACAGTTTGACAATGACTATAAAGCTATTCATGCTTACAGAGTTAGCTTGAAACTCGATAAATACTGATTTTATATTGGTTCTTATTGGTTGTGAGTAAGAGTAATTAGCTAGCGATCGCGCCGGACTAAGTTCAGTGCGAAAGCCACAAGAATACCCTGGCATTGATAAGCAATTTCTGAGCGAGCAATTAAACATTTTGCCAATCCCTTGATTGAAAAAATTAACCAAGCGTGATTTCTTCAGTCAAGGAATTGTTAAAAAGTCTAAAAATGAAATCTCAAGCGATGCCTATGGCAGGCTGTGCTTACGCAGCTTCACTTCAAGATTGATTATTGGAACAAGCACCAACTATTGCCGGTTTTGATCAGCTGCTGTAAAACCACAAATATTGCGCCAACTAGTACAGTTGAAAATGACTTTTAGACTAGCTCTTCGATGTTTTGCCGTTCGCTTACAGTTGATTCACTAAAGACGGCGACATACAACCATCCTGCTAAAATAGCTCCCAAAATCGGAGCTATCCAGAACAGCCAAACTTGAGAAAAAAGTTCTACACCTGCAAAAAGAGCAACTCCAGTACTACGGGCAGGATTAACCGAGGTATTGGTTACAGGAATACTAATCAGGTGAATTAAAGTGAGTCCAAAACCAATTGCCAGTGGTGCAAATCCTTTAGGAGCACGCCTATCAGTTACACCCAAAATAATCAATAGAAACATGAAAGTCATCACAACTTCAGTAATCAAGCAAGCAAACAGTGTGTAACTACCTGGAGAATGAGTCCCGTAGCCATTAGTGGCCAATGGGTTAGAGCCAGTTAAGGTAAATCCAGCTTTGCCACTCGCAATCAGGTAGATAATGCCCGCACCAACAACTGCACCGATTACTTGAGAGACGATGTAAGGTAGTAAGTCAGACCCAGGAAAGCGTTTACCTGCCCACAGTCCAAAGGAAACAGCTGGATTGAAATGGCCACCAGAAATATGACCAAAAGCATAAACCCCTGTAAGGACGGTAAGCCCGAATGCCAAAGATACACCGACTAATCCAATACCTAGTGGAAAAGAAGTATTTTCGCTAATTTTTGCCGCATCTGCTGTGTAGGCTGCGGCTAGAACAGCACTACCACAACCACCTAAGACAAGCCACAATGTACCAATAAATTCAGCCAAACAACGTTTAGTTAGAGACATTTTTGGAAAACTCCTTATTCAGCTACAAACGACTGATAGCGATGTTGGACAATCCTTGCGTTATTTATATCAACAGAAATCTATTGGGTTTGTTTTCTTCCCATTAAATTTCCAATTAGTGAAAGTTCTGAATCCCTCACTAATAAATTCTGTTTTTTACTAAATAATTGTGGTAATAAAAGAAGATATCGTAAAAAATAAAATAACCAAGAAAATACTTAATTTCTTAAGCATTTTGCTCAGAATGATACATTTGTTGAAATTCTTGCTCCAGTAACTTTTATTTGAAATTATTTGAAAATTTATTTAAATTTTCTAAGTTTTATAGAGAAAAATAAAGAGTTTAGACAAAGTATTAAGGAGCCAGTGCCTTGCTCTGCTTAAAGAGTTAAAGCAACTGGCAGCATTGGTCAAATCGAAAAATGAACTAATACCCCGACTGCTATATGCTATTTAGACGGTATTATATAGATCACATCACGCAGTTAGTCCTGTCTAAAATTGAATTTATTCGTCAATCTGCCAGGAATCCTTAGTTAATTCTTCATCCAGAATTTTCTTAGGACGCACAATGATAATAATTTGTCCTAATAAGGGAATTTCTGGCTCAGTTTCAAACCACTGAAAATCTAATTCACCACCATTTTCAACAACAAAGTAGCTGGAGGCATCCCATTCTCGTTTGGCACGATCTACCACAACTACCACCGGCCCGATTTGGCTTTGGGTTTGGATGGGGAAGCGATCGCTATTCGCTAAAATCACTACTGGATCTTCTGCCCCCAACAACACTTGCCAACCTGGTAACGGCACCCAAGCTTGCTCTCCAGCAAATTTGACCATCCGAAATGGTTCAATTTCTGTCATTATGGGCACAGCTTGCAAGTCTTGCCGTGATAATGGCAACTCACCTACCACAGGCAAGATTCGGGGTAATTGTTCTTCAACTTCCAGGCGGTAAAAGGGTAAAATTGGCGCTGGACGTTGAGGAACGGTAGTAAAATCAGTCAGTAGTTGTTCGATTTTTTGCCTTGCTGCTGGCGTGTGAGCAAAGCGTAAACCTTTGGCGATTAGGCGCGATCGCTGTTGTAAATCTGCATTTTGGCGTGCCAGTTTCCAAACTTGATGAGCAACAGCATCCCCAGGATGGGCAGAAAACCCTTCTGGCAAAGTGCGGTAATAAGAGAACTCTTTAAGTGCTTTTGCTATTTCTCGTGCCTCATCGGCATCAACATTGTGGACGAAAATTAGTTCGGCGGCGGCGGCACGTTCTTCTTGGGTGAGCAAACGCAGTTCATATAAAACATCACTACCGCGTGTGGCATAGTGCGATCGCGTTTCTTCCGATACTCCAAACTTTTCCAAAGAATTGTAAACTTGAGAACCAACAACCACCTGATTTTGTTGAATCGGCTCAAATCCAGTCGCCTCAAAAATGTCTTGGGGGTTGTAACCGGTTTTTAGCAACGAGGCGATCGCGGCTCCCCATTCCACCCAGTTACCTTGTTTTTGCCTCAGCCTTCGCAGTAATTCTTGTGCTACATCGTTGGTAGCATTTTCTTCGGGATTCTGAGCGTTGGGTGGTAGATCAGTCATAATCGGAGTGCGAGCTTCAACTTGAGAGGTTAATTAATACCTCATGAGCAAGTCTTATTTTAATCTATGAACTACCCATAGTTATATCTTGTACCTGCCCACTTGCTTGCCAAGAAATTTATTTCACAGGCTTTTAGCGTAAGTCTACTAAGCGTGGACTCTAATCCTTTTTGAGCCATCTTTAGAAGAATGCAATAATAGCCTCAGAATGAATTCTGAGGCAGTTGTTGGGATTGGTGCAAGTTTTGCGTATAACTACTGCTTTGAGTTTATCTGTAGAAACTTATCTAGTTAATTCTTCTTGTGCAATTTTTTCTTGCTAGAGATATTTGGGCAGGCAAATCTCCTCTGTGACATCACAGCTATCGTATTTAAACATGCAAAATAACTCCGTAAAAACCCTTGATAAATTTTAGCTATTCTCAACTAAGCTTGGTATGGAATATAACAAGATAGTGAATATTTAAAGGAAATATCTTATGGATAAGCCCACTCTCGAAATTGATAAACTCCAATCTCAAGTGATGACTCTCCAACAATCAAAAAAGCTAAAAATCCTAGTAGTTGACGATGAGCCAGATAATCTCGATCTGCTTTATCGTACCTTTCGACGCGACTTTAATGTTTTAAAAGCTGATAGTGGGGTGAACGCCCTAGAAGTTTTGGCAGCAGAAGGGGAGGTAGCGGTGATTATCTCCGATCAACGGATGCCAGAAATGAAAGGAACAGAGTTTCTCAGCAAGACTGTGCCTCAGTTTCCCGATACGGTTAGGATAATTCTCACCGGATTTACTGATATTGAAGACTTGGTAGAAGCGATTAATGCAGGGCAAGTCTACAAATATATCACCAAGCCTTGGGACCCAGGCGAACTGAAGGCAGTGGTGCAAAGAGCAGCAGAAACCTACGACTTGCTCAAGCAACGTACTGAAGAATTACGCCGTTCTCATGCTCAAATAGCCTTGCTGAGTGTTTTGGTACAGGTAACTCAAGCAGTTTCTAGCTTAGAAGAAACTCTCGCTCCAATTGCTAGGGCCGTGAATGATACTTTTGGAACAGATGGGTGTATTCTCCAACTGACAGATGGAAATACTCTGATTGCGACTCAAGGAACTTACAGCGATACAGGTACAATAGAAAATTGGCTATCTGTTGACCCACTAACAAAGGAAGCGATCGCCACCGGGGAAATGCAAGTTTCCTTAAATATACCTAAAGACACTAAATTAGTTGATGCTATTCACTACAAAAATACGGGTGTGCAAGCACATTTAGTTATCCCAATTAGCTACCGTAATCAACTTTTGGGCGTATTATCCCTACAGTGGAAACAACCCTGCACTTTACGCGAAGATGAATTAATGCTAATTAATTTATCAGCCCAACTGATAGCGATCGCTCTTACTAGTTGTCATTAGTCATTTGTCATTAGTCATTTGTCATTAGTGAAAAACCAATGCCTAATGCCTAATGCCCTATGCCCTATGCCCAATACCTAATACCCAATGACTAACGAAATTCAGTCCATTTTTAACCGTATTGCTCCAGTTTATGACCAGTTGAACGATTGGTTGAGTCTAGGACAGCATCGAATATGGAAGGAAATGGCGGTGAAATGGAGTGCAGCTAAATCGGGTGATACTGTATTAGATTTGTGTTGCGGTAGTGGTGATTTAGCCTTACGTCTGGCACGGCGTGTAGGGGCAACAGGGAAGGTTTACGGAGTGGATTTTTCACCCAACCTGTTAGAAAAAGCTAAAGAACGCTCATATTGGCAGTACCCCCAACCTGCGATCGCCTGGATAGAAGCCGACGTGCTAAATTTACCCTTTGAGGATAACCAATTTGATGCCGCAACAATGGGCTATGGTTTAAGAAATGTTAAAGATATTTCCCGCAGTCTCCAAGAGTTATATCGGGTTTTGAAGCCAGGTGCTAAAGCCGCAATATTAGACTTTCATCGACCGAGTAATCCTCAGCTACGTACCTTTCAGCAGTTGTATCTGGACAATTTTGTAGTGCCAGTTGCCAGTTATTTAGGTTTAAAAGAAGAATATGCTTACATCAGCCCTAGCTTAGACCGCTTTCCCATCGGCAGAGAGCAAATAGAGTTAGCGCGTCAAGTTGGTTTTGCTGTTGCCACACACTACCCCATTGCGAACGGTATGATGGGAATGCTAGTGCTTAGTAAATTAGGAGTTATTAGTTAAAAGTTATGAATTATGAGTAGTGATAAATTCTCATTTAAAATTTATCATTCCTAACTCCTAACTCTTGTACAGACACGATTAATCGCGTCTCTCCTAACTCTAAGCTCTAAACTCCTAACTTTTTTAATTCTTCCCTTGGACTGGTCTCATCTTTGGCTTTATGTGTCTCCCCCGGTACTGGGTGGAATTATCGGCTATTTCACAAATGACATAGCCATCAAAATGTTGTTCCGTCCTTACCGAGCAATTTACATTGCTGGACGAAGAGTACCCTTCACCCCTGGATTGATTCCCCGCAACCAGGAACGTCTGGCTCTGAACATTTCTAAGACAATCATGGGGTCACTTTTGACACCACAAGAATTGCAAAATCTGGCGCGGCGCTTGTTACAAACAGAACGCGTACAAGGAGCAATTCTCTGGTTGTTGCGGCTGGCTATTGAACAAATAAAAACAGATAAAAACGAGAAAAGTGCCAAAATTGTGGCGGGGATTTTGCGGGATTTAATAGGGGAATCTTTGCCACGCTTACTCAAGGTTTTAGCGCGGCGCGAAGACTTTTTGGAAGCGCAGATCAATCAAATTTTTGATCAGATATTGCTGGAATTTCAATTGAGTGAAGAACAAGCCACGCGGCTTGCTGATTGGTTGTTGCAAGCAGTTTTACCGCCAGATGTGCTGCGACAGACGATAGTTGATTTTTTGACCGATCGCACAATTCAAATTATTGATGAAGGCTTCCGCGAAAAAACCAGTGGGACTTATTGGGTAGTAGCAAATTTGTTTGGCTTACGTAATACTCTCACACGGCTAAGAACTTTTTGTTTGGATGAAAAAGAGGCTGCTAATGCTCGCTTGCAAGAATTGACTAAAGATTTGCAAATCCGCGATCGCATTCGGAAATTACTGCAAAATTTATCATTACAAAACTTGCCAATTGGGACGGTGCGCCAGCTCAGAAAGACTACCCGCGAAAGTGTCCGCCATTACTTACAAAATAGTGGCAGTGATTTTTTACAAGGATTAACTGATTCTGTTGATTGGGAAAATATTGCTGTAGTCCTGCTGAATCGTCTGAGTACTTCACCTGTTGTCAATACTTCTTTAGAAGTAATGAGTCAAGAATTGGCTTTAATATTAGATAAGTATTTGGAAAAAGATTTAGAAGTAATTGTGGCGCAAGTAATTCCAATTTTATCGATAGATCAAGTGATAGTTGACCGAGTTAAATCAACTTCACCGGCTGATTTAGAAGCCGCAATTGAGGGAATTGTAAAAAATGAATTACAAGCGATTGTAACTTTAGGTGGTGTTTTGGGTTTTGTTATCGGGTTATTGCAAACTGGGTTTTTAATATTTAGTCAATATTAATTTTGTATTTTTGACTGTAAATTTTTCTCAAATTAGAGTTGTAAATTGCCCAGATTGTGAAATGAGTGAAATTGAGCGTAGGCGTAGCCCGTCGGAGACATCGTTTAACTCAAAATCTGCGTCAAATCCAGCACAAACCCAGGCAATACATCCTCTCCTGATAAGCTAGTAGGCGATCGCAAAACCTCAACTTCCTGTCCTAGACGATAAATTTCCACCTGTTGGTTTTGCGGATCGATCAGCCATCCTAAACGCACACCGTTGTCAATGTACTCCTGCATTTTTTGTTGCACAGTTTTTAAGCTGTCTGAAGCAGAGCATAATTCTACCGCAAAATCTGGAGCGAGTGGTAGAAATCTTGCGGGATCTGGATTCAGGGCTTCTAATCTCTCTCGTCTCACCCAGGATGCATCAGGAGAGCGATTTGCACCATTGGGGAGTTTGAAACCAGTTGAAGAATCAAAAGCCAAACCTGTGCCATCAGCGTCAGCCCAATTACCTAAGCGCTGTGTCAGTTTACTATTCCGATTTCCAGTTCCCCATCCAGTTGGTGGCATGATAATCAATTCTCCCTCTGCCGTGCGCTCAAGTCGCAAATCTCGGTTATTTTGACACAGTTGGAAGAACTGCTCATCTGTTAGTTCAATGGTGGGGCTGAGGTTCAGAATCAGGGCAGTCATAATTGCCTCTCAAACTTGTTAACTGTAGCCTAGCACTTGATTGACATACTAGGTTAACCATCAATTTGCCAAAAACTTGAAAAGTGGCAGTCTGATTTTTTAAATACCTATGACTTCATGCTAGATGTGGAAAATCGATTTGTTTCATCCAAGATTTATTTCATCCAAGATTTATGTTTGACTCTTCAAGGGATGCTTTATCAGCAAAGGCTCAATATATGCTTCTAGAGTATCTTTAACTTTGGAAGGCTGACGAATTGGAGCGATCGCAGAATAATCTGGTTTTACTGTCCAGTCGTAATGGCGAAGCAGTGTAGAAAGCACTATTTTCATTTCCATTTGGGCAAATTCCATACCTAAACATCGGTGCGAACCATAACCAAAACCCATTAGTGCTAAAGGATGTTTTTTATCTTCTTCACGAGGTGGTGCAAAGCGATCGGGGTCAAAGCGATCAGGATCGGTATACAGTTCTGGTAGACGGTGAGTTAGCATCGGCGAGATAGTCACAAACCAACCAGCAGGAATGCGATAACCTGCATACTCAATATCCTTGAGGACTCCACGATTATAGGCATACACTGGCGGATAAAGCCGTTCTACTTCTTTTAAAACGTTGGTTAAATCTGGAAATTGTTTGAGATGGGACAGGTTAAGGGGATTATTCCCCACAACTGCTAATTGTTCTTGGCGCAGTCGTTCTCGCCATTCCGGATGATTACCTAGTTCAAATATTACCCAACTGAGCAAAGAGGCTGTTGTCTCATGTCCAGCAAATAACAGTAGCAATGCCTCGTTGATTATTTGTGCTTCGCTCAATTTATTGCCGTCTTCATCAACAGCCGCTAGCAGCAATCCCAAAACATCTTTTGATTCTTCTAAATTACCTTGCTCGATACGCTGTGCAATTGCTTGACGCAAGAAAGCTACTAACTTACCCCTAGCATTTTGACCGCGACTATATAAAGTAAAAGGGACATTCAATTTTAATATTGTCATACTGCCATCTAGCAGTTGTGTAAACCACTGACTAGTTTGCTCAACTTCGCTCTTGTTTTGACTTCCCAAAAACAGGCGAGTAGCAACCATCAGGGTAAGCTGGCGGAAACTAGAATTTAAAGGAATCGTTCTCTGTCCCCAATATTTGAGGAAGCCTTGCACAATATTTTGGATGGTGTCGAAATATGTAGCGATCGCTTTTCCGTGAAATGCTGGATACATTAAGCGACGAGTTAGGCGATGTTCTTCCCCATCTTGTAATAAAATATTGTTGCCAAATGTTGATTCTAAGAAATACCACCCTATCCGCGATGACATGTGTTCCGCCTGTTCTACCAGCACCAGCCGATTAGCATCAGGGCCAATTAAATAAGCACGTTTACGCCCCATGACGCTCGTCTTAAAAACTGAACCATACTGCTGGAATCGTCGCCACAAATACAACTCTGAATCCCGAAATACTTCCAAAGTCTCCCCCAAGATGGGCAAGCCATAGCTACCAGGCATTTCTTCAGCAGATTTTAGCTGTCGCATATTTGAGTACCTCCAGCAGTAATCAGCTACAGTATCTACTTAATTGTAAAGCGCAGTTAGGTTTTGCAAATCTAAATTACCACTCGCGGTAGAGCCTTTCTGCATAGAACATAATCTCTTCATTTGGCAATCTAATTTTTGGTTTTTGCCGAGGATATAAACTTTCAACCGCACCTGTATCCTGTTCAATAACTGTAGCTGCTGCTTGTAAAACTGAATTTTTAAACAGATATTTCATCAAAGGATTAACGACTTTGGCATACATCAAAATAAATGTCTTGGTGATTTTCTCTGTTTCCGGGTAGAGAATATGAATTTGAGCAATATCACCAATAGGTGTTTTCGCAAAAAAAGCTGTAGTTGAAGGAAATGCGTATTCAAGCCTGTTAGTAAGAGTTTTAGGGAAGATTCCCAAAATAGGATTTTTGAAAATTTCTCCTAGCGTGTTATTGGCTCTTGTCAGTTCTTGATTGACTGTGGCGTAGTATCCTTTTTCTGCAAAAGAATTTACATTACAAAATGTAATTTTAAATAGTTCTTTATGAGTCCCATTTTGGTGGTTATAGTCATAGTTAACCATTAGATTAGTCAAAAAGTCACCCTGAATACTTTTATCTCCAGTTACTCCAATAAACTCGTAATTATTAACAATTTTTTGATGCAAGTCTGGGATGGGCAATCTTGGCTCAAATCCGGCATACGTCCAGATACAATCATTGCTAATAATTAGCTCTAATGGTTTAGTAATTGGCTGAGTGTCTTTTTTATCTCCTTGCTGTAGTCTGCCTTGTCCATCAAATTCTAGTGCATGAAAAGGGCAAGTAATAGTATCTCTTTCTTGACAAACCCAGCCGTCTGATAATGGTGCTTGCATGTGTGGACAGATGTTATCAAGGGAAAACACTTCGCCTTTTTGGTTTTGCCAAATAACATAATCATGTCCGTTTAAAGCGATTTTTTTGGGTTTATTTACTCCTAATGTAGATTTGTGCGCGATTAACCAAGGTGCACCAGGTAAAATTGGTTCCATTTTGCCTCCAAGATATTAATAATTTGTTTATTTAAAGTTCAGCAGATGGGTTAGTAAAACGTCACACAATATTGAAAGTTAAAAGTTGTGTATCATTTGTCTGACATCTTACTTTTGAGTGCAAATTGGGATGAATAATTAAAGTCTTGTCTGCAATAGACGAACTAATACAACCGCGCATTGGCTCGGCTAATTTTGGCTAGTGCATTGTTGAATTAATTAACTAATTTTTTAGTTAATAGACATTAATTTAATAAATTTCATCTTCTATGTCAACTGCTAACCAATTTTTTAGTTAATATATTTTCGTTATGATGATGGAGCAACGTGGGTCGTTCAACGCAGTCAAAATTCTCAGCTAAAAAGCCGCGTCAGGTGCGCGATGCAGAAGCGACGAAAAAGCAGATTCTCGATGCGGCAGAAGCGGAGTTTGCCAGAAATGGACTTAGTGGGGCGCGAACAGAAGCGATCGCTACAGGTGCAGGTGTCACCAAAGCGATGATTTACTACTACTTCCAGAGCAAGGAAGGACTATATGAAGCTGTTCTGCAACGTCCGGCGGTGGAGATGCACGAAGGGTTTGAGCAGTTAAATTTAGATCAGTTCCCACCAGAGGAGGCGTTGAAGGTACTTGTCAAAGAAGCGATCGCTTATGAAGCTGCTCACCCGCACCGGGGAATGCTTTGGTTTCAAGAAGCCAACCAAAATCAGGGAAAGTATTTCAAACAGGGGAATTGGCAAGAGAATTTTAGCTATCTCATCAAGATTTTAGAGCGGGGGATGGCTGAAGGTTGTTTCCGTCAGATCGATCCATTTCTCACCACCCTACATATTATTGGGGTTTGTAATTTATACTTCAACGCTTACGAAAACATCAAGCATACTAGACCCGATTTGCAACTGCTGAGTTCAGAAATGATTGAGCAGCATACTCAAGCAGCAGTTAAATTTATTTTGGCTGGTGTGCGACGTACTGAAAATTAGAGATTAAATATTGAGAAACTGCGTAGGCGTAGCCCGCCGTAGGCATCGCGTGCCAAAGTGTACATCCACAAATATCTAGCAATTTGTGATATATCTTCTCGTGTTAATCCTGAATCTACCAGTTGATTATCTTGCTATTTGGCACGCAGAATATTATTTAACATTGCTAAAGCTTGTTTGGTCGAGACATCTTTGAGCGCTTTGCTTTCAAGAACCAAACTAAAATCAAGGACAATTTTTCAAAAAACGCAATTGACAAGAAAATTTTGGGTATTTGATCAAGATTTTAGAGCAAAGCATGGCAAAGGTTTGTTTCCGTCAACTTGATCCATTACTCACCACCCTTCATAATTATTGGGGTTTGTAATTTATACTTCAACGCTTACAAAAACATCAAGCATACTAGACTTGAATGGCACTTAGTTAAACCGTCTAGTAGGCAATGTAAAGGTTACAGAGGTCAGCGATGTTTGGGCTTTCTGCATAGATCGTCATCAAGGACGGAGCTTATACCCATGCTCCCTGCTCCTTTTCTCCATGCTCTTCTAATCACATTAACTCACTCCAGCTACTATGAAGCGATGCCTACGCATCAGCGTAATCCGCTTAGAACACCAAACTTCTAAAACAGAACATTAAATTTCAAGTTCCAAATACCAAACTTTTAGTTTTCAAAACAAAAGGACGAACTCATGGCAAATTCAGCTTTCAACTTATCTAACCTCAACGGCACAAATGGCTTTGCCATCAACGGCATCAATCCAGATGACCGTTTAGGCGACTCTATTAGCAGTGCCGGAGACATCAACGGCGACGGTATTGACGACCTGATTATCGGGGCAGATGCTGCCGACCCTAACGGCACCTCTTCAGGGCAAAGCTACGTGATGTTTGGCAGCAAGGGGGGTTTTGATACCCAATTTTACCTCTCCACCCTCAACGGCAGGTCAGGCTTTGCCGTTAACGGCATCAATCCAGATGACCATTCAGGCAACTCTGTTAGCAGTGCCGGAGACATCAACGGCGACGGCATTGACGACGTGATTATTGGGGCAGATGGTGCCTCACCCAACGGCATCACTTCAGGGCAAAGCTACGTAGTGTTTGGCAGCAAGGGGGGTTTTGATGCTCAATTCAACCTCTCCACCCTCAACGGCACAAATGGTTTTACCATCAACGGCATCAATCAATATGACTCCTTAGGCAACTCTGTTAGCAGTGCCGGAGACATCAACGGCGACGGCATTGACGACCTGATTATCGGGGCACCCTTTGCTTCCCCCAACGGTACCTCTTCAGGGCAAAGCTATGTGGTGTTTGGCAGTAAGAAAAGTTTTACTGCCCAATTAGACCTCTCCACCCTCAACGGCACTAATGGTTTCACCATCAATGGCATCAATGAAGATGACTCTTTAGGCACCTCTGTTAGTAGTGCCGGAGACATCAACGGCGACGGCATTGACGACCTGATTATCGGGGCACCCTTTGCCGACCCCAACGACATCAGCTTAGGGCAAAGCTACGTGGTGTTTGGCAGCAAGGGGGGTTTTGATGCCCAATTAGACCTCTCTACCCTCAATGGCACAAATGGCTTTGCCATCAACGGTATCAATCCAGATGACCATTTAGGCAACTCCGTTAGCAGTGCCGGAGATATCAACGGCGACGGTATTGACGACCTGATTATTCAGGCACCCTTTGCCGACGGCAACGGCGACAATTCAGGGCAAAGCTATGTGGTGTTTGGCAGTAAGGGGAGTTTTGCTGCCCAATTTAACCTCTCCACCCTCAACGGCACTAATGGTTTCACTATTAATGGCTTCAATAAAGGTGACGGCTTCTTCAGCAGTTTTGTCAGCAGTGCCGGAGATATCAACGGCGACGGCATTGATGACCTGATTATCGCGGCACCCTTTGCCGACCCCAACGGCACCAATTCAGGGCAAAGCTACGTGGTCTTTGGTAGCAGGGAGAGTTTTGGTGCCCAACTCAACCTCTTCAACCTTAACGGCACAAATGGCTTTGCTATCAATGGTATCAATTCAGATGACCGTTCAGGCTACTCTCTTGCCAGTGCCGGAGATGTCAACGGCGACGGTATTAACGACTTGATTATCGCAGCACCCTTTGCCGACCCCAACGACATCAGCTCAGGGCAAAGCTATGTGGTGTTTGGCAACCGCGCCCCTGTTCTCGACCTTAACGGCAACTTACAGGGTATTGATTTTAGCACTACCTTTAGCGGTACTCCTGTCTCCATCATCGATAGCAACTTCACCCTCGACGACAATGGCACTACCCTAGCTGGTGCCACCATCACCATTACCAATCTCTTGAATGGCGCAACCGAAAGTCTCAATGCCACTGCTATCGGCAACATCACTTCTACCTACAACCTCACCACAGGCACTCTCACTCTTAGTGGTACGGATACCATTGCCAATTATCGACAAGTCCTCAGTAGCGTTACCTACAACAGTACAGCTACCACTGTTAACACCACAATTGAGTTTGTCGTCGATGACGGTCAAGATGTGAGTAACACTAGTGCAGTAGCAACCACCACTTTGGGTGTTGTCCAGAAATTGATTACGGGCACCCCTGATGCAGATATCCTTATCGGCACATTCAACAACAACATCATCGAGGGCAAAACTGGTAACGACACGCTCACTGGTAACGGTGGTCGAGACACATTCATCTTCTCAAGAGGCGATGGCATCGATACCATAACCGACTTTGGCGGCGTAGGGAGCTTAGGTAGCGTAGATATTGATTCAAATCCATCAACGGCGGCAACTGCTGAAGTTGATACTTCAAATCCATCAACGGTGCCAATTGCTGAAGTTGATACTTCAAATCCATCAACGGCGGTAATTGCTGAAGTTGATACTTTGGATTTTACTAGATTAGGATTGACTGCTAAAAATCTGCTATTAACTCAAAATGGCAGCAATCTAGAACTCACTTTTGAAAATACAAGCAATACCAAAATCATTCTAGAAAACTTCCTGTTAGAAAAGCTGAATAATTTACCAGCATCTGATACCAGCCCAGCTATTGGCAATATCCTGTTTGATAACCAGAGGGGCATTGTTGACAGTTTTGATGTCTTCGATGCTAACTCCACTCAAACTGACTTATTTAACCCAAACACCGTTACATTCCTCAATGACCTTAACAATAACATTACGGGTTTTAAAGACTCCGGCGATGTGATTAATGGTCAGGGAGGTGATGACATCATCAACGGCAATAGTGGCAATGATTTGCTACGGGGTGGAACTGGTAATGATACCCTCATCGGTGGTGCTGGCGATGATACTCTGGTTGGCGGTGCTGGCAATGACGTACTCATAGGTGGTGAGGGTGTTGACAGATTCGTTTACAATACCGATGCTCCTTTTAACAGTAATGATGTTGGTCTAGATAGTATTAGTGGGTTCTACAGTGGATTTTTTGCAGTCATTACACAAAGTGACAAGATTGTACTGAATAAGACTACCTTTAATACAATTACTTCTGTTGCGGGAATAGGTTTTAGTAACGAGAGTGATTTTGAAATTACTTCTTCTGCCGGGACTAGCACGGCGAAAATTGTCTACGATCCTGTGAGTGGGCAGTTGTTCTACAACGAAAATGGCAACACGGCTGGTTTCGGCAGTGGTGGTCTATTTGTGACTCTAACTGGTGCGCCAATTCTCAAGGCATCTGATTTTATTATCCAAGGGTAGTTCGCTTGGAATAAGAAACTTTGAGTTCCAAACACCAAACGACTCTGACTTTTCACGGGATCTGGAAAACCTCTCTCTTTGCAAAAAAGAGGCTTTGAATTCTCCCCCTTGCTTACTTTACGGTGTACACACAAATCAAAAAATGATTAATGCAACAAAGGTGCAGGTCAAGAGACTTGTGTGTACACTTTAGCTTCCTTACCTGAAAAGGGGGTTGAGGCGTTAGGTTTCGCGTTAGTTTTTCCAGATAACGTGAAAAGTCAGAAACTAGATTAAAGCTAAGTAGAGCATTTCATTAATTCGTAGCGAATTAAATCTGACAATGGCAACGCATCGGTTGACAATGGCAACGCATCGGCTGACAGTGGCAACGCATCGGTTGACAATGGCAACGCATCGGCTGACAGTGGCAACGCATCG